>JBBSOB010000006.1:0-41397 GCA_038260205.1 Phormidesmidales cyanobacterium
GCCTCTGCTATCAGCAAAACGTCACCGAAGAAGAAAGCCAAGAACAGCTCATAGACCTGCTGCACAACCTGGGCCTCGTTCTCAACTTCCGCGACCACCCCATTCTTAAAGACACTAACGTCCTCAACCCCGACTGGGTAACCACCGGCATCTACGCCCTCCTCAGCGACGAAACCCTTAAAACCAAAACCAAAGGCATCCTCACCGCCGCCGACCTTGATCGCATCTTAGATGCTGATCGCTATCCCCCCAAACACTATCCCTACCTCACCGAACTCATGAAAGAGTTCCAGCTCGGCTTTCTCCTCGACCACTGCCAGCCGCAAAAATTCCTCATCCCCGGTCTCCTCCCCAAAGACGAACCCAAAGCCACCCACCTCGAAGGCGACACCCTAGAATTTCAATATCACTACCGCATCCTGCCAGACAGCATCGTCTCCCGCTTCATCGTCCTCACCCACGAAGACATCCACGCCCAAACCTCCTGGCGCAGTGGCGTTATGCTCCACCACAAAGAAGGCAGCGCAATAGAAAACATTGCCCGAGTGAGAGCCGATCCTGAAGAGCGGAAAATCTTTATCGCGATTAGCGGCAAAGAGAACAGTCGGCGCACCTTTCTTACCATGCTGCGCAAAACCTTCACCAAAATCCACAGCAGCTTCGCCAACCTTGACGTTACTGAATGGGTGCCCGTGCCAAACCATCCAGACCATCCCCCGCTAGACTATCAAGAACTGCTCGGCCTAGAGGCAATGGGCGAGCAAACCTATCCCATCGGTAAGCTTCGCATTCGCGTTAACATTCGCCAGCTTTTAGACGGCTACGAACCGCTCGAAGCTCGTCAGCAAAGCCGCCGCGAATCAAGAGGAAAAGAAGAGCGCTTTGAAGAAGAGATGATGGGCAGAGACTATCGCGATATCAACATCAACATTGAAAACAAACTCTCCCAAGGAGACCATCAACCCATGACCGACATCACCAACAACAATCAAGGCGCAAACATTGCCAATTTTGCCAACGAAGTCAAAGACAACGCCCGTCAGCAGGCCAATCAACACAACCATCCTGCCACTAAGCAAGACATTGCTGAAGCCGTCCGCGAGATTAAAGCTATCTTTGCCGAACTGGATCAGAGCTACGACAAAACAACGCCCGTCGGCAATGCCATGATTACCGCCAAAGCTGTAGAAGCAATAGAGAGTAAGCCTGCTTTGAAGAAGCGCTTGTTAAACGCCGCTAAAGAAGGTGTTATTTCGGCGCTAGAATCTGCCGTCGATCATCCTGCTATTAAGCCTGTCGTCGCAGCCTTCAAGGGCTTTACCGATGCTTAATCATAGAATATTCCTTAGTTGGCGGCGGCTAGTATTCCTTGCCAAGCGAAGAAGGCAGACATTCCTAGCACGATAGTCAATAGCAGATTTTGGGTGAGCGCGCCGATGGTGCAGGCTGCGATCGCCTCCACCAATCGAGCATTCTCATAGCTCACCAAAAGCGTCTCTTCATGCAAAAACACTCCAGGAACAACAAATAGGCCAGTCGCTATTCGGCCTCTAACTTTTCCAGCGAGATTTTTGCGGCTTCGGAAACCTGCGAATGATCGTCTTTGGCTAAATAGCGCAGGGCAGAAATGCTTTTTTCGCTGGGCAAATTGCCAAGAGCTTCGGCAAGTCTTTGGCGCACTAACCAATCTTCGGCCTGTGCAAAGGCCAGGATATGGTCGATGGCATCGAGGTCTTTGATTTCGCCTAGGGCAGCGATCGCGGCCTGCTGAATCACCACCTCCTTACTATCCAAAGCTGAAATTAATACATCATGCGCTTTCGGATTTTTTAAGTTTCCGAGGGATACGGCAGCACTAAAGCGCACCAGCCAATCGACATCTTCATAAAAGGCTTTCACCAGCGGATCGAAGGCTCGCGGATCTTCTAAATAGCCCAAGGCTCCGGCGGCGTCGGCACGAATGCCATAGTCGGGATCGCTCTCTAATATATTGAGCAACAGGTCGTAGCATTCATTTGTATGCTTGACGCCGAGGGCAAAAATAGCCATCGAACGCACCTGATCGTTTTTGTCAGTCAGCACTTTTTTAATCAGCGGCACCGCCTGTTCAGCCGGAACTTCCCGCAGCGCTGCGAGTGCTAGCTTTCGCTCTACTAGGGTTCCGGTCTCTAGCTGCTGGGAAAGAACGTTGATGTCAAGCTGATGGGCAGGCTCGGTCATAGAGGCTTAGTAATAAGGGCGATGACTCTATTATAAGTTCGTTACTATCAGTTCGTTATGATCAGCTCGTGATCGGCTGCGCGTAGGATAACTTCGTCTCCGTAGGCGATCGCGTCAATATGCGGCATCAGCAGTTCGATGACGAAAGGCTCCTGGAAGTGATTGATTTTGGTTTCGGGGCGCGGATAGTAAACTAAACCGTCGTAGTGTTGCTGCCGCCATTCGAGCTGAATAGGAACGAACGAAAAGCTCTCAGGTTCGTGCTCAGGCGACCACTTTACTAAAGACAGGGTGCGCTGCGAGATCAGCTCAAAGCGATGGGGATCAATAGAAACGTTGAGCGTTCCGGGATAAAAAGAGGAAAGATCGACGCCTTGAGCTAAAAAATGAGGCGTTTGCATCTCGATAGTCCCTTGGGGATAGGGGCTATTGTCATTGAGGCCGGAGGCAACTTGATGACCCGCGACAATTTTTCCCGCAACTGTTGGCATAGGGCTATCGTTAGCTTTCTATAAAATTTCTGCTTAGTTGGAGTATATGCCGTTACACTAGCGCTATCTAAATTCTGTTGAATGCCTGGCCTTTAGGAAAGAGACTGTGGCTTAGACTATGGCTTGGGATCGCGGTTTGGCATTTGATTTGGCATTTGGTTTGGCATTTGATTTGGCATTTGGTTTAGAAGTTGTTATTGCCGTTAGACTTTTGCCAGTGACGGTTTGTTCTTTCTCCCGTTTGACAATATGGTTAAGCCCCAGTCATTCTCTGCCGCAGAATCTGCCATAAAAGAGGATCGTGAGTCGGTTCAGTCGATTGCTACTGGCGTATACGTCTGCGTTCACGGTCATTTTTATCAGCCGCCGAGAGAGAATCCTTCTTTGGAAACGGTGGGCAGACAGCCGAGCGCTGCGCCTTTTCACGATTGGAATGAGCGCATTTTGCATGAGTCTTATCGGCCTAATGCCTTTGCTCGCGTGCTCAATGAGCGGGGCGAAGTCGTTCGCATCGTCAATAATTACGAATATATGAGCTTTAACATCGGCCCGACGCTGATGAGCTGGCTAGAGCGTCACGATTTGGAGACGTATCAGCGAATTTTGGAAGCGGATCGGGTGAGCTGCGATCGCCATTATGGTCATGGCAATGCGATCGCCCAAGCTTACAATCACATCATTTTGCCGCTGGCCAACCCCAGAGACAAAGTGACTCAGGTGCGCTGGGGCATTGCCGACTTCAAACGGCGCTTTGGCCGCGATCCCGAAGGCATTTGGCTCGCTGAAACGGCGGTAGACAATGCCTCTTTAGAAGTATTAATCAACGAAGGCATCCAGTTTATTGTGCTGGCTCCTTCGCAGGCCGAACGCTGCCGTCGGTTTGGCCGAGAAGACGGCTATGACGAGTGGCAGTCGGTGGGCCACGGCGAGATCGATCCGACGCGTCCCTATCGGTGTTTTTTGCCGACGCAGCCTAACGGACGCAACTACATAGACATCTTTTTCTATGACGGCCCGATTTCTGGCGATATGGGCTTTGACGATATTTTGCGATCTTCTCAGCACTTTGCCGACCGGCTGTCGCAGGCCGTGCGATCCGACGACGGCAATCCTGAGTACGATTCGTACAGACCGTCTCAGCTAATTTCGGTGGCGACGGATGGCGAGACCTTTGGCCACCATCGAGCCGGGGCCGAGAAGGCTTTGTGCTATGCCCTGAGCGAAGAGTTTCCCCGTCGGGGCTGGCAGGTTACGAGCTATGCGCATTACCTCAGCATCTGTCCGCCTACCTGGGAGGTGCAGCTAAAACCGGCGACCGCCTGGAGCTGTTCGCATGGGGTGGAGCGCTGGCGCAGTGACTGTGGCTGTGGCGGCGGTGGCGGCTGGCAGCAGCAGTGGCGAGCGCCTTTGCGCAACGCTTTAGACTGGCTGCGCGATCGCCTAGCAACTATTTATGAAACGCAGGGGGCTGGGCTATTGATCGATCCCTGGGAGGCTCGCAATGACTATGTGGCGGTGATTAGCGATCGCACCCAAGCCACTTTAGATAAGTTTTTTGAGCAGCATCAAACTCATTTGCTGAGCGCTAGCGATCGCACCAAAGCACTCCAGCTTTTAGAGATGCAGCGTCATGCTCTGTTGATGTACACAAGCTGCGGCTGGTTTTTCGACGAGATTTCTCGGCCAGAAGGCACCCAAATTCTTTGCTATGCGTCGCGAGCCATTGAGCTAGCCGAAGTCCTGACCGGCAGCGATTTGGAAATAGACTTTGTGCGGCAACTGGCCCAAGCGCCGAGCAACGTCGATCACTTCAAAGACGGAGCGGGCGTTTATTGTAAGCAGGTAAAGCCCGCTCAGGTCAGCCTAGAGCAGGTAGTGGCTCAGTATGCCATGGGGTCGCTCTTTGATACCTATCGGCCTCAGCAGCCGCTGTACTGCTACTTGTTAGAGCAACAGGACTATTACCAGCAGCCGCTAGGCGCAATGACGCTAGCCATGGGTCAGGTGCAGGTCACCGCAACGATGACCCAGGAGAAAACAACGCTGGCGTTTGCTGTGCTGCATTTGGGCGGACAAGACTTTCACTGTGGCATTCAAGCTTTTTCGAGCCGGACTGCCTACAGCGAGGCCAAAGCGGCGGTGATGGATGCCTTTGCCAGCACGAGCATTGCCCAGAGCGTTTTGGCGGTGACCGAGCAGTTTGGTCAAATCTACACGTTGCAAGATGTGTTTGCCGAAGAGCGGCATCGGATTATGCAGCAGCTCAACCAAGAGACGCTAGAGCGGCTAGATCAGCTTTACGAGCAGGTTTATCGGGAGAACTATGGAGTGCTGATGGCCTTTCATCGCGATCGCCTACCCGTCCCTCAGGCCCTACAGGTCGCGGCGGACATTACGCTCAGCCATCGCGCCATGAAGATCATCCAATCGCTAGAGCAAGATATTACCGAGCCAGGGGGGAACTTGCTGAAGATTTCGGTGGGTCGAATTGCCGAGCTAGAAGGCATTGTGGTAGAGGCCCATCATTTTCGCTGCGAGCTAAAATTGCCAGCGGCTCAGCCCATTTTAGAGCGGTTGATAGCTCAGGTGCTGGCGCAGACCTTGCAGTTAGCTGAAGAGGCCAAGCAATATGAGCTAGCCATGGCCGTGGAAGGGATAGATCGACTGATTGAGCTAGGCCACAAGCTAGGGCTGACCTTAAGCCTACACAAGGTGCAGGAGAGCTACTACGCCTATTTGATCCGAATGAAAACGCAGCCGGAAACCGGGCGAGTCAGACTGCAAAAGGATCTGTTTTTCCGATTGGGTCAGTCTTTGGTCATGGATGCCGAAGCGATTGGGACTTAGTTTTGATAGAGGCTTAAAGCGATCGCCTACGCCTAGTACGGAGGATCGCCCAGTGTGACTGCATTTAATCAACCACGCATCCACCCTGAGCTATCTTGAGCATGTTTCTTATCGGGTGCAAACGCTGAGCTATTTATTGACCTAACAGTCCTGACCGGCTGTAGAGAACTCGGGTGGTGAAGCCTCTAGCGGCGGCGGCATCCACTCTAGCTTCAGCAGGCAGCCGGTCGGCAAAGCGGCCAATGTTGATGAATCGTCCGCGTCTGTTGCGATCTACGTAGGCATCGGGAAAAAATTTCTGGACTTCGCTGAGCGCGTCGGCGTCGGCAATGACGGCCGCAATATAAGGATAGCTGGGCGTTTTGAAGCCCATGCGCTCTAGCGTCACGCTATCGGCGTTGCCAGTCACTTCCAGATCCTGCACGCGCTGATAGGTGCGCACGGCCTGCTGAGTTTCAAAGCCGTACACGCCATCGACAAAAAGGGGAATGCCAAAGGCTTGAAGTCTTTGCTGTAGCGCGATCACGTCGGTGCCGCTGTCGTTAAGGGTCAAGCTAGGGGCAAACAGCGAGATAGTCTGGCTGGAAACGTTGCTGGCGACTGGCGGAGATGACGGCGTCTCGGCGGCAAAGTCGAAATCCATATCAAGAAGGGTGGATTCGTCGGCAACACCCGTGGCCGAAAGACCGCGAATGCGCTGATAGGTGGATACGGCATCGACGGTTTCTGAGCCATAGACGCCGTCAATGACGAATGGATAGAGACTTTGTCTGCTGAGAAACCGCTGTAGGGCAACCACGTCATCGCCCTTGTCGCCAAGGCTGAGCGATCGCCGACTTAAAGCCACGGCCACTAATACCGGTGGAGAACCCAAATCAGTTTGTCGATTAAGGCTAAGGGGAGCCACGTTTGACACCGAACTGCTAGCTAGCACGGGGAGTTGGATAAAGGCAATTAACCCGGCTGCCCAGCCTAAACGGTGAACGGCAAGCTGCTTCATGGTGACTACAAAACTCCAATGGCTTCTGAGCTATTTCAAAGCCATTATCACTTATCGTTGTATCAAAACGGGTCTTTGCAACCAGTAGAACGCAGTTGTGATGTTGTCTAGCAAGTTGCTAAATGCGTTAATTGTTTGAATGCCTGCTCTTATTTATCGGTGCTATAGAAGTCCTATCAAGGTTCTACAACAGGTAAAAATTTGCGGCATGACTGAGACTAATCATCTGTTAGAGAAAGTAATTTTTCATTTAGATCTTGAAGATGAGACTGGGCCATATCACTGGGCAAGATCCCTCCGGAAATGGCCCCATTAATAGCTCCTTTTTCTGCTAAATAAAGCCGACGATACAGGCTGTCTAAATCCTGCTGCTCTTCACGGGTGCTGGCTAAATGAGGCTTTCTTTGGTTATAGACCTCGCGAAGTTCTTTTTCAGATGAGACAATTCGCGACTGATAGCTGTCAAATAGCTCTTGGTGGAGAAAGTTGGGTAAGCTGCCAGACGCTAAAAGGCTTTTCAATTCTTCTTGAGCCGCCTTGGCCGCAATTAAATCTAGCTGTAGAGACTTCATTCTTTGTCGCGCTGAGGAGGGTTGCGATAGCTGAAGCCGTTTGACCAGCCAGGGCAAGCTCAGTCCCTGGGCAATGAGAGAGACAAACACGGTGCTAAACACCAATGTGATGACCTGCGCTCTTCCCGGCAGCGTGGCTGGCAAACTCAGCGCCATGGCCATAGACAGCGAGCCTTTAATATTGCCAAAAATTAAGACGTGCTGCCACTTTAAAGGCAGCGGCCGACCGATGAACCGCAGCAGAAAAAGTAGGGGGTAAATAGAAAAAATGCGCCCAGCTTGATAGGCCAAAACTGCCAAAAGAGCAGCCGGAATCGTCGCTAGTAGGATAGACGGTTGAACTTCAATCCCGACGAATAGAAAAATAAAGGTGTTCACGCCAAAGCCCGCGTATTCCCAGAAGTTGAGCAAGGTGACTTTAATAGAAGGCGAGGTTCGACGTAATCCCGCATGACCAATGACCAGCCCGGCAATAACCACGGCGATCGCACTAGAAACGCCCAGCGCCTGACCGATTTGAAACGTGCCCAAAGACACCGCAACTGTCAGCAAAATATTGCTCAGCGCATCATCTAGCTGCCGAAATAAGCCGACGCACAAATAGCCCAACCCTAAGCCCAGCGCACCGCCCCCGACAAAAGCAATAAAGATCTGTACAATACCTTCGCCCAGCGTAAACGAGCCTCGAAGATGAATGGTGGTAATAATATCTAGCAAGACTAACGCGATGCCATCATTAAAGAGACTTTCACCTTCTACAATGCTGGCTAATCGGCCGGGCACCGGCACACTTCTAAACGCGGCAATTACCGAAACCGTATCGGTAATCGTCAAAATAACGCCTATCGCCGCCGCCGTAATCCACACTAACCCCAGCCCAATTTTGAGCAGAAATGCCGTAATCACCGCCGATAGAATTACCCCTGGCCCTGCCAACAGCACAATCGGTTTGAGGGCGCTGCGCAAACGACTGATGTTAGTGTCGATAGCTGCCTCAAAAATCAGAATAGGCAAGAATAAATTTAAGATGACATCGGGATTTAACCCGACAGATTCGGGTAATAGCTGCTTAGAAATGACTAAACCCGCTAAAACTAGCCCTACGACATAAGGAATTCGTAGCCATCGCGTCACTAAAGAGACGGCGATCGCAACCAATAGCAAAATAATTAAGCTATTTACTAGCCCTGTAAACTCGTCTGAAGGTAATGCATCTAGTGGAAGCTCGTGGAGCTGCGCGATCAGCAAAATTATCACAACGTCATGCTTTTAGAATAGAGGTATTAGTATATCGACAACGCCACGAAACCCCTACGTTTGAGCCTACTAATCTGGGATGGGTATAAGTCCTTGAACTTCTCGTCCGATCTGGACGCTTTCTCAATGTTTTAATAAACGTTCTAAGCACATCATGTTAAGAGCTGCTTAGGTTTATTTGCCTATAGGACAATCTATGTTTCAGTTCCGGCTTCGACGCGCTTCAAGGCGATTTCTGCTTGGCAATCGCTCGTATCCAGATATTGAACGCATCGGCGATCCCCATTCTTATTGGGGGGATATTTATCATTTGCTGGTGACGATGCCCTGGCTTACTTTTGTGGGTTTCACGAGTCTGCTTTATCTGCTTATTAATGCTTTGTTTGCGCTGGCCTATAGTCTAGGTAGCGGCATTGCTACGGTGGGCGAAAACGAGCCTCGGTATTTTCAAGAACTCTTTTTCTTTAGCGTTCAAACGATGGCCTCTATTGGCTATGGGGAAATGTACCCGACGAATCTCTACAGCCATTGGCTGGTGGTGATTGAATCGTTGGTGGGGCTGTTTTTTATTGCGGCTACTACGGGCCTGGTGTTTGCCCGGTTTTCGCTGCCGACAGCGCGGATTTTGTTTAGCGAGGTGGCGGTGGTGGCGCCTTTTAATGGGGTGCCGACGCTGATGTTCCGGACGGCAAATAAGCGGAAAAACTACATTTTGGAGGCGCAGCTTTGGGTGACGCTAGTGCGCGATGAATATAGTATGGAGGGCGATTTTATGCGGCGCTTTCACGATATTCAGCTGATGCGATCGCACAACCCCATTTTCAGCTTATCTTGGACGGCTATGCATCAGATTTTGCCGGGCGGGTTGCTAGATGGCGACACGCTAGAGACTTTGAAACGCGATCGCGCTGAAATTATCGTCACCCTCACCGGACTAGACGAAACGATGGCCCAAACCATTCACGCTCGGCACACGTTCTCTGCTGAAGATATTCGCTGGGGCCATCGCTTTGCAGATATTTTGCTCACGGGTAAGCATGGCAGACGGGTGATCGACTTCAATCGGTTTCACACGGTGCATCCTATTAGCCGCGATCGCCAGTTGCCAAGTGGTAATGGGTTTATTAGCGAGGCGCTCGCTGAGCCGACGAGCCGGGTTTCGATCGAGGAGACCTTGAACTGATCCTTTTGAACTGATCCCTTGCTGCTAAGCTTTTCTATCCTTTCTTCTCTACTTCTATCCCTTCTTTTCTACTATTTTTCTACTATTTAGTTATTAGTTATAGGATTAGTTATCGGAAACGAACTTTAAACTGGGTTCAACTGAGGTAAAGGCAATGCTACAACTATCGACCGTTCGGCGAATCGTCCAGCAAGTTAACGTTAATTTTCGGCGGCTAGCTGTCGTGCTGATGCTGCTAGGAGGACTCACAATCGGTACTTTTAGCCTTGGCGTGGATGCTGCTTACGCGGTCAACTTCGACCGCAAGAACCTTCGCCAGCAGGACTTTTCGGGTCAAGATCTTACCGACAACGATTACACCCGTGCTGATATGACGGAAACCAACTTGAGCAACGCGAATCTAGAGCTAGCTCGTTTGTTTACGACTCGGCTTAGCCGCGCCAATCTAGAAGGCGCAAATTTACGGGGAGCCACGCTAGACGGTGCGATTCTCAGAGGCGCTAACCTTAATAATGCGCTGCTAGAGGGGGCCTATGCAATCAGTGCCGACTTTGAAGGCGCAACGATTGAGGGCGCAGACTTTACCGATGTTTTGTTGAACCCTAAAGATAACGAGATGCTTTGTGCGATCGCCAGTGGCACTAACCCAACCACCGGCCGCGACACCCGCGAAACGCTCTACTGCCCGTAGGCGAGAGGGGTTAATTTGCAGCTTCTACAGATAGCCGTTTTCCGTCAAAAACCCTACGGACATAGGACTGTTGGCATCTACGCTAACGCCGGGCTGATTGCGATCTCCTCTCGTAAATTTCTCTACATACTTGCCCAGCACATCGCCTTCTAGGTTTACATAGTCGCCAGGACTCAGATGCTGTAGATTTGTCTCCGCGTAGGTGACCGGAATGACGGCGGTGGAGAACCAGTCCCCCGATTCGCTACAGTCGGCAACGGTCAGACTAATCCCATTGACGGCAATGCTGCCCTTAGTGACGATGTAGCGAGCCACTGCTGGACTTACCGAGCGAAAGGCAATTTCCCAAGCGTTGGCAATGCGCTCAGCTCGATCTAGCTGGCCGAGGCCGTCTACGTGTCCCGTTACAAAGTGCCCGCCAATTTTACTGCCGACTCGCAGTGAGGTTTCTAGATTCACTTGGCCGTTGTCGAGTACTTTACCTAGCGTCGATTTGGCTAGCGTTTCGGGCGAGGCTGAGGCGATAAA
Organism: Phormidesmidales cyanobacterium; assembly: GCA_038260205.1. Lineage (GTDB taxonomy): Bacteria > Cyanobacteriota > Cyanobacteriia > Phormidesmidales > Phormidesmidaceae > Phormidesmis. Next base: position 10,790 of record JBBSOB010000006.1, read on the forward strand.
GCCTTTGTCTAATATTTTTTCGACGGTGAGACAGACGCCATCGACCGCAATGCTATCTCCCAATTCAATATCTTTTAGCACCGAATCGTGCGGGGTTGAGCAGATGATTTTGAGCTGGTATGGGCCTAAGTGTTGAAGCTGCCCGACACTTTGGACGAGTCCGGTAAACAAGGTGTTGACTCCTAGCTAATTTGAAGGGCTAATTTGAAGGTGACCTGGGCGTCGTTTTTGGTTACATGGCCTTGAACAGCAGCTAGCCGTATTTTCTATAAAGATTGTTAATCTTGCGATGGCTTCTGCCAAAAATCCCTTTAGCCTAGACTATAAGGGAATTACGCTGAACGAACGTTCTCAATATTGATGTTCTCGAAGACTGGTATTTTAACGGAATTTCCGATACAAGCCCTTTGTCTAAAAGATCCAAAATTGTCGGCTTTGCTCTCTTGATTTTCCATGCGGATAATTTTTTAGGGCAGTCTAGCTGAGTGTAGAAGAAGATATGAAGGTTTGAAGACGTGAAGGTTTACCCGGTAAAAAGGGGCTAGGTAATGATTGAGATGATAGTGGCCGGGATTGCGATAGACGCCGGGACGCGTAATCCAATAGTTTTGCTTCGAGATGCCTCCGAAAGACGGCAGCTACCTATCTTTGTTTCGCCAGAACAGGCTAAGGCCATCAGCGCCGGACTAGAGGGAGAAAGGACGGCTCGACCGATGACTCACGATCTGATGGCGAGTATATTTGATGCCTGGGATCTGAAGCTACAGCGCATTGTGATTCATGCGCTTAGGGATGATACGTTTTACGCGGTAATGACGGTGGGTAAAGGTGATCGAAAAAAGGAGCTAGACGCTAGGCCCAGCGATGCAATTTCTTTGGCGCTAAGACTAAATGCGCCGATTTGGGTGATGGAGGAGGTGGTTCTTGATGCGGCGATGCCGGTTGATAGAGATGCGGATGCGGCCGAAAAAGAAGCTTTTCACGACTTTTTGTCTAGCATTAGTCCAGCCGATTTTGTCGAGCGAGATCGGTCTAAATAGAGATGCGCTATCGGCGGTTTGGAAGGACAGCGCTATCCATGCCGGTTTTGTCTTTGGGCACGATGCGGTTTGCGTCGGCTGAGGTGGCGCGTTCGGTGGTGGCTAAGGCGATTTCTCAAGGCATTACCCATTTAGAAACGGCCCCTGCTTACGGCGCGAGCGAGCGGTATTTGGGCGAGGCTATGGCCCAGATGACGAGCGATCGCCGCGACCTGATTTTGACCACTAAGCTGACGCCCACGCTGTCTGCGGCTGAGGTAGATGGCGCGATCGCCCAATCTCTCGCTCGTCTAAACACAGATTACATAGACTGCCTGGCGATTCACGGCATCAACAGGCCTGAGCATCTCGACTGGGCGACTTCCAAAATGTTACAGCCACTGCTAGAAGCGAAAGCAGCCGGGCGGATTCGACATATTGGATTTTCTACGCATGGATCGCTGGATTTGATTTTGCGGGCGATTCTCCATGGGAGAGGCTGCGCCAACGCCGCTGAGTCTTTTGACTTTGTGAATTTGCACTACAACTACTTTTTTCAGCGGAATGAAGCGGCGATCGCGCTAGCCCATCAGCAGGATATGGGCGTTTTTATCATTTCGCCAGCGGACAAAGCCGGACTTCTCTACACCCCTTCAGCCTTACTAAAAAGGCTGTGCGCCCCTTACGATCCCCTTTTGCTCAACTATCGCTGGCTGCTGAGCGATCCGCGCATTACCACTTTGAGCATTGGCCCAGCCACGCCAGATGAGCTGGACTGGCCGCTGCAAGTAGCTGATAGCGTGGGGCCGCTGAGCTTGGAAGAACAGAAAGTAATTGACCGGCTGGATCAGGCGCAGGTGGACGAATTAGGGCGCGATCGCTGCTCGGCCTGCCATCTGTGTTTGCCCTGCCCTGAAGGGATCAATATCCCGGAGGTGCTGAGGCTGCGCAATCTGGCCGTGGCTTATGAGATGGATGCCTACGGACAGTATCGCTATGGCATGTTCGAGAATGCGGGCCATTGGTTTTGGGGGCGAAAGGGCGATCGCTGTACAGACTGCGGCGACTGCTTGCCGCGCTGCCCCGAAAAATTAGACATTCCTGAACTATTGCGCGATACGCATCAAAAACTAAAAGGGAAAGGAAGAAAACGGCTGTGGGAAGATGAGCGCTAGGTTATGACCTACGAGCGATGGCGCTGGATTTAGTCTTGATTTAGTCTTGATTTGGTCTTGATATAGTTCTTTAGACTTTTAGCAGAATTGGGCGCTCACGGCGTTCTCGGTAACTTATCGCGGCGGCTATTGTCAATTATCGCTAAGGGTCGGATACCCAGAGGGGGGATTTTGATTCAGATGCGATATCCTGTAAACAGCACCAAATTAAATAAAAAACTGTGCTTAGGCTGAATTTTCGGGCATCAGGCTGTTTAGGCAAGCACGACTCAGTCTTCGCACCGTTAAATTCTCCGAATAAAGAATTTTTACAGCGATAACAACTCATTTTTATCGCCGATTTCTACAGTACACCTCACCTCTTGCACTAGATACTTTATGACTGCTACTCAAATTCAGCATCTAAATAATGCGATGGCCGCTGACGACCGCGTGGCCGTGCTGTTGATGGGCTATGGCGAAGTCGAAAGCTACGAAGACTTTGCCAACTACAACGAGCAAGCATTGAACCTGTTAACGGCTAAGTTTGCGCCGGTTCCTACCTGGGTTTATCCTCCGCTAGCTAAGCTGCTGGCCATGTTTGATCTGCATGAGTGGAGTCATCAACACGGCAACTTTGTGTCGCCTCACAACGCCATTTTTGAAGACCAAAGATCGGGCATTGAGACTTGCTTGCGGCAGCGCTGGGGCGATCGCGTCAAAGTCTTCAAAGCGTTTAACTTCTGTGCGCCTCATCTGCCCGAGCAGGTTCTAGAGCAGGTTAAGGCCGAAGGCTTTAGCAAGCTGCTGATCTATCCTTTGCTGGTGGTGGACTCTATTTTTACCAGCGGCATTGCGGTTGAGCAAGTGAACGATGCGCTAACTAAGCTGGGCGGTGCGAGCGAGCACTGGGTGAAGGGAACTCGCTATATTCCTTCATTTTATAATCGCGATCGCTACATCACTTTGATTGCCGATCTGGTCGAAGCGAAAATTAAAAAGCAGCTAGCGGTAGCTCATCTGCCTTCTCAGACCGGCATCGTGCTGATGAATCACGGCTGTCCTCACAAGGCAAAAGGCTTTACCTCAGGCATTGACGAAAGCCAGAAGCTATACGACGCCGTTCGCGAGAAGCTGATCTACAAGTATCCGCTCATTACTATTGGCTGGCTGAACCACGACACGCCGCTAATTGAATGGACACAGCCCAACGTCACGTTAGCGAGTAAGAACCTGATTGATCTAGGTGCAACTTCTCTGGTGTATATGCCCATTGGCTTTGCCACCGAAAACCACGAGACGCTGTTGGATGTAGACCATATCATTCACAGCCTGCGTCGCAAGCATCCAGAAGTGACCTACGTGCAAATGGACTGCGTGAATGATCATCCTGAGTTTATGCAGATGGTGGCAGACTGGGCCGATAGCCACATTCAGGCGCTGCTAGAGTCTGAGCCGATGACGGTGAACCCAGCGCTGCGAGCAGAAGGCAACGAGTTTCACGATCGCAGTCACGACCACGACCACAGAAGTCATGGCCATAGCCACGATCACGATCACGATCACAGCCACGGCCACGACCATGTGAATGCCCATGTTGAAGCGCATAAGGCGCATTCGCATAAAGAGCACGCTCACGCCTCTGAGCACCACCATCATTAAGATGGCGGTATGAAAGGTCGCGCGATCGCATAGATTGCGCTCTATGAGTCCATAACAAAACCCTCTCAGTGAGAAACGTTTTACTAAGGGGGTTTTTCTATTTCAATAGCTTCAGTCTTTGCGATGCTTGGAAAAAGAAGCTTCAACCGGCTCGGCTAGCTTCCGCAATCCGTTTGGCTCGTTCGGATCGATCTGTAAATCTGTTACGTAGTCGTCATGGGGATGCTTTGTTGGCTGAAACGGCCTAATTTTGTTCAGGACTCGGTAGCTGAGCCTTTTCGTAGCGGATCGGATGCCGTCTTCTCTCATCGACCGATTTTGAATGCCCAGATTGCGCAGAATGTATCGGTTGGCGCGTTGCACTAAGGCCCGTCGCTGCTGGAAGGGAGCGCGAAAGCTGGTAGTCAAAGAAACGTTCATATCCAGGTTTTGAATGCGGTGAGGCGCGTTGTGCGGCCAGGAAACGACGCTGCCAGGGGTGAGCAAAAAGGACGCTGCTCGCTGGTCGAACTCGGGTTGGTATGGCAAAAACTCGGAGATCTCTCCGGTGTAAATCTCTTCTAAAAAGTCTTGAGGAACAATCTCTAGATCCATAGCGGGATAGACCCACAGGCGTTTTTGACCGCGCATGTGCCACAGCATGTTGGGCGACTCGTCTAGGTGGTAATACACCTGAGCGCCGGGAGATGAGATGAGTAGAGTGGTGTAGCTAGCGGTGAGGTTGCCGAGGTGGGGAGCGCGATCACCCAAATGCGTATACATCCCTTTCACCAGTTCACCAAACTCTGGACTGACTTTCTCCAAGGAAATAATATTGAGCCACAGTCGGCCCTTCTCAACGGCGTTCCACATGTCCTCGCCAGTGCTTTCTTTGGCAATGTCAACGCTTTTCCACTCATTACGAGCGGTCGGATCAGACCCCATCGTGAAGGCTTGCAGGTTTTTTCTAGGATAGTTGTCTAGCAGGGCAATCAGCTCAGAAGTCTCGAATAGCGGAAGCTGATTGTACTCGTGAGAGAACAGTTGAGTCCGGCGGCCGAAGGTGGCATAGTCCGACTCGCTCCACTGGATTCGTGGGCGGCTGTAGTCGGTGGCGGCGCGGCTAGAAGAAGTGGAAATCATAGGTTAGCGATGAGTAAACAGAATTCAGCGATGAGCAAACAGAACTAGAGAGGGTGAGAGCGGAATGATGGTTTTTAACTATTCTTTTTGAGGCTGTTGTGAGGATGCTTTGAGGACTTTAGGCTTTTTTCTATAGACTCTTTTCTATAGGCTTCTTTCTATGAATGAGTCCATTGCGTTGGCTAGCGTTTGAACATGGCGATCGCTCAGCATAGTGGAATGTCCGCCGGGCACGTCACAGGTTTCAATCGGCTGGGCTGTCCAGTCGTCCCAGCCCAATCGCGAATCTTCGTATTGGCTAATATAGGGCGCATCGGCTTTGGTGCCATTGCCTTTGGTGGCTCGAATGAGCAGCATTTTGCTCTGTAGCTGGCGGCTGGGTAAGTATTCTGCGTAAGCAAACATGAACAAGTCACGCACGGCGAGGTGCTGCAAAAATTTGGGTAACGCTCTGCCTCTATCCTGATACCAGCGGAACAATCGAGGCTGAATGGCGTTTTTGATCTGTTTTGCTTTGGCAGCGATTTCATAACGAACAACGTTTTGGCCTTTTTCCCAAAGAATTTTTGCCGCAGATAATCGATCTTTTGAGGCTAGAATCTGGCTCAGTCCGGCTTTGCGTTCGTTAGAAATTAAACCTGGGCGCTTTGTAGCCGTCGGTGCGGGCGCATCTAGCAAAATAACAACAGCTTTCTCTCCTAAGGCTTCTAGCTGAAGCGCCGCCTCGAAGGCAATGACGCCGCCCGCACAGAGTCCGCCAAGTAGGTACGGCCCGCTCGATTGAACCTGTCGAATTTGTTCAACGCAGTGCTGCGCGATATCTAGAATGCGACTATGAATCATCTCTACGCCGCCGCCCGACCGGGGCTTAACGCCGTAAATGCTGCGCAGTGGACTGTTTTCTTCGCCCAATCTCCTGGCTAAGTGGATGTATAGACCGGTGTCTCCGGCTACGTCATGCATCATAAATAGCGGTGGTTGGTGGGTGCTCTCTGCCGTGCCTTTTCTCAGCGTCGTCAGGCAGTTGTTTTGAGGAGAGTCTGTCAATAGAAGGTGAGCCTCTATCGGGGACGGGTCGGCTAAAATCTCTTCTAGCCGCCGAGCCATTTGTTCTATGGTGGGTGCTGCAAAAATTTCGATCAGCGGTAAGCGCCGGTTGAAGGTGGCTTCTAGCTCGCTAAATAGCCGCATGACGAGTAGAGAATGGCCCCCAATTTCAAAGAAGTTTTCGGTGATGCCGACTGTTTCTAGGTTGAGCACCGAGCACCATAGGGCGGCAAGCTGCTTTTCTAATGAAGTTTGCGCCGGGGCAAAGGTGCGTTCGGTGACTTCGGAGCTTGTTTCTGCTGTAGGTATGGGCAGCGCTTTGCGGTCAATTTTTCCGTTAGGGTTTTTGGGCATCTCGGCCAGTTCTATGACGACCGATGGCACCATGAAACTGGGGAGCTGCTCAGCTAGGAATTGATCAAGCTCTGTTTTGTTTAGGGTGAGGCCGGGCTGCATGACGATGTAGGCGACGAGCCGTTTGTCGCCGGGGGTGTCTTCGCGGGCAATGACGACTCTTTGAGCGATCGCACCAAAGCGATCCAAACAGCTCTCAATCTCACCTAGCTCAATGCGAAAGCCGCGAATTTTTACCTGAAAGTCGGCTCTGCCTACAAAGGAGATCAGTCCGGTTTCGTCCATCCGAACCAAATCGCCGGTTTTGTAGAGTCTGGCACCGGGTTCAAAGGGACTGTCGATAAAGACCGCCTGCGTTTTTTCTGGCAGATTGAGATAGCCTCTGGTGACCCCTAGGCCGCCGATATAGAGCTCTCCCGTTTCTCCGGCGGCGACGGGCTGTAAGTGTTCGTCTAGTACATAGGTGCGGGCATTGCGGATGGCGCGGCCAATGGGTAAGTCTGCGCTGCCGTCGTAGCTTTCGGCGATCGCATCATACAGCGTCGTAATCACCGTGCTTTCGGTGGGGCCATAGGCGTTAAACATGCGCGGATAGTCGCCCACTGTTGCCAGCCACTGCCGACACAGCGTTAAGGAGGCTTTTTCGCCGCCAAATAGGACGATGCGTAAGCTCGGTGGCAGCGTAATGCCCAGCCGGTCAATGCCGCTGACGAGTTCGTGCCAGAAGGCGGTGGTGAACTGAATCACCGAGACTTTATGCTCGGCGATAAACTGCACGAAGGCGCGCGTTGAGGTAGCCATTTCGTCTGAGCGCAAAACGACTGCGCCCCCGACTGCGAGGGTGGGGTAGACCTCTGAGACGATAAAGTCGAAGCTCATCGTAGAAAATTGCAGCATGCGGTCGGTGGCCGTGAGGGTGAGGGCTTCGGCCAGCGAGAGACTGTAGTTGACTAGTCCTCGGTGGTGCGCCATGACGCCTTTAGGATTGCCGGTAGAGCCAGAGGTGTAAATAACGTAGGCTAGCTGCTCGGACACAACTGTTATCAAAGGATTTTCGGTGGAGTAATCTGCTAGCTCATCGGCCATGCGATCTAGGCAAATTACTTGGTCTACTTGTTTTTGTTCAGTGGCAAGCTGCGTGAGAAGTGCTGTTTGAGTCAGTAGAATTTCGACCTGGGCGTCTGCCAAAATGTACTGGCGGCGCGCGTCTGGATAGCTTGGATCGATAGGAACGTAGGCTGCGCCTGCTTTGAGAACGCCGAGAAAAGCGACTATCATTTCAGGCGATCGCACTAAACTAATGCCAACTAGCCGCTCTGCTTTGGCTCCTTGCGCGACGAGATAATGCGCTAACCGATTGGCGCTTTCGTTGAGCGTTTGATAGGAAAGACATTTGCCCGCGTGGATGAGAGCGATCGCATCGGGTGTTTTTTGTGCCTGTCTTTCGACCAGTTGATGCAAGCTGAGGCCGCGCAGTCCTTCGGGGTCACTATCGGTGTCGCTAATTTTTGGCGAACGGCTCTCTATTGGGGTTAAACCGAGCTGATGGAGAGATTTAGTTTCAACCGCTTGTAGCGTCTTGTCCATAAGAGAAACCTAAATTCGAGAGAAAAGCAGCTATACCGGCTGACGCTATATAACGCTACGTATAGAGCAACTCTTTAAAGGAACTCAATCCAACCAGCTTTGTTCCATAAACATGCAAACTATATGCGAACCATCTAAAACACAGGTTGGTTCGCTGCCTAAGGTCGAGCTAGAAAACTCACACGCGGCTATGGGGAGACAGTAGACTAAGACCAGCGCTGCTTGGGTTTACCTCTATGTAACCTTTATGTAATATGCAGTCGCTTTGCTTGTCTTCTTTTGTGCCTTTTTCCCATGCCTTCGCTTTCTCTGCGTGCTATTAAACGTCCTGGCCGCTGGCTGATCGGTCTAGGTCTGGTGGCTCTGATTACATTGGGTGCGATCGCCTTAGCCCGTCGCCGCAGCCAGCCCGACTACGATTTATCGGCGCTAACAGTAGAAGTAAATAAAGATGCCATTACGGTTCGAATCACCGCAAGCGGGACTATTAAGCCGATTCGGACGGTTAATCTTAGTCCTAAAACGGCTGGCACGGTTGAAGAGCTTTATGTAGAACAAGGCGATAAGGTGGAAGCGGGGCAGATCATTGCCCGGATGGACAGTGAACAGATTGACGCTCAAATTACTCAGTTTGAGGCAGGGGTAGCGGAGGCTCGCGCCCAGTTGGATGAGGCCCTGCGCGGCCCTACCTCGACGGATATTCGGCAGGTGGAAGCCAGTGTTGCTCAGACTCGCGCTCAGTTGGAGGATGCTCGCGCTCGGCTGTCTTTGGCGGAGGACGAAGCCGCGCGCAATCAAAGTCTGTTTGATCGAGGGGCGATTTCTAGCAGCGATTTAGATCGAACTGTGAGCGATCGCCGCAGTGCCAGCGCCAGCCTAGATCAAGCCGCCGCCCGAGTTGCTGAGGCCGAGCAGCGATTATTAGACGCGCAAAACGGCAGCGAATCCGAGACGATTACCCAGGCCCAGGCTCGTCTTAGTCGCGCCCAAGGGCAGCTTCAGTCGGCGCAGGCCCAGTTAGCCGATACGGAAATTCGGACGCCTTTTGCGGGCATTATTACGCAGCGGTTTGCTTCAGAAGGGGCCTTTGTTACCCCGACGGCGACGGCTTCTGAGGTGACTTCAGCAACTTCTACGGCGATTGTGGCCTTGGCGAGTGGATTAGAGGCGATCGCGGAAGTGCCCGAGGCGGACGTTAGCAAAATTAAGGTGGGGCAGGCGGTAGAGATTCAGACCGATTCGTTTCCAGAAGAGGTGTTTGAAGGGCAGGTAAAGCTGATTGCGCCCGAGGCCATTGAGCGGCAAAATGTGACTGTCTTTCAGGTGCGGGTGGCGTTGTTATCAGGGACAGATCGGCTGCGCTCTAACATGAATACAACCGTTGCGTTTATTGGCGATCAGCTAGATGATGCGCTGGTGATTCCGGCGGTGGCGGTGATTACGCAAAGTGGTGAAACGGGCGTTTTGGTGCCCGATGAAGCCGGACAAGCCCAGTTTAAGCCGGTCATATTAGGATCTCAGGTGGGCGATCGCATTCAGGTCGTTGATGGATTAGCGTCGGGCGATCGCGTCTTTATCGACCTGCCACCCGGTCAAAGCCTAGAGAATCTAACGTTTGGTCGTCGCTAAACGTTAGATTCATGGAGGCTCTCCTCATTTTTTCGTAATCCTCGTAATCATAAAGAGGAGCCTACTCTGCTCACATTTGAAAATCCCTGGTGTAACAGGCTTCTAGGGAGCTGTATCGAACGAGAGATGCTGACTAGCCAAGTTTTCTATACAGTGACGGATGTTGGGGGCGGCTAGGACTGATGCTTGTCTCCCGATCACTAAAAGTCAGTTTAGAGATGTAGGGAAGTTCATGACTCAGAAAGTAGCGGTTTGTCCGGTTGAGGCACTCAAAGAAGGCGAAATGCGGCAGTTTTCTGTAGCAGATAAAGAAGTGCTGCTGGCCCGGTTTGAGAATGATTTTTGGGCGATCGCGCCTAAATGCACTCATGCAGGAGCCAAACTAGCCAATGGGGTGATGAAGGACGGTCGGGTAGTTTGCCCATGGCACAACGCCTGCTTTAGTCTGCGCACTGGGAAAATGCTAGAACCGCCTGCATTGAACGACCTAGCTCAGTATCCAACCTCAGTAGAAGCCGACACCGTATACATAGAACTCCCGAGTTCAACAGAATCAGATACAGCAGAAAGTAAGGTGCCTGAGTTGGGCAAGCAAACCTCAGATCAGCGCACCTTTGTGATTATTGGCGGCGGCGCGGCGGGCTGTGCGGCGGCGCAGATGCTAAGGCAGGTAAAGTTCGAAGGGCGAATTGTGCTCATTACGGCTAGCAAAGAGCCACCTTACGATCGCACTAAACTCAGCAAAGCCTACCTTCAGCAGAATCAAGCCAACGATCCGGATTTGCTACGGCCCATTAGTTTTTATCAGCGTTACGACATCACCCTAAAGACGGCTGCAAAAGTCACTAAGCTAGACGCCAAGGCCCAGACAGTTACCTATGGCGATAATGAAACCATTCAATACGATACTTTGCTGATCGCAACGGGCGGTGCGGTTAAAAAGATGCCAATGGACGGCTCTGATCTAGAAAACGTCTTTACGCTACGCCAAGCGCAAGATGCTAGAGCCATTCTAGAAGCTTCTAAACAGGCTAAAAAAGTAGTTATTGTCGGCTCCGGGTTTATTGGCATGGAGGTCGCTTCTAGCCTGAATCAGCAAGGACTTGATGTCACAATTGTGACGCCGAGCGCGGTTCCTTTTGAAAAGGTGCTAGGTAAAAAAGTGGGCAAGCTGATGATGCAAATTCACGAATCGCACGGCGTGAAGTTTAAGCTCGAAAGCAGGGCAACGGCATTTAAAGGGGATAAAAAAGTTGAGTCTGTTGAGTTAGACAACGGTGATATTTTACCTGCAGATATGGTGGTCGTGGGTATTGGCGTGCAGCCTGCGACAGACTTTATTGAAGGAATTGCGCTAGATGAGAACGACCAGAGTATTCCGGTGAATCAGTATTTGCAGGCCGCGCCTAACGTATACGCAGCGGGCGATATTGCGCAGTTCCCTCACTTTATTACAGGTCAGCCGGTGCGGATAGAACACTGGCGATTGGCGATGCAGCACGGGCGAACAGCGGCCCGAAATATGACAGGAGAATCAGTTGCTTTTGAGTCTGTTCCTTTCTTCTGGACAGGACAGTATGACGTTAATCTGCGCTACATCGGCCATGCCGAAAAGTGGGATGATATCGTTATTCAAGGCAGCTTAGAAGATAAATCCTTTCTGGCTTTTTACGTAAAAGATGAACAGGCTTTGGCCGTTGCTGGCATCGGACGCGATCAAGATATTGCCGCGCTCTCGGAGCTGATGAGTCGCAAGCAACTGCCCAACGCGAGCGAACTGCAGGCGAAAAGTATAGACTGGGTTGAGCGCTTGAAATAAAAGCACATCTACAACCGGCTATCTACAGTCGTGGCCCTAGTGCATTACTGCTTCCAGTGTAGCCGCGTCTCCAGTGCAGCTCTGTAGCTGGAGACGCGGTGAGATGAATCTACCATCATTTCGCGTCTCCAACTACATTTACGTTGTTGATTTACGCTGTTGTTTATGTTGTTGTACTGGAAGAGCGCTGGGCGTTACTTAAAGCACTAACCCCGCCAAATCGCATTCTGGCATAGACCGACTGAGTAGGCGCTAGCCAAACTCGCCCGGTGCCGCGAAAGGTCTGCAGTAAGCCTTCGCCGCTGCCTAGGCTGCCGAATAGACCCTTGGACGATCGCTCTACGCTAAAGTCAATTGGGCCGCTCCGCATCAGCGCAAAGTTACCGTCTACCTTCAGCGTCTCGTTGTTAAGCTGAACGCAGCGAACTTCATCTATGGGGACGGGCAGCTCAAAAACGCCGATGCCGGTGCCTTGAATCTGCGTTTGAAAAAAGCCCTCGCCACCTAGCATCGCAGAGGACACGTTGCGTTGGGCCGCGATACCAGTTGTGAGTGAGCCTTCCCCGCAGTAGAACAGACCTTTGTCGGCGACGATGGTCTCGTTGTTGAGCTGGTAGATCAGAAAATCTCCAAAAGATGGCTCTAGATAGATTTCTCCTATCCCTCTGTATCGGGGCATGAACGCGGTCTCGTTGGTCAGCATTTTTTTGAGCATGGCTTTGCCGAGTCCGGCTACGCCGCCAATTGGATTGTCTAGCTCTAGCTGACCGTGCATGTAATGTAGGGTTCCGGCTTCGGCGACGGCTTCTCCCTGGTTGAGCACTATTCTGACTTGCTTCAGCTTCAGGCCGGTTTGATTTGCGTAGTAAATACTTTGGGCCGTGCTTGGATCGTTGCTGCCTGCTAACGTTTTGTAAGCTAAAACATCGACTCTGAAGCCGGGGCTAGTGGCTGAGCTGATAATTTCGAGTTTGTTAGCGTTAGAAGCGGCGTTTGGATCGTTGGAGCTTTGCATTGCAGGCGTCATGAGAATAAAAGTGCGAGTGAATTATTTTTAGTTTTAAAACTTTTAGTATTTGAATGCACCGAGTCTAGAATACAGGCTCTACCAAGTGAGTTACGCAAAACTCGACCCTATACTCGCCTATATACTGGTGCTATGGTTAGACCATAATTGGGCGCGGCGTGAAGCGCGTTTGGTTCAGGTGACTCTATATTCGCTAGGCTAGAAGTCCAAATATACCAAAAGCACCCTGCATGGATTTTGCTGAGAGCCTGAAAATGGCGACTAAAACGCTGAGCGCGAATAAGCTGCGCAGTGGTCTGACGATGCTTGGCATTATCATTGGCAATGCGTCGGTGATTGCGATGATTGGGATTGGTGAGGGCGCGCAGAAGTATGTGAATAGTCAGCTTCAGAGTTTGGGGCCAAATGTGCTGTTTATTGTGCCGGGAAATCGGGATGCGCGGCAGCTCGGGGATATTGATATTCCTCGAAATTTGGTGGTGGCAGATGCCGATGCGATCGCTTCTCAAGTTCCGTCAGTTGCAGCAGTAGCCGCCGAAAAAACCACGCAGGGCATCATCAGCTACCGCAATCGCAACACTAGCAGCAGTATTGTGGGCACGACCGAAGGCTTTTTGACGGTTCGCAGCTTTGAAGTAGGCCAGGGACGGTTTTTAAACGACCTCGATCAAAAGTCGAGCGGACTGGTGGCTGTGATGGGAAGTACGCTAGCCGACCGATTGTTTGAGGGACAAAACCCGATTGGTCAGCAGATTCGAGCTAAGGGCGTTACGTTTGAGATTGTCGGCGTTTTGAAAAAGAAAGGTTCTAGCCTGGGGCTAGATTACGACGATGCCGTGATGATTCCGATTACGACGCTGGCGAGTCGAATTGTAGGGAGAACCTCTCCTTATGGCGTAGACGTTTCTTTTGTGTCGGTGTCTGCTAATGATCAGGCGGCGATGGAGACAGCGGAGTTTCAGATTACGAATTTGCTGCGCTTGCGGCATGGGGTAACGGATAGCGGCGATGATTTTTATATTCAAAGTCAGGATACGCTGCTGAATATTGCCGATACGGTGACCGGGGCTTTGACCTTGATGTTGGCGGCGATCGCCTCTATTTCCCTATTTGTTGGCGGCATCGGCATCATGAATATCATGCTGGTTTCGGTTCGCGAACGCACTCAAGAGATTGGCCTGCGCAAGGCGATTGGCGCAACGCAAAAAGACATTCTGAGCCAGTTTTTAATCGAAGCGGTGATTCTTTCGGCAATTGGCGGACTGGTCGGAACCGCAATTGGCGTGGGCGGTATTTTTGTGATCGCGGCGCTTTCTCCGTTTGAAGCGGGCGTCTCTGCTAGCGCTATTATTGTTGCCGTTGGCGTTTCTGGCACCATTGGTTTGTTCTTTGGCGTGGTGCCTGCTCGTCAGGCCGCGAGGCTCGATCCGATTGTTGCTTTAAGAAGTGCGTAAACAATGTCTCCTTTAATTCAGTTTCGAAAAGTGACTAAGGTTTATGGAAGCGGTAATACCGAGGTAAAGGCACTTTGGAACGTTGATATGTCAATTGAGTCGGGCGAATATTGCTCGATTATGGGGCCTTCGGGATCTGGCAAATCGACGGCAATGAATATGATTGGCTGTTTGGATCAGCCTACGAGCGGCGAATATCTGTTTGATGGGCAAGATGTGGCGCAGTTGCCTGAAAATAGCTTGGCGACTATTCGCAATCGTAAAATCGGGTTTGTTTTTCAACAGTTTCATTTGTTGAATCACTTAACGGCGCTAGAGAATGTAGAACAACCGATGATGTATGCGGGGGTGGCGAGTCGGCAAAGGAGAGAACGGGCGGCTGAGGCGCTTGAGCAGGTGGGGTTAGGAAATCGGGTGAATAATCGGCCGAACCAGCTTTCGGGGGGGCAGCAGCAGCGGGTGGCGATCGCCCGCGCTATTGTCAACAAGCCGCTGCTAATTTTGGCCGATGAGCCAACAGGCGCACTCGATACGCAGACAACTCAGGACGTGATTGACATTTTTTCTAAGCTGAATAAAAGCGGAATTACGGTGGTGATGGTGACTCACGAGCCGGAGGTGGCTAGACTAACCAATCGCGTGGTGTGGTTTCGCGATGGGGAAGTGCTGAATCATCATCTCGATCCGAGTGAGCTAGCTAGCGTGACGGCAGTGCCTGCTGGTTAGTGATCTGCTGGTTAGTATGCTGCTGATTAGTATTAAGTTGGTGTTGGGATTAACCCGACGTGTTCTTTAAAGGTATCAACTGTCACAAAGACTGCCCAGTACCCTAGCGAATCAGCGCTAGGCTAAGGCTAAGGAAAAGCGTTGTGAAAAGTTCATGAAACGACTAACTCGCTATCAGTCTTGGTTGGTGTTATTGGCCTCTATGGGCATCAGCGGGGGTTCTTTGTTGCCAGCGGCGTTGGCTGCGAATAAAGTTGATGTTGCTCAAGCTCAAGTTGAGTCTGCGGTTGATGGAGCGATCGCGGAGGGCATTGAGTTTGTTCGACAGGGAAATACAAAGTCCGCGATTGTGGCTTTTCAAAAGGCGGTCTCTTTAGATAAAAATTCGGCGGCGGCTCAATATAACTTGGGCCTAGCGCTCCGGCAAGACGATCAGCTACAGGCGGCGGCCACGGCGTTTTGGCAGGCAATTCAAGCAGATAATACGTTTGCTTTGGCCTACGTCAATTTAGGCGCAGCGTTGCTAGAAGGCGATAACGTAGCTCAGGCCGAAACTTATCTAACCAAAGCGGTTGAGCTAGAGCCTGATTTGGGACTAGCGCATTACAACATGGGGTTGTTGCTTAGGCAAAAGGGCGACTTGGACGGGGCGCTTTCTGAATTTAATCAGGCGATCGCGCTTAACCCTAAAGCGGCTGAGCCACACTATCACGTAGGCGTACTCTACCAGTCTCAGGGGCAGTATGCGATCGCCCAACAGGCTTTTGAGAATGCGATCGCGCTAGACGGCAACTATGCAGAAGCCTATTACAACTTGGGCGTCACGCTCGTGCGCCAGGGCAAGCTCGATGAGTCACTGGTGCAGTTTGATCGAGCCACTAAGATTGCGCCCGGCTTTGGCCATGCCTACTATGCTCAAGGCTTGGCACTTGCAGACTTAAAGCGCTATAGCCAGGCGAAGGACAAGCTGCGCGAAGCTAGCAATGTTTATATTGCGCAGGGCGACGCTCAGTGGGCCAGTACCGCCCAGAGTCAGATTGCCTATATTGAGACGTTGCAATAGCCTATCTTTTGGCCACTTTCATTTTAGAACCTGTCTAGAATCCGTCTAGTTCAAATGCTCGCGTGTCACCGCTTTCTAGCGCCGCTAAGTTCTTTCTAAGCTGAGTCCAAACTAGCAGTGCGCTCAGTAGGATCAGCGGAGAGGCCATGGCATAGGCGATTCTGCTAGGGAAGCCAAAGATAGCCATGCCCGAGGCCAAAAATATACAGCTACCTAAACAGATGCCTAGAAAGGGAAGCTGTAGGTCGAACCCTCTCAGCTTGGAAATAGAGCGGGTGGACTTGTTGGCATACCAGTCGCCGACTGACCCCTTGAGGACTGCGGAGAAGGCCAGCCCGGAGGTGATGGCGATCAATAAGCCTGCTGCTAAAAGAAAATAAGGAGGAGTATCGGCGTAGTACATATTGACGGGGATGCCCTTTGTTGGGTGTTTTGTGGGTGAAATCTGACCCTGATTATATCGGAAAGTGCAGGGTCAAAGGATGAATTGACTGATGGCTCGATTAACTGATGGCTCGATGAATGGATCGACGCTTTAGCGCGGCGTTCTGTGAGCTGGCGTTGCTGCCGGACGAACAAAGGCACCTACTAACTCAGTTGGAACCAAGGCGGCAGCTTTTTCTTTGGAGAAGTCGGCGATCGCCTCCCAAGCCGCACCCAAAATCTTATCTGGCTGCAAGTCATCTTTAACTAAGAACCACAGCCGCTGAACTTCTTCGGTGTGCAGCCTGTTGTCTTCTGTGAGCGCGAGCACAAGCTGTCGTCTTAGATACTGACCTTCTTCAGAAAGTAAAAACTGAAGGCCCAGTCCAGCGGTCGGAATAATGTCGAAGTTTTGATCGGCGCGGGCAATCATCAACAGATTTTCTAGACGCGTCCATTGAAAATGACCATCTTTGAACAAGACATCAATGAGTCGCCGACGTAGACCGGGCGTCTCTGCGGTTAGCAGTCGGCGGGCCACGTAAGGATAGGCAATTTCAACAATCTTGAAGTTGGGATCTAAGCTGAGAGCTAACCCCTCTTGGGTAACTAAAGAGCGAATGATCAAGGCAAACTTGGCCGGTACTCGGAAGGGATATTCGTACATCACCTCGGAGAATTTGTCGGTGATGGATTTGAAGTTGAAGTCGCCCACACTCGCACCAATGGCGTCCGCGAAGACAGCCTCTAAAGCTGGGACGATGGGTCTAACATCTACGTCAGGAGTCAAAAAGCCTAGTTTGACAAAGTCGTTGGCTAAGTCGGCGTAGTCTTTGTTGATTAGGTGAACAACAGAGTCTACTAGGGTTTCTTTGGTGAGCTGATCGAGCTGATCGGTCATGCCGAAGTCGATATAGGCCATGCGACCGTCACGCATAGCAAACAGGTTGCCAGGATGGGGGTCGGCGTGGAAAAAGCCAAACTCCAAGAGCTGTCTCAATCCAGCGGAGACTCCAATTTCAACCAAATCGTTGCTGGCTAAACCGGCTGCTTTGACAGCGTTGGTATCGGTGAGTTTAAAGCCGTCTATCCACTCCATGGTCAAAACATGGGTGCTACAGTAGCGCCAGTAAATAGCCGGTACTTTGATGAGGGGTTCATCTTGAAAGTTGGCGGCAAACTTTTCGGCGTTGCGACCTTCGTTGAGATAATCTACTTCTTCAAATAATTTGCTCCCGAACTCATCTACGATTAGCGTCAAATCGTGACCCAGGTTGAGCGGTAGCCAGGGAGCAATCCAGCTCGCGGCCCAGCGCATGATATACAGGTCGCGGCAGATGATGGGCATTAGGTTTGGCCGCTGCACTTTTACGGCGACTTCTTCGCCACTGTACAGACGGGCGCGGTATACCTGGCCCAGACTAGCGGCAGCAATGGGCAGCTCGGAAAAGGTGCTGTAGATTTCTTCTGGGGTGCGCTCTAGATCGTTGTAGATAATCTGGCGGGCAATTGGCGTGGGAAAGGGCGGAAGCTGATCTTGCAGCTTGATCAGTTCTTCTAGAAAGCTGGGCTTGATTAGATCTGGCCGGGTGGAGAGGGCTTGGCCTACTTTGATAAAGGTTGGCCCGAGCTTGGTTAAAATTTGGCGCAGACGAATGGCTCTGCGTTCTTGATTGATGACTGAGCGGTTGAATAGGCGATCGCTTAACAATCCCAAAGCGAATGCGCCGAGCATCCAGGCAACGGTGAGGGTGCGCCAGAGAATGACGAGCGGCCGCCAGCGATAGTATTTGGCGATCGCCTGCCAATCGTAACGACGCATGTTGTGAGGATTGGCAGATTCAGGGATGGCGGAGGCTGTCATAGGGGTTGCACGCTTACAACTGTAAGCTTCGCATTCTCATTGTCTTTATTTTAGTATACAAAAATACAAATATATTAAGCCGACTATATTAAGTACTGTAGGCAGATTTAAGCTGATGAGTCTGCCCCCGCTAGGCAGATTTATAGCGTTTTTAGAACTGCTTTGAGCGTGGAGACCACTTGCTCTTGTTGATCGGTCGTTAGCTCTGGAAACATGGGGAGCGCGAGGACTTCTCCGGCGGCCTGTTCGGTTTTGGGTAGAGAACCAGCGGTGTAACCTAGATCTGCGTATACCGACTGCTGATGTAGTGGCACGGGGTAGTAAATCATGGTGGAGATGCCGTTGGCCTGCATTTTTTCTCGTAGGCGATCGCGCTTTTCTCCCGCGCTGTTTTCTATCAATACGGTGTACTGATTCCAGACGCTGTTGCCGCCTTTGCTTGACTGGGGCGACTTCACGCCTGTTACATCGGCCAAGAGCTGTTCGTATCGAGCCGCAACGATTTGCCGCTGATTATTCCACTTTTCTAAATGCTGAAGCTTGACTTTTAAGATGGCCGCTTGTACCGCATCTAGTCGGCTGTTGATGCCAATCGCTTCGTGGTGGTAGCGCACTTTGCTACCGTGGTCGCGCAAAAGCTTTGCCGTCGCCGCAATCTCTGGATCGTTCGTGGTAAGCGCACCGCCGTCGCCACAGCCACCTAAATTTTTAGTGGGAAAGAAGCTAAAGCAGCCCACTCGGCCAATGCTGCCGACTTTTTTCTCGCCCCACTGCGCGCCTGTTGCCTGAGCGCAGTCCTCAATCACAGGTAGCTGGTGGGCTGCGGCGACGGCCATCACCGCGTCCATATCTACCGGCTGACCAAAGATATGAACCGGCAAGATAGCTTTAGTTTTGGCCGTAATAGCTGGCTCAATTAGCGCTGGGTTCAGGTTTAGCGTTTCTAGCTCAATATCTACGAATACGGGGATTGCGCCCACTGCGCTGACGGCCTCGGCTGTGGCAATAAAGGTAAAAGGGGAGGTGATGACTTCATCGCCGGGGCCGACGCCTAACGCTCTTAAGGCCAGATACAGGGCGTCTGTGCCCGAGTTGCAGACAACGCATTCGCTTGTGCCGATATAGTCTCCAAACTGCGCAGAGAACGATTCAACGACCGGCCCGTTGATGTATTGCCCGGAAGATAGCACATCTAGTACGGCTGTGCTGACATCGCTTTCGATGGTGGCGTACTGCTGAGTGAGATCTAGCGGAGGAACCGGGCTAATAACTTTATTCACGTAAATACCTGGATGGGAGCATTCAGCGAGCGGCCAGCGATCGCAATAGTTTGAAGACGAGAAGTTTGAAGACGAAAGGTTCGGAGACGAAACGTTACAAAGACTTTGATGTATTCTATAGCGCTTTCGTCTGAAGATTGGAGGTGAACTGTACAATTCTCTGAATATTTATGGCGGATGCGGCGACGAATATAGGGCCTGATTTGGTCGGGATGCTGTGGGCGATTGGGCTGATGGCGATCGCAATTGGACTCTCTAGCTGGCAGGGCTTAGGACTTTCTAAAATGCTGGCGATCGCCACCGTGCGGACGGTTATTCAGCTATTGGGCGTCGGCGTTTTTCTCTCGATTGTGTTTTCCACTGAAAACCCGCTGGTCATTTTGGCGGTACTCATAGGGATGGCGATGATTGCGGCGGTGGTCGCTCGCAACCAAATAGATCGCGAGATGTCTCGGCTGTTCAAGTGGGTTTTGCTGGCCATCTTTTCGAGTGCGTTGGTGACGGTTACCTACGTTTGCGTTTTTGTGATTCAGCTCGATCCGTGGTACAGCCCGCAGTATTTAGTTCCGCTGGCGGCCATTGTGCTGGGAAATGCGATGACGGCCGCGTCGATTGCGGGAGAACGACTGGCGAGCACCTTGCGCCATAGCCGCACCGAGATAGAAACCCATTTGAGTTTGGGCGCAACGCCTGAGCAAGCGGCTGCGACCTACCGCCAGGAGGCGATTAAGGCGGGGCTAATGCCAACTATTAACGCCATGATGGTGGGAGGACTTGTGACTTTGCCAGGAACGCTTACCGGGCAGATTCTGGCAGGTGCCGATCCGCTAATTGCGGCGCTTTACCAAATTTTGATTATGTTTATGCTGGCGCTGGCAACGCTAATGGCGGCGCTGATTGCGACCTACGGAATTATGCGGCAGTGCTTTAATCCGGCAATGCAGTTAGTAGATCCTCGATGAGATGCCTTTAGGTCGCGGTCTTTTGATCTTTTACGAATCCGTTTAGATCGGGTCGATAGCGCGCTAAAAATTCACCCTTTGCGTTATATAGCTCAATGGGGAAATTGCCCTGTGTGCTGAGCAGAGTAATTTCCTTGAGTAGCTGATTGGACTGGGTGACTATGCCAGAGTCGATGGTGATTTCGCGGCGCTGGTCGGGAGGCGTAATGGACTGATTGATAGCTCGATCATAGTCTTTTAAAAGATTGAGTCGGACGTTACCGTCGCGTACGGAATAGGTACATCGCTGGGTGGCGATGGCTCCGCAGGCAGCGTAAAAGCTTGGCTCGACCGGCTGGAACCGCAGAGATACCTGACGGCTGCTGTCGGCTTTGGCAAGAGCCTGCTGATAAAGGCCGACGAGCGGCTGTGCTGCGGTGTGGGCGGCAGTGCCGGGGACAACGTCTTGAATTTGCTTGACGGCGGCTGTCCAGGTTTGAACGGCGACTGTCCACTGGTCTTCGTTGGCCACGCGTTCGGCGTCGCTGGCGAGCTGCTGGGCTTTGGAGAGGTTGCGGCTGGCGTTGCGTTCTTTTAAGGTGCGATCGCGCACAATTTCCATCTGTCGCTGATATTCTAACCGCAGGCCCTGAGCTTCCTTGTAGGCCAGAGTGCCTTGTGGAATTCGATCTATTTGCGCGACTGCCGACTGCCAGCTTTGAAGGGCAGATTCCCAGGCTGCTAACGAGCTGGCCTGATTCGCGGTGGCAGTGGCTAGAGTAGCGGCTTTTTGAGCGGCCAATAAACTAGCTTCAGACTGAGACTCGGCGTCGATTCGAACTTTAATGGTGGATAGATTGGCACGATATTCGGTGAGCTTGCGGTCGGCAATTCGGCGAACCTGATTGTCGGTAGGAACGTTTTCTAAGGTGGCGATCGCACCTCTCCACTGCTGAGCAATGTCTTTCCATTTGGCTGAGGAATGCGGTGGATTTTGAGAGGCTAACGCCGCTTCGTAAGCTTGTGCCTGGGCGGCGCTAACGCGATCTAAGGCGGTGAGCTGGCCTTCAAACTTAGGCAAAACGGCGTTTGCTTCTGAGTAATGGGGCGACCAAAAAGGAATGGGTTGGAGCGATCGCACCGAACGATTGATCTGCTGTTTAGCGGCTGTAACGGCCTTCAAATTGGCCTCTGATGACAGATCCGACAGCGCCCGCTCTCCTTCTGCCTGAGCGGTTTCAATCCGAGGACAAGCCCCAAAGCTGCAGGGTCTAGTGAGTACAAACCCCAGTAAACCGATGACAAAAAAGCCCCCTGCGCCTACAAATAACCAAGGATTTCCTTTCGTTTGCTGCTGCCACTGCTCTCGCTGCTGTTGAACCTCGTCCTCATCTACGAGCGTAACGGCTTCGTCGGGCGCATCTTCTGATGCCTGCGCTAGCTGATAGTGTTCCTCATCAGAAATTTCGTCGTCCTCAGCGTTGTCGTACTCATCCGTCGCGTATTCGCTATTGCCCAACTCGTCCGCGTCATATTCCTCAGAGCCATATGCATCAAACCCGACCATAGATTCCACTTTAGGTTCAGGTTCAACTTCAGCTTCAGATTCATCCCCATTTAACGCAAAGATCTCTTCTCCAGGCTCGGTCTCATCCTCACTCAATCTGAAGATGTCTTCTCCCGGTTCTGTCTCATTTTCGACCAGGTCGGAGATGTTGGGTATCCAATTTTCCTCTAGACCATCTTCTGAGTCGTTTCGACCAGATTGCTCATTGACTCCATCGTTATCAAGTAGAGCGTCACCCGATAGATCGTCATCAAATAGAGCGTCATTAAGTAGAGCGCTGCTAACCGAGTCACCTTTGTTTATCTCAATAGGACGATTGTCATCAAAAGGATCCTTTAAGCTGACAGTTGCCCTAGGCGCGTCGCTTACTAACTGAGAAGTTGATGTGTTTAGCCCTACTACGCCTGCTGAAAGGGTTTTTTGTTCGAGTTCACTAGCATCTGCGGATGGATCTTGCCAAGTTTCAGACGTTAGAAATTCAGAATCTAAATTTTCAGAGTCTGGAGGTTCAAAATCTGAAAACTCGGAGTCTGAAAACTCGGAATCTAATAGTTCAGAGTCTGAAAATTCAGAGTCCAATAGTTCAGAAAAGATATCTTCCTCAAACGCTATTTCTGCGTCGGTTTCATAGTCTGCCAGTTGATCTGCCGATTGGTTTAATGCCTGGTCAAAGTCGGCGGCTAGCTCATTATCAGAGATTGCGCTGGAACTGGAGGTGCTGCTGGGTTCAAATTCAAAAAATTCTTTGTCTGGTAAGTTGTTGTTTTTGTCGTAGGCGATGGGTAAATCAACGCCTGATAGATCTAGATCTCCCGACTGATCTAGATCAGAAGAGTTCAAGTCTACGACTGGCTCATCTTCGGATCGCGAAAATATATCTGAGTCTAAATTATCTATTTCAAAGCCTTCTGTCTCAGAGTTTTCTATCCCAGAGCCTTCTGTCTTAGAGCCTTCTGTCTTAGAGCCTTCTGTCTTAGAGCCTTCTACCTCAAAAATAGGTGAAAAGGCGTTTTCCAGGCCGATGTCTGATTCCAGCGGCTTTATATCTGTAGGTGCACTGGCTATTCCTGCTTCAGCACCGGCATCAGCTTTAGGGGGAGTCAAAGAATGGGTCGTATTTTGAAAGCTGGGCGTCGGTGCTTCAGTCAGGGTTTCGCTGTCGTTGATGGGCACGCCAAATAGGTCGTTGAAGCCGTCTGCCACTTTCCAGGTGAATGAGCGAGCGGTGAAGGGTTTTGGCTCGCTGTGATGCTTCAAAAATAGCTGAACGGCGACGGCCTCGCCTGTTTCGGTCAGGTCGGCGGCTTCTTCGGGTAGGCCAACGGTGTCGAACTGCTGTCTGAGTGACTGCTCTAGCCAGTCTAGAGTGCTGTTTGCAAGCGGTTCTGCCTGGCCCCTTTTGGGGTATTCGACTAGAACCATTACCTTTCCTCGACCCAGGGTGCAGCGAGCCTGAGTGCCTGAAGGCATGTCTAACTGAGACTTAATAGCCTGAGTCAGTTCTGCGGATAGGTCTTTAAAGGTCAGTGCAGACATAGAGTAGGACGCATTCGCTCAGAACGCTAGTATTTCTATAGAGTGAACGAGAGGCGGAGGAAAGTAAACGTGAGTTAAGGATAATCCTTGCGATCGCGAGCTAGAAGCCGTTGACCCGTAATGAATATATGTAATGGATACATGGCTCTTTAGAGAGCGTATGCCACCCTATCGATCAGGGCAAGTAAAAGGCACAGGGCTTACTATAGTCTTTATCAAAATTAGTTGATAGAAGCTACGCTACCGCTATGTATAACCACGGCTGCTGAGGAATTTGTGATGAGGGAGAAGGGGCAGTACTGATGGACATTTTGATTGTGGAAGATGAGGTTGAGATTGCCGAGCTGATTCAGCTTTATTTGTCCAAGGAAGGGTTTGACTGTCATATTTGCCGAGATGGTAGCACTGCGCTGGATCGGTTTGAGGCCATTCAGCCAGATTTGCTGATTTTAGACTTGATGCTGCCAGGTCTCAATGGCTTAGAAGTTTGCGCTCGAATCCGGCAGCAGCAGGTGGTAAAAGATCCTTACATTATGATGCTAACTGCCAAGGGCGAGGAGATAGACCGGATTATTGGGTTATCGACTGGGGCTGATGACTATATGGTGAAGCCGTTTAGCCCGCGTGAGCTGGTGGCCAGGGTGCGTGCGATTTTAAGGCGTAGTTTGAGAGCAGGGGGTCAAAGTGCCTCCCAACATACCTATCAGACGGCTCACTTTACGGTGGATGTGGATCAGAGACTGGCGGTTGCTAGGCCGCTAGTTGAGGTGATCGCCTTATATGACGACAAGGATGCCCAAACGGAGGCTCAAAACCCCAGCCTGCTTGAAAAAAATATACTAGGAGCAGAGCTAGTAGAAAAGAGCGCTGAAGGGATGGCGCTGGAGCTAACCCCTTTAGAATTTGATTTGCTCTGCACGTTTATGAGCTATCCGGGGCGGGTGTGGAACCGGGCGCAGCTGATTGAAAAACTGTGGGGCGGCGACTTTTTTGGCGATGAGAGAGTGGTAGATGCCCATATTGCTCGGCTGCGTAAGAAAATAGAGCCTAATCCGGCGCAGCCAATTTTTATTAAAACGGTGGTTGGCGTGGGCTATCGGTTTGAAGACGATGCGGGCTGAGTTCGTTTTATGGCGATCGCTCTATGACGATTACTCTATGACGATCGCTCTAAGGCAATTGTGAAGTAGAGGTAAAGTTACGGGATGGTTTCTGACGGCCTTGTTTTTGACGGCTTTGTGTCCTGAGTTTTTGTGTATTATCTATGGCCCTTCCTGAGCGTAATTCTCGTCAGAAAGTCAATCAAAAATTGGGTTTGCGCGATCGCCTTTTGATTTCTCAGCTCACTGTGATGGCGGTAACTGCGATCGCGCTGACCGTCGTCAGTCGGCTTTACACGCCTCGATATTTTGTCGTCACGTTGGCCAGAATGGAGCGTCAGGGCATTCGCTTTCAAAAGGTGGTGCAGGGGCAGTTGGTGGATGGGCTTACCGAAACCTGGGCTAGAGGGATGAGCTGGTCGGTGGTTTTGGGGGGCGGTACGGCAGGAGCGCTAAGCTACTGGCTGTCTCGGCGGATTGCCAAGCCTTTGCTGAGTATGGAGGCTATTACGCAGCAGTTTGCGGCGGGCAATTTTTCTTCGCGGGTGCCGCCGTTAGATATCCCAGAGTTTGACCATTTGGGCCGCAGCTTTAATCGGATGGCGGATGATTTGGAAAATGTGGAGCGGCGACGGCGTGAGCTGGTGGGCGATTTGACGCATGAGCTGCGGACGCCGCTGACGATTGTAAAAGGCTATTTGGAGGGGCTAGCAGATGGAACGATCGCGCCTTCTGAAGAGATCTATGGGCGGCTGGTGCGCGAAACGGAGCGGCTACAGCGGCTAGTGAATGATTTGCAGGAGCTGTCTAAGCTGGAGTCTGGCTATTTGCCGATTGAGGCGCGTCAAGTCGCGATCGCCCCGCTCATTACTCAGGTGTGCGATCGCTTCTCCGATCAGCTCATTGCCTCCGACGATCTGAGGCTGACTACCGATTTACCCGACGATTTGCCAACTGCCTGGGGCGATCCGGCTCGAATTGAGCAGGTGCTGGTAAATTTACTGAGCAATGCGCTGCGCCACACGGTTAAAGGCAGCGTGACTGTACGAGTTTATACAGCGGGTGGTTTTCTGTGGGTGGCGGTTTCGGATACGGGCATTGGCATTTCTGAAGCGGATTTACCGCATGTGTTTGAGCGGTTTTGGCGGGCGGATCGATCACGCGATCGCGCCTCAGGTGGATCGGGCATAGGACTAGCGGTCAGCCGTCGTTTGGTCACCCTTCAGGGCGGAGAAATTGTTGCCAAAAGCGCGCCTGGTGAAGGCAGCACCTTCAGCTTTTCCTTGCCAACGCGCCCCATTACATAAAGCTAAGAGCCAAATGGCTGGCGTCTGAGGTGATTTAGGGCAGATCCAATCCCGAATTGGCTGGGCTGCGTACTTTTAGCGTAAGCAACGGCTGATGGCTGGGCTTTACAACATATATCTAGTGAAAAAATATCTAGTGAAGAAACATCCAGTGAAGAAACAGACTATGACGATGACTAAGAACAGCAAACGCCTGCGGTGGGCCTTGGGTTTAGCTGCACTAACGGCGGTTAGCGCTCCACAAGCCGCCTTTGCCGGACATACCAATACCATTTTGCGGACAATGCTAGACGGCAGTGCGGAAGTCGCTGAAGATGGCGACTTGAGTATGCTGGTCGGCGATGCCAACGGCAAGGGCGAAGCCTATGTGTTCGGCGTAGACGGGGACAAAACGACGCTGTGCTATCAGCTATTTGTGTCTGGCATTCAGCTAGTGCCCGTTGGCGATGGCATGGCCGCGCATATTCACGAAGGCGCAAGGGGTGAGAATGGCCCGGTTGTGGCGGCGCTAGCTGGCCCGGAAGATGGTAATGCCGCAGATTGCCTGACTGAAGGGGAAGAAGGAAAGTTTCCTACCGGCGAAGCAGGCATTGTGCAGCGCATTTTAGATAATCCTGATGACTTCTATGTAAATGTGCATAATCCTCAGTATCCAGAGGGTGCAATGCGCGGACAGCTAGAATCGGCTGGCACTCATTCGCACTGATTATTCGCACCGATCAGGTTGAAGGCTGGCAATTAGATCGTCGTTGGTCTCTGGGAGCTTACCTGCCAACCATTGATCGATTAGGTGGTGGAGATCGACGGCACTTTCGTCGTAGAAGAAATGTCCGGCCTTGTCTACTTCTACAAAGGTGAGCTGGGGATTGAGGCGGTTGACGTATTGGCCCCAGGTAATGGGAATCACGCGATCGCACTTTCCCCAAAGCAGCAGCGTCGGCACCTGCACTAGCGGAATCAAATCTCTGGTCATCGGGCTAAAGCTATCGGCGGTGCGCGACTTGACTAGGTAGCAGAAGGTTCTGGCTGCGCCGCGTTCTTGAGTGGGTATGACGAAGCTTTGCACCAGCGCGTCGTCTATGCGGCTAGGATCTTGAGAGAAGGCCGTGAGGACTTTGCGAATTATTTTGGGCGATCGCACTAACCAAAACAAAGGCCGAATCAGCAGCGGCGAAGCAAACCAGCTTTCAACTACCGCGCCAACTTTAGCAGCCGATCCGGCTATCTCCTGTCTAGCCGCAGGCAGCGTTAACATCACCAGCCTGCTGACCTGCTCTGGATAGCTCGTCGTCATCTGCAAAGCGACCGAAGCGCCCAGTGAGTGACCTAGCAAAATCACTGGCCGACGCAAAAACGTCTGACAAAAAGCGGCCGTCTGCGCGACCCATAAATCCGTATTTAGCTCAGCGGCCACCTTTTGCGAACCGCCAAATCCCAGTAGATCCATGGCATATACGGGCCGCTCCTTCGCTAGCACAGTCAAGTTTTCCCGCCATTGCTCCAGGCTAGATCCGGCACCGTGCAGCAGCAAAAAAGGCGTCTCATGTTCTGTCCCTGGTGTTTCGGCCAGGTGCGTATAGCGAATTCGCCAGCCGCGCCAGTACCAAAAACGCTGCTCGCCCAGATGATTTAGATGTTTGCCAGCTTGCTTGGCAGCAGTGCTATCAATGGCTTGCATTTTCTCCATCTCTCAACTTTACCGTTCATCTTTACTCTGCGCTCGCTTTCCCTCATGCTAGAAAGTCGGAAGTTTTTAACGAAACCTTTCACTCAACGTCTTTAGGAGTTAGCCCAAATGGATCCCGTTAAACTGATGAAGCAGGAAGTCGGTCGCGCTGCCGCCCAGCAGGTAAAGTCTGGCGATATTGTCGGTTTGGGTACGGGGTCTACAACGGCCTTTGCAATTCAATTTATTGGTGAGCGGATTGCCGCTGGCGAGCTAAAAGACGTGGTGGGAATTCCGACTTCTTTTCAGGCGTCTGTGCTGGCAAAGCAGCATGGCATTCCGCTAACGACGCTAGATGATGTTGACCATATCGACATTGCCATCGACGGCGCAGATGAGGTCGATCCGCAGATGAATTTGATTAAGGGCGGCGGTGCGGCTCACACGCGCGAGAAAGTTGTCGACGGTTTGGCAGCGCGGTTTGTTGTTGTTGTCGATAGCTCTAAGCTGAGCGATAAGATTGGCACTATTTTTGCACTGCCGGTGGAAGTGTTGCCGATGGCGGTGGCCCCGGTTACTCGCGCGTTAGAAAAATTAGACGGTAAGGTGGAGATGCGAATGGGCGTTGCAAAGGACGGCCCCGTCATCACGGATCAAGGCAATATGGTACTGGACGTGACCTTTAACGGCATTGATAATCCGGCTGAGATGGAGAAAACTATCAACAACATTCCGGGCGTGCTAGAGAATGGCTTGTTTGTGGGACTGACCAGCGAAGTCTTGATTGGTGAAGTAAAAGACGGTGAAGCGACTGTGCGCAGTATGTAGGTAGGGCAGTAGGTAGGTTCGAGCCTAACCGAAGATTGAGCGCCGTCAAAATCCGAATGGTGCCGATCTGATACTTCGCGTTAGGCATGGATCATGCTCCTTCATTTGCAGCCCTGTGCTCATCTAGGGGGAGTGTGCTTTTTGCCTTGGCGAAGATTAACTCGTTCTCAAGCGATTAGCCAGATGGCTAAGCCCCAGAAAGGAACAAATCGAAGAAAACGCCGCTTATCTCCTTTCGCAATGACTGCGCCCATCAACCAAGCTTGAAATAGCCAAAACAAGGCTAAATCTACGCAGAAGGCGATGGTGACGCGATCGCTCTCCACCTTCCCCACAAAATAACTCCATCGTTTCGCTAACCCCCCAAACTCAGGCCGCGCAAAGCAAAACCAGGCGATCGCTCCCGTTCCCACCGCGAGTCCAATCAGCCCAGTCATCCGAGCTAACCTGCCTTTTTGGGGGGCTTCTGCGCTTGCAGGCAGGCTCAATCGCTGCGCCATATAGGGAATCAAAAACACGTTGGTTAGAAACATAGTCGCGCTCCAGAGGGCAACGCGAGGGAGGCCCCGTCCTCTAGGATCTAGCAACATAAGCGGCAAAAGCATGAGAATCCAGGCTTCTGCAAAATTGAAGAAGGCTTCTGAAGCAGGATGAACCACTGGTGCCGGAATGTCTAGAAAGGGCGCTGCCAGGAAGCTGAGAATAGGTAGTACAAAAAAGAAATTGAGAGATTCTTTCGCAATTTCGCTAATAGTTTCAGGCTTTACGGCCCAGATTGGCTCGCCGGGCAATAGCTGTCCGGGTGATGATAGCAAGAGAATGGCTACATATAGAACAGCTAGAAACCAAAGAATTCTTGAGGTTGGGTTTTCTCGCGGATAGTCAATCCCTTCGATTTTTGTGGCGTCGTTCTCCTTTTTTTTGAATCTGTCAATCATTCTGCGCGCTCTCAGTTGTTTATTTGCGTTTGGGTGCCCTGTGGTTTCAGCCACCATCGTGCTAATGGCGTCACTACTTTAATGATGGCAAAGGCAATTTTTCCTGGCTTAATCGGCGATTCGACCACATCGCGACCAAACACAATGAGGCCCGATGCAGGCGATAAACGGTAAAAGCTTGCGCCGCGCGTGTTGGGAAAAGAAACGCCGCCTAGCTCTACGTGCCAGGTGAGTCCTGCGGCCAAATTATCTCCTGCGATGTCGTCGATCACAAACTCAAAGTCGTTGGGCACTCTACCGAGCGTATCTTCAAACATTTTGGCGATCGCCTCTCTTCCTTCAAAGGGCTTTGAAAAGTTTAAGTCTTGATAAATGCAGTCTTGATCGATGCAGGCGATCGCTGACTCCACATCGCGCCGGTTAATGGCTGCGTACATTGTTCTGACTTGTTCGCTTGCGTTCATGTGTGTCTAGCCTTTTTGATCTATCTAGCCTTTTTGATCTATGGAGAGAGCCTGTTCTAACGCTGATTTTTCTTTGGCCCGTCGGGTGTAGGGTTCTAGTTCTTCTATTTTAAGCCCAGATAAAATGCTTAAGTTCTCTGGGCTGACGCCTTTTATTAGCAGTTCGATGCACCAGGTTTGTCTAGCTTGGAAGAGCGCGCTCGCCTCTTCTATTCCCTCGGCATCCTTCACAATTTTTGCCCACATTGCCTCAATGCCAGCGACATCTAAAGGTTCGCCCATATCGCTGATAAAGACTTCAATCTGTTCGTCCTGGCGGCTTCTTAACCACTGGGTCAGCGGATTTTTATTGTAGTTGCCGTAGCGATTTCCCATAATCCAGCGGTTGAGCGGGACTTGCCGTGGATGGGCGCCGACTACCGTAAGTAAGTGCTGAGTTTTGCTGCTAAGAGAGTGCGATCGCAATAACCCTGATAGCTCATCCGCTCTCAATCCTGCGCCAAACGCCACATACACTAGCGCATATTCCTGTGGTCCTAGCTTTTTGGCCCTTTGAAAGAGCGATCGCACCATATCCGCTGATAAATCTTTCACGGTCTCACTAGGGCGCAATGCGAGTGCGCCTGCCTTGGGTGACATTAAAACGGCCAGCGCCTGCAAAAAATCTGTTTCTTCTGCCCACAGGCCATAGCCATCGCCGCTAAATTCCATCACGGCATAGCCCAAAATCATCGCGTTTAGAAGCTTTGCGCCTGCGTCTGTCGAAAGGTCAGAAAAGGCGTGCTGAGCTGATTGTAAGTAGCTGACTGTTTGTTGATTGGCTTGCTGGAGGGCATTACCGAGGGCCTGTTGGTTCTCTGGCGGAAGCTGGCCCGATTCTCCAATGAGCGATCGCACCAACTCTGGCACCTGAGCTAGCAGCTCTAATGATGCTGAACTATAAGCCTTAAGCGGTTCGTTTGCGCCTACTATTTCTGCGAGTGCCGCTTGCATCTTGTCAGCAATGGGCGCTTCTTGCAATACGGCCAAAA
>JBBSOB010000007.1:0-41165 GCA_038260205.1 Phormidesmidales cyanobacterium
CGATGAAGTGCATGGGCGGTCACTTCCAGGGCCAGCTCATCTACGATCCCGCAGTTGTGAAGACGGGCTTGATCGGTGAGAGCAAGGAAAAGAACATTGAGCGCTTGCAATCTATGGGCATTACCGACCTAGACAAGGTCTACGATGCCAGCGAGCTAGCCAGCGGCGAGAACGTTCTGTTTGCAGGCTGCGGCATTACGCCCGGCACGCTAATGAACGGTGTGCGCTTCTTCAACGGCGGCTACCGGACGCAGAGCTTGGTAATCTCTAGCCAGTCTAAAACGGCTCGCTTTGTGGATACAGTGCACATGAAGGACAACCCTAAGCGCATGAGCTTGCGGTAGACGAAAAGGTTAGGCTATATAGCCAGCACCCTTGAAGCGAAAGGCGCGGATCGATTGATTTGCGCCTTTCGCTTTATATTTCGCTCTCTATAAGAAAGATTCAAGATCTCTCAAGATGGAGTTTTGTTGAGTTTTCTTGAGATAGTCTGCCGTTATTTAATACTTTTAAGAGAGGGTTTGCGGCTAACTGTGCTGTGATTCGCTACGATCACCTATATGTTTGAGTTCCGGAATGTCTCGCATCCGGACAGACCGCTCTTCAATAAAAGATTTTAGGACGTGGAATGAATATTGCTGTCGTTGGGCTAAGTCATCAGACTGCGCCGGTTGAAGTTAGAGAAAAACTGAGTATTCCTTCGACTCAGGTGGCGGATGCGATCGCTGATCTTAGCGGCTCGCCCTACATCGAAGAAGTCTCTATTTTGAGTACCTGCAACCGTTTAGAAATTCATATTGTCGCCACCGAGACCGAGAATGGCGTCCGCGACGTAATGCGATTTTTGAGCGAGCATAGCAAATTGGGTTTGGGCGAACTGCGGCCTCATTTGTTTGTATTGCTACAGCAAGATGCCGTGACGCACTTGATGCGGGTATCTGCTGGACTCGATAGCCTGGTGCTAGGTGAAGGCCAAATTTTGGCACAGGTAAAACATGCGCTGAGCCTGGGACAGCAGCATAAAGGCGTCGGCCGGGTGCTGGGCAGATTGCTAAAGGATTCGATTAAGGCCGGTAAGCGGGTGCGGACAGAAACAAACCTGGGAACGGGTGCCGTTTCGATTAGTTCGGCGGCGGCTGAGCTGGCGTTGATGAAGGTGGAGCGTTTTGACGACTGCCATATTGCGATTTTGGGAGCTGGAAAAATGGCCCGGTTGCTGGTGCAGCACCTGGTTTCTAAGCGGGCAAATAAAATTACGCTGCTGAATCGGACGATTGAGCGAGCAAATGAGCTAGCGGCTCAGTTTGGTGATGTAGCGATTGTGACCGGGACGCTCGACACCATGTTAGAGGCGGTTGTGGCTGCGGACGTAGTCTTTACCTGTACATCTTCGGTTGAGCCAATTTTGCACAGAGAGAATTTGGAGCCGGTTCTGCTCAATCAGCAACCCGATGGCAGTCAGACGCTGGTGTTTGATATTGCGGTGCCGCGTAACGTGCATAGCAACATTAATGAAATTGAAGCGGTGTTTGCCTTCAACGTGGATGATTTGAAGGCGGTGGTGGCGCAGAATCAGGAGAGTCGTCGGCAGATGGCGATGGAGGCTGAGCTGCTATTAGATGAAGAGGTGGAGGCGTTTATGGATTGGCTGCGATCGCTCGACACCGTTCCGACTATCAGCAGCTTGCGCAATAAAGTAGAGTCGATTCGCACCCAGGAGCTAGAGAAGGCCATGTCTCGCTTAGGCTCTGAATTTTCAGAGAAGCATCGCGGCGTGGTGGAAGCGCTGACTCGCGGAATTGTGAACAAGATTTTGCACGACCCGATGACTCAGCTGCGATCGCAAAGAGACATTGAAGCGAGAGACAACGCGATGGAAACGTTGCAGGTGTTGTTTAACTTAGAGACGGCTTCTCGGAAAGAGGCAAGTCGTCAGTAGCGGATAGCAGCTTTCTCTGCTAGTCGTTTTTCTGCAAATACTTCCCCTGCGATCA
Organism: Phormidesmidales cyanobacterium; assembly: GCA_038260205.1. Lineage (GTDB taxonomy): Bacteria > Cyanobacteriota > Cyanobacteriia > Phormidesmidales > Phormidesmidaceae > Phormidesmis. Next base: position 1,995 of record JBBSOB010000007.1, read on the forward strand.
CTCTGTCTACGTCGGTAGGCAGGGTGATTTTGGTTTAGATATGGAATTTATGTTTGTTTCTCGTGAAAAGTAATCGGATACAAACAATTTGCTAATTCACTAGGTTGCTTTTATCCTTCCCGCTTTTTATAGGAATGGTGCGGTCAATCTAATTATAAAACTGGCTGAGCATCTGACTAATTACCCTATATCGGTCGAGCTTTTTGCTTTGCGTGAGTGCGATCCGCGATCGCTCCTGTCTAAAACGTCTGTGAAATCTAAGATTGTTCTCAAAAAACATCAGTCAACACTGTCTGGATTGCCAAAATTGTTGTATTAGCTCATTCGTTCGATTCTAAACGCAGATGCGGTTGCTGATACTTAGAAGGATGATATTTTAATTCCGGGTGTAATTGCATTTATTTTATGCAAGCCATAGCGAACTGTTTTATCGCCGTGCTAAGCAAGATAGTGGATCGGCCCTGTGAGCAGAATGGGTGGCTAGCGTGATGATACTGCTCTTAAAGCCCTAAAAAAAGGTCAATAAATAAGAATCTTTGATAATAAGATAGATTGAGCAAAAGCGCCCTTCTTAGCTCCAAAAGGCAGAAGGTGATACATAATTAGCGCACGTAAATCAGACTATAAATCATTTGCCTAGAGCCGCTTGGTTTGCCTCAGTCGGTACAGTTCTCCGCCCCATTACAAAGAGTTATTTCATTTATGAAGATGTGCGCTATCGAGAACTGATTGAGGCAACCCAAAGCCTTCTCGCTACGTTGGATGAATCTCAGCATGCTGCTGTTGTTATTCCCTTCGAGAGTCCTGCCCGCACCCGCGCCTTTTGCTATGTGCTTGCCCGTTGTAATGACGAGTACGTTGGCTTGCAGACGCAAGACCTTAACGTGACGCAGAAAATTGCGCTGAATAATCTGCGGTTCAGCGCGATCGCTATTTAATCGAACTGTTACAGTCCAATACTTTTGGCGTCGTCAGTGAGATAGGCTCTAACCATATTCATGCTTCCTTGAGGGACTTAACTAACGATTGGGATCATGATTCTTTGTGGGCGCACTTACGTCAGTTTCACGGGACTGCTGCCCATGCACAGACTGCACTTTGAACGGTTAGGATTTCACAGCCGCTAGATTTGCAAGATTACTAGCGGCGATCTCTCGTAGATCTGAACTTATGAGTCTGAAATTGAGTCTGAAATAACGCACAATAAGGAGGCAAATCCGTGATTTCGATCTCTTATGGTTCGCTTTATTTCAACGCTTTTACATCGGTGGACTGCTCGGATCTTATGTCTGAGCCTGGTTTTGTTAATGGTGACTGGCTGTACCGCAGCAGCCACTGTTACAGACGGCAACTATAGTTCCATAAGCCCTAGCTCGGACGGCATTGGCAAAGTTTACTACGGTCGTGAAATTGCCAACGTGATGGGCTACCAGGGAGCAAACTGGTTGGCCAGACCAAGCCGGACGACTGAGGAACGTTCCGATATGGCAGTAGATGCACTGATGCTGAAAAAAACTGATGTGGTTGCCGATATTGGCGCAGGGTTGGGTTATATCAGCTTTCAGCTTGCTCGGTATGTGGAAGATGGCAAGGTTGTGGCCGTAGATGTACAGCCGGAGATGCTGGCATTGCTAGAAGCAGAGCGCGACAAATATGGTGTGACCAACATTGAGACCGTATTAGGCACAGAAAGCGATCCCAATTTGCCAGATGAGAGTATCGACATGGCGGTGATGTTTGACGCCTATCATGAGTTTGCCTATCCGCGAGAGATGATGGATGGAATCGTGAAGGCACTCAAGCCGGGCGGTCAGGTGGTGCTAGCAGAATATCGAGCAGAGAACCCGCTAGTGCTGATTAAAAAGCACCATAAGATGTCTCAAAAGCAGGTTAAAAAAGAGCTAACAGGTGTGGGGCTATCGTGGGTAAAAACGGACGACCGCCTGCCACAGCAGCATTTAATGTTTTTTGAGAAGCCCGCTTAGATGTACTTGATCCGATAGCCTGATGTATCTCAATGTGGCCCGGCGAGTTCATTTCTAATGGTTTGCGCCGGGTTCAATCCAATCTACTTGGGGATTCCCTTCTGTTTTGACCTCTAGCTCCTCGCGGCGAATGGTTTGCTGGGTGCGAATAACATCTTGAACGACCTCTTTGCGAACGGAGACATTTTGATAAGGAACAATCCGCTGACAGACTTCGGCCTGCTCTTCGTAGATGCCCATGCGGACGGTGCCGTCTTCCGAGACTTCGGCGTCGCCAAAATCTACGCGAGTTTGGCCGCTGTAGACAGATTCAATTTCGATGATGACCTTTTCTCGGGTAATCGGGATATCTGTATCGGTGGTTTCGGTGACGGTTTGCTTGGAGATTTTGACTTCGCCAGTTTTGATGCGCCGCTTTTGAGTAATCAGGCGTTCTTCGTATAGCTGTATAGGTTGCTCGGCGGCGACTTCGGCTGTAGATGCTGCGGTAGCAGGCTCCATAATAGCCGGTTCTTCAATCACTGCTCGTGGCGTTTTTTCAACGAAGGCAATGCCCTCTACTGGCACCGACTCTTCTACGGCTATAGATTGTTCTAATGCGTATTCTACTGGCTGGTAGGTTTCGCCGGTTTCGCTGTAGGGCTGTAGGTTTTTGAATTCTGCTTGGTTGAGCGATCGCACATACACTGTTTTTTGCTCAAAATTACTGGCGCATCGACCAATGGGCAATAGAACCTGCGATCTACCTATGTCCACCACCAAAAACTGAATATGATTCTCCTCGTCTATAAAAATATCTTTGACTGTACCCACACTGACATCTTCGGCGCTGCGAACAGTCATGCCTTTGACATCATTGCCGTTGAAATAAACGTCGCGGTAGTTGGGATAGCGATCGCTGATTCTATATAAAGTCATCGCAGTAGGCTCAAAACAAGGAGTATAAAAATACATAGTGGATCAGCCCATCTGCCATCTCTGTCCGCCGAGAGGAGTGATTTTTAAGCAGCCAGGCGCTATTTAGAGGGAGTTGTGAATACTCTCCTCAAAAGACTTAAACTTTTCTCTATTATTTGTTAATATTTGCTGGAAAAATTCTTCCCAAACGCAGCTGCGTATCTGCCTTTTGGCAGGCTCTAGTTGTGTAGCAATTGCATAGAGTATGTAGACATTCGCACAAAAACCGATTTTGGTGCTGGCTGGCACTACAAATTGGGCCTTAATGTGCATTGTGAAAAAACGTTACGATTATCAAGGAACCAAACCATGGCCTATAGCGAAAGAGCTGATACGGGTGTCCGTCCAGTACAAACAACGACAACACCCATAGTGGATTACCACGATACCGTCCGCTGGGGGCCAATCTTTGCGGGCATCGTGGTTGCAATTATTTCTCAGCTGATGCTGAGCGCTCTGGTCGCTTCAATCGGCGGCTTTGCAGCAGGAGAAGCAAGACCCAGCACAATTGGTACAGGCATTGGCATCGGCGCGATTATCAGCCTGCTCATTTCGCTGTTCTTGGGCGGCTTGACGATGGCATCTTCCTGTGGCCCCATGAACAGTAAGACATCTATGCTCAACGCCACAGTTATGTGGGCGACGACCTTAGTACTAAGCGGCTTCTTGCTAACTAGCGGTGTTTCCGGCGCGTTCGGTATTATCGCGTCCAATGCTGGCGCAGCAGTTACTCAAGTAGAGCAATCAACGGGTGTTTCGGTTCCAGATAGCAAAGCTGAAGTAGATCAAGCGGTTCCTAATATCACTTCACAACAAGCAGAAGATGCGGCGTCTGCTGCGGCTAAAGGTGGTCTTGCCTTCTTGATTGGCTCACTGCTTGCTCTAGTAGCTGCTTTGGTGGGTGCTACGGTAGGTGCCAAAAAGCCTAGAGCAGTGGTTCGATAAACTCTTTCAGATTCGAAACTCTTTCAGATTCGATAGTTTCTTTTAGTCGAGCTGGCTTATTTATGGGTAGGCTCGCTTGCTCGAATTGCAACAGTTGAGCCTAAAAGTAATACACTATAAAAAAGAAGGTGCCAACACAAAGGCATCTTCTTTTTTGTTTATGCTCTCTTGTGAAAGCTGTTTATCTTCTTCACATCTTTTGATGAGGTCGGCCTGTTTCCATTTAGGTAGTCACCTTTCTCTCCAAGTCTCTCTATCGTCTAATGGCTTTTGCAGCTCAGTTCCCTAACATTAAGTAACTGGCGATTGAGCCAACAACTTTATACATGTTTTGAAGGAGTCTCCTATCTATGGCACTTGTTAGTCTTAAAGAAACCTATCCTGACTATCGCAATCAGTTTAGTGACAATAGCCTTAGTCATATTGATGATTACAGCGTATATGCTAGCGGTGACGACAAAGTCGGTTCTGTAGAAGATGGACTGTTCGACGATACGACTGGTCAGTTTCGCTATTTGATTGTTGACACAGGTGTCTGGATTTTTGGTAAAAAGGTGTTGCTTCCTATTGGTGCAGCTCGTTTTGACAATGCCCAAGAGCGCGTGTATGTAGAAGGTTTGACCAAAGAGCAAGTAGAAAACCTGCCTGAGTACGATGGTACTGGATCTGTTAATCACGACTACGAAGAAAGAGTGCGCGGCGTTTATCGTGAGAACGCAATGGGCCGAAGTGCCGCTGCGGGTACTAGTGCGGCAGTCGGCACAGGTGCGGCAGTCGATGCCTATACAGCAGATACTTATGACTACGATACGCACGATGCTGGTTTGTACGCAATGGACAGAACAGACAAGAACCAGCCAATTCGCCTCTATGAAGAGCGATTGATCGCGGCCAAAGAGCGAGTTCGTACAGGTGACGTCAGCGTGGGTAAGCGCGTTGAGTCTCAGACGGCTGAAGTCTCTGTGCCTCTTGAAAAAGAGCGCGTGGTCATTGAGCGCTCAGTCCCAGGGACAACGACTGCAGGCGTGGTGGGCGACCATGCGTTTGAAGGCGGCGAAGTGGCTAATGTGGAAGTCTTTGAAGAGCAGGCAAACATTCGCAAAGAAGCGTTTGTACGCGAAGAGGTTAATGTCCGTAAGGAGACTAGCCAAGAGGTAGTGCGCGAACAGGCAAATGTGCGCCGTGAGGAGCTAGATATTGATGGCGATGGCGTTGCTGATGTCGTAGACAACCGATAAATGCTCTAGCTGCTAGCGGCAAAAGTCGCTAGCTCTATAATTTTGCTGCTAGCTTTATAACTAGCGTATGGCGAAACTATTTCTTAGGAGATGGCTTCGCCTTTTTAGTGGTTTTTTACTGCCTTGCTAACTGTGCTGTGATACCTTGCTTTGATACTTATGATTACGGCTCCTATTTCGCCGGTAACGTCTAGCTTGGAGAAGATGGCGCTGATGTGGAATTCGGTGTTTTGTTAGCATTCGCAATGTACTTTTACGACTAGCATTTTTGCGATTTACCGCCTCGTGGCACAATTGAGGCAGCTATGGATATAGGGGTTAGAAAGATGTTGAAGCGATTGGCTGCGCTGCTGTTGGTTGTACTGGCGTTGGGCTTGCAAAGCTGCTCTACAAGTATTGCTAGCTTGGAGTCTTATGCGGATAGCTATGAGGGCTACGAGTTTAAGTATCCGACCGGGTGGGTGGCGGCAAATGTGCCTAAGACGGATAATGGGCCGCAGACGGTGTTTCACGACATTATTAAGACGAGTGAGAACGTGAGTGTGGTCATTAGTCCGGTTTCTGGCGGTAAGACGCTGCCGGATTTGGGGACGCCTTCGGAAGTGGGCTATAAGCTTTCTAAGAGCATTACGTCGCTTGCTCCGGATGATCGAAATGTGGAGCTGGTGAATGCGCAGTCGTTTGAGGCGGGCGATAAGCTCTATTACATTTTGGAATATGTGGCGGATTTGCCTTCGGGGCTGCGTCATGATTTGGCTAGTGTGATCGTGCGACGTGGCCAGCTCTATACGTTTAATGCCTCCATTCCTGAGAGTCGATGGGAAAAGCTGAAGGACACGATGAAGCAAACGGTGGCTTCTTTCTCGGTGTATTAGACTCTAATATGAGTCCTCGTCTTTTCACTTTTTCCAAGGCTTTTTGACCCTATGGCTGATATTCAATTTGTGTTGGCTTCGGCTTCGATCGCTCGGCGTAAGCTTCTGGTGGAGGCGGGCATTCAGCCTTTTGTTTGCCCTAGCGCTTTTGATGAGGATGCCGTTGTTATTCGCGAGCCGTCGGAGCTGGTGCAGGCGCTAGCTAAGGGTAAGGCTGAAATGGTTGCGCCGCAGTTTCCGAATGCGCTGGTGCTAGGTTGTGATTCGGTGCTGTCGATTAATGGCGTGATTTACGGGAAGCCGGAGAGTGAGGCGGAGGCGATCGCCCGCTGGAGAGAGATGCGTGGCGGCAGCGGCGAGCTGCACACAGGCTATGCTCTGATTGCACCTGGAAAACCTGCCCTGCTGCGCTCTAAAATGACGCGCGTCTTCTTTGCGAATTTGTCTGATGCAGAAATTGAGGCGTATATTGCCACGGGTGAGCCGATGCAGTGCGCGGGCGCGTTTGCAACCGATGGCAAGGGCAGTTTGTTTGTGGAAAAAATTGAGGGTTGCCATACCAATGTGGTGGGTCTGAGCTTGCCGACGTTAAGACAGATGATGGCTGAGCTGGGCTATCGGGCCATTGATTTTTGGGGGCGTTAGACTGATTGTTTCTTGGCCAGTGGTATCGGCCAATGGCGTTGGCTAATGTAATCAGGTGACTGATGGCTAGAGTTGAAGATCGCTACGAACGAGTTCGCTATCCGGGCAGTCGGTTGGTTGCATGGGTGCGATCGCCCCGTGGTTCTTATCAGCTAGCGGCGGCCGTCATCATTTTAATCTCGGCTTACGTGGCGACCTACTACTGGGCCGAGAGTCTGTGGTTTGCAGAGCTAGATTTTGCTCGAGAGTTTCGGCTGCGATCGGTCGCTCAGCTTGGGCTAGGATTCTCTGTTTTTGCGATTAGTCTGGGCTTTTCGCTGTTTAATTTAAACGTTGAAAAACGCTTTGAGTTCAACGAAAGCTGCTTATTGCCCAATCAGTCGAATCTACGGGTGGGCTTGGGCCTGCGTTCATTGCTGCCGCTGATGCTGATGCTAGGGATGGTGGTGGGCGGCGCGCTGCTCTATCACGTGGAGCTAGCTGTGATTGAGGTGCGGATGCTGCGAGCGCCAATTCCGGTGCCGCTGGGTCTGAATTTTCATAACAATTGGATCCTGTTGCAGCGGTTGATTCAGCAGCCAATAGAGCTAGGGCTAGTGGTGGTGAGTGCGATCGCCATGCTAGCTTTTCCCAAAACCTTAATCCGTCTGGGCGCAGTGGCGCTGAGCGTTAGCTTTGGCATTATCGCCGCCGAAGAATGGACGCGAATTGTTCCCGCGTTTAATCCCACCCTGTTCGATCAGATCGATCCGGTGTTTGGTGAGGACTTAAGCTTCTACATTTTCCGCCTGCCGCTTTGGGAACTGCTAGAAATTTGGCTGTCTGGAACGCTGCTGTTTCTGCTGTCGGCGTCGGCGCTAGAGTATTTGCTAGCGGGTAATACGCTGAGCCAAGGCCGCTTTTCGGGCTTTTCGGGCGCACAGCAGCGTCATTTATATTCGCTAGCGGCGGGGCTGCTAGGAATAACGGCGCTAGGTCACTGGCTCGGCCGCTACGAGCTGCTGTATTCGTCACAGGGCGTCAGCTATGGCGCTAGCTTTACCGATGTCCATATTAGTTTGCCGGTGAACTTGGCGCTCAGCCTGATTTCGCTGATGTTGGCGCTGGCGCTGCTTTGGCGGACTGCTAGATGGCCGCATTTCATGCCGCAAAAGCGCATACTCAGAGCGAGAGCCGTGGTGGTTGCCCTTTCGCTGTACATTCTGTTTGCGCTGTTAGGCAATACGTTAGCGCCCTGGCTGGTGCAGCGACTGATCGTACAGCCCAACGAGTTACTCCGAGAAATTCCTTACATTGAGCGGACGATTGCCTTTTCGCGAGCGGCTTTTGGCCTGACCGATATTGAGACGCGAGATTTTGATCCGCGCGGGACGCTCACTACCGCAGATCTAGAAGAAAATGAGCTAACGATTCGCAATATTCGCCTGTGGGATAAGCGGCCTTTGCTGGCGTCGAACAAGCAGCTACAGCAGATTCGGCTGTATTACGAGTTTGCCGATGCCGATGTTGATCGCTATACATTGCAGGGAACAGATCCGGGCGAGCTAGATCGCCGCCAGGTGCTGATTTCGGCTAGGGAATTGGACTACAAGCAGGTGCCCGCGGCGGCGCAAACTTGGGTAAACGAGCATTTAATTTATACGCACGGCTACGGATTTACGATGAGTCCGGTGAATACAGCTAGCGCGGGCGGACTGCCAGACTACTTTATTAAAGATATTGCACATACCGCGAGCAACCCAGCTGTGCGTCGCTCTATTCCAATCAACAAGCCCCGGATTTACTTTGGCGAGCTGACGGACACCTACGTGATGACGAAGACTGGGGTGCAAGAGCTGGACTATCCAGAGGGCAGCGACAATGTGTATAACACTTACGATGGGGACGGTGGCATTCGAATTGGAGCCTTTTGGAAACGGATGCTGTTTGCGAAGCATTTGGGCGATTGGAAGATGCTGCTGACGAACGATTTTACGCCGGATACGCAGTTGATGTACCGGCGCAACATTACGAAAAGAGTGCAGCAGATTGCGCCGTTTTTGCAGTTTGATAAAGATCCGTACTTAGTGGTTGCAGACGCGCAGGGGGCTTATGGCTCGCCCAAAGCGGAGTCGGGCGAGAACTACATGTACTGGATGGTGGATGCTTTTACGACGAGCGATCGCTATCCCTATTCCGACCCGATGGAGAACAGCTTTAACTATGTGCGCAACTCTGTAAAAGTCGTGATTGATGCCTACAATGGCGCGGTTCACTTTTATATTGCTGATCCGAGCGATCCGATTATTCGCACCTGGGCGCAGATTTTCCCTTATCTATTCGAGCCGATGACGGATATGCCGCCTAATTTGCTAACGCATATTCGCTATCCGCCAGACTTTGCCACCATACAGTCAAATCATCTGCTCACCTACCACATGACCGACCCGCAGGTCTTCTACAACCGAGAGGATCAGTGGCGAGCGCCCAATGAGATTTATGCGAACGAAAAACGGATTGTAGAACCCTATTATCTGATTATGGAACTGCCGGGGGAGGATTCGAGTGAGTTTGTGCTGCTGCGTCCGTTTACACCCGCTCAACGAAATAACCTCATTGCTTGGTTAGCGGCGCGTTCTGACGGTGAGCAGTACGGGCGGCAGTTGCTCTATCAATTTCCGAAGCAGGAGCTGGTGTTTGGCCCAGAGCAAATTGAGGCGAGGATTAATCAAGATCCAGAAATTTCTCAGCGAATTTCGCTTTGGGATACGCAAGGATCGAGTGCAAATCAGGGGAATTTGCTGGTGATTCCGATTGAGAACTCGTTGCTGTATGTAGAGCCGCTGTATTTAGAGGCTGAACAGAACAGATTGCCAACGCTGGTGCGAGTTATTGTGGCTTATAAGAACAGAATTGCGATGGCAGAATCGCTCGATCAGGCATTGCAGGCAATTTTCAATCAGCCTGAGCGTAGCAGCCCGGCTATTATCCGAAATCTAGACATTCCTGGCGGTGCAGAGGATATTTTATTGCCAAATACGGAGTAGATTTAGCTGATGCTGGTTTGGGCTGATTGTGCGGTTTGCGGCGGCGTTTCCCAGTCTGCTTTCGAGAGTTTGTAAAGGCAATGTGCCTGAAGTTCGCTGCCTTCTGGCACGTTGGGATGTAAAAATGATTCGGGCGATCGCACCATTCCTAATTTGTTCATGACGGCTTGCGATCGCTGATTTATCAACGCGGTAAAAGAGACAATTTCTGCTAGGTTCAGGGTTTTAAATCCGAAGGCGATCGCGGCCTGCGCAGCTTCAGTGGCGTAGCCTTGTCCCCAATAAGGATAGTCCAATCGCCAGCCTGTTTCCACGCAGGGACTAAACGGCAGTTGAGCTGAAGGGATATTTAGCCCGACAAACCCGATGAAGGGATGCTTATTTTTGACTTCTACGGCCCACCAGCCCCAGCCTCTTTGAGCGATCGCGCTTTGAATTCGATCTGCTAATCCATCGCTTTCTGATCGGGACAACGTGCTGGGGAAAAACTCCATCACCCGTTCATCCGCATTGAGCTGAGCAAAAGGCGTTCTGTCGGCTGCTGTCCACTGGCGCAGTCGCAATCGCGGCGTTTCAAACTCGTAGATTTTGGTCATCTGTCGTTAATTGTTTATCTAGCCCATAACTGCCTATCTCAAAAACGAGGAAGCCCCTTGTAAGAGCTTCCTCATCTTGACCGAATCTGTTTGTCTAACTAGCTAGAAACTATCTTTCTAACCATTCAACTATCTTTTAGCCAACTATTCAGCTAACTTTTAGCCAACTAAATGAGCTTCCAAGAACCAGAGGCGTTTGTCGATAGTGCGAGAGATTTCGACGTATAGATCGTTAGTGTCCTGATCGCCCCACTCATCGGCTTGGTCGATAGCTTGGCGCAGGTGCTTGGCGTAGACTGCATAGCGATCGGCCAGGGCGGCTACGTGTTCCATCCCGCCAACGGCGTCGAAGTCGTACTCCGGGATGATGGATTCGCTAGCGGCGATTCGGACGGTGCCCATCGCGGTTCCGGCTAGGGCGGTGACGCGCTCGGCGACCATATCGGCATATGCTTCTAGCTCGCCTGCCATCTCGTCAAACAGAAGGTGGAGCTGGTAGAAGTCCTTGCCTTTGACGTTCCAGTGAGCTTGTTTGGTTTGGGTGCGCAAATCGGTGGTGGCAGCTAGGGTGCCGTTGAGCATAGCCGCTACTTTTTGACGGGTTTCCAGGGCCAGATCAATTCGGGTGGGATAGAAGGAGGCCGCAGTCGAGGCGGCTGTTTTGGTGGCGTTGGTATTGGAATTGGTATTGGTGTTGGTGTTGGTGGTAACCATGTAAATTCTCCAGGTAAAGGGGATCTAGGGATTGAATGGGTCAAACGAAGCGGAAGACACTCTAGTTAACCGTATTGTAGACCCAGACTTTAGCTCTGCGAAGCTCTGCGAAGTGAGCTATGTGATTTGAGCTATGCGATGTGCGATCGCTCTTCCTTCATAGCTTTAAAACGGCCTGATGTTGCTCACCATCTTCTCCACGTTTGATTTTTTACGTTTGAGGTGTGCTTGATTGCGGCTATCCTAGATGCTTTCGACCTCTTAAGTATACTCATAACGACTTCGTTTTAGCAAGTGGGGATAAGTAAAATCGCAGAGCTGTCTGGGTTGATATACTGCTGAGTATGGTGAATGCTCGAACCCAATCGGGAGTTGATAGCTGACGATAGCGATACAATGACCGATGTAATTCCTTCCCTAGATATTATTTACCCCTAAGAAGCACCTATGACTGCTGCCACGCCTGCTAAGACCAAACCGTCTGCTAAAGCCAAGTACGAAGCTGTCATTGGTTTGGAAACTCACTGTCAGCTCAGCACAGAAACGAAAATTTTCTCTACTAGCTCTGCTGCGTTCGGCGCTGATCCGAATACGCATGTAGACCCGGTGACGATGGGCCTGCCTGGGGTTTTGCCTGTGCTAAACGAAAAGGTGTTGGAGTATGCGGTGAAGGCGGGGCTGGCGTTGAACTGTCAGATTGCGCCATACAGCAAGTTCGATCGCAAGCAGTATTTCTATCCCGACCTGCCTAAGAACTATCAAATCTCGCAGTTTGATTTGCCGATTGCGGAGCATGGCTGGCTGGAAATTGAGCTTGTGAAAGACGGGGAGCCAGTGCGTAAGCGGATTGGGGTGACCCGGCTGCATATGGAAGAAGATGCTGGCAAGCTGGTTCACGCGGGGGCGGCGAGTTTAGATGGCTCGACTTATTCGCTGGTGGATTACAACCGGGCGGGAGTGCCGCTAGTAGAAATTGTATCGGAGCCGGATATTCGCTCTGGAGAAGAGGCGGCGGCTTATGCGGAGGAAATTCGTCGCATCATTCGCTACTTGGGCGTGGGTGATGGCAACATGCAGGAAGGATCGCTGCGCTGTGATGTGAATATTTCGGTGCGACCGGTGGGCCAGGAGGAATTTGGCGTGAAGGTCGAGATTAAAAATATGAACTCGTTTAGCGCGATCGCCAAGGCCATCGACTACGAGATTGCTCGGCAAATTGAAGCGGTAGAAGCGGGCGAACCTATCTACCAGGAGACTCGGCTTTGGGAAGAAGGGGCGCAGCGGACGAAGAGTATGCGTATGAAGGAAGGCTCTAGCGACTATCGCTATTTTCCGGAGCCAGATTTGCCGCCGATTGAGGTGAGCGCGGATCAGCTTAAGGCTTGGGCGGAGGCGCTGCCAGAGCTGCCTGCGGCTAAACGGCATCGGTACGAAGAGGCGCTAGAGCTTTCGGCGTATGATGCGGCGGTGCTGACCGATGACCGGGCGACGGCGGAGTACTTTGAAGCCGCGATCGCCTCCGGAGCCTCGACTAAACTAGTTGCTAACTGGATTATGAGCGACATTGCAGCCTACGTAAACGCCGAAAAGGTGAATATCGACGAGCTGAAGCTAACCCCAGCAGCCTTGGCTGAAATGGTGAAGCTGATTGAGGACGGAACGATTAGCAATAAAATCGGTAAAGATATTTTACCGGAGCTGCTAGATAAGGGCGGATCGCCGAAGAAAATTGTGGAGAGTAAAGGGCTAAGTCAGATTTCTGATCCGGCTGAGATTGAGTCCATGATTGACGAAGTGCTAGCCGCAAACCCGGATGAACTCGCTAAGTTTAGAGCCGGTAAAACGAAGCTGAAAGGCTTCTTTGTGGGTCAGGTGATGAAGCAAACGGGTGGACGGGCCGATCCTAAGCTGACCAATCAACTGTTAGGAAAAAAGCTGAACGGGTAAATTGCTAAGGAGATGGAATCTCAAAACGGTAGGTTGCCAGGATGTGCTTTTGCTTTTTGCTTGCTAAAGCCCTAAAAAACTGGCGACATATCAAGCAATTCTAGAATGCGGACAATAAAATTCTAGAGTGCGAACAATAGGGGGTGACACCCCTCACCCTGATATGCCATACTGTGGCCATGTAGATGCACCCTGATGGTAGGGAGAGTCCACCGAAGTAATTAGGGGGCCTCTCCTTTTTTTCTTTTAAAAGGGGGTTTTACGACAGTCTTTGCGACAAGCGGTTCGATGGCCTTAATTTCGTTTATTTCTAGAATGCGAACAAAAAAGGGGGGTGACACCCCTCACCCTGGTATGCCATACTGTGGCCATGTAGATGCACCCTGATGGTAGGGAGAGTTCACCGAAGTAATTAGGGGGCCTCTCCTTTTTTTTCTTTTAAAGGGGATTGGCGATCGCTGGTAAGGGTTACGGTCTGTTCGCCTTATGATGGTGTGTCAACCATGCTAAGGGCAACGGCTTCAGCGACTTTAATGCCATCTACAGCGGCGGAGAGAATTCCCCCGGCATAGCCTGCGCCTTCTCCGGCGGGATAGAGTCCTGGTGTATTTAGGCTTTGATATTGCTCGTTGCGTTTGATGCGAATAGGGGATGAGGTTCGCGTTTCTACGCCTGTGAGCACGGCGTCGGGCATGGCAAAGCCGGGGATTTTTTGATCGAAGACGGGGAGGGCTTCGCGGATGGCGGCGATCGCATAATCTGGCAAACTCTCCGCTAAGTCGCACAGATGAACGCCCGGCTTATAGGAAGGTTTTACCGTTCCGAGTTGGGTAGAAGGGCGACCTGCGAGAAAGTCTCCCACGAGCTGTCCGGGGGCTTCGTAAGTTTTGCCGCCTAACTCGTAGGCTTTTTCTTCTAATTTGCGCTGAAAGGGAATGCCCGCTAAAGGGCTGCCCGGATAGTCTGCTGGGGTGATGCCAACGACGATGCCGCTGTTAGCGTTTTTGCCGCTGCGTTCGTATTGGCTCATGCCATTGGTGACGACGCGGCCTATTTCGGAGGTGGCGGCCACCACTTTCCCACCGGGGCACATGCAGAAGCTGTAGACGCTGCGACCTTTGGCAATGCCTGTTTCGCAGTGATGGACTAGCTTGTAGTCGGCAGCGCCTAACACTGGATGGTTGGCATTTTTACCAAAGCGCTGCTCGTTAATCAGCGGCTGGGGATGCTCAATGCGAAAGCCAACAGAAAAGGGCTTTGGCTCAATATAGACGCCCTGATCGAGCAGCATTTCAAAGGTGTCTCGGGCGCTGTGGCCGACGGCTAAGACGACGCGATCGCTCTCGATAAACTCACCGCTCTCTAACGTAACGCCTCGCACTTTTCTGTTGCTTTTATCGCCCGCTATCTCAATTTTCTCCACTCGGCTTTGAAAGCGAATTTCTCCGCCTAGTCCAATCACCGTGTTGCGAATATTTTCAACAATCTTCACCAGGCGATAGGTGCCGATGTGGGGCTTGCTAATGTACAAGATCTCTGAGTCGGCTCCGGCGGCAACTAGCTCGGTGAGGACTTTGCGCCCGTGGTGATCGTTGTCTTTAATGCGGCTATAGAGCTTGCCATCGGAGAATGTGCCTGCGCCGCCTTCGCCAAACTGCGCGTTGGATTCGGGGTTGAACTTGCGCTTGCTCCAAAAGCCAAACGTGTCCTGCGATCGCTCATGAACCGCCTTTCCCCGCTCTAAAACAATCGGCCTAAAGCCCATCTGAGCCAGCAGCAGCGCGCTAAACATGCCGCAAGGGCCAATGCCAATCACAATCGGTCGAGTTTTTAGCGAATCAGGAGCGTGCGCAACCGGTCGATAGGTCATGTCGGGCGTGGGGACAATGCGCTGACTTTTCTTGGCGGTATTAAGGATCTGTTTTTGCTTGGGAGTTTCTACATCAATGGCGTAGACGAGTGAAATATTGTCGCGCTTTCTGGCATCGTAGCTGCGCTTGAAAATGGTATATTTTTTGAGGTCTGCCGCAGAGATTTTGAGCTTTTGCAGGATGGCGCTCTGAAGGTCTGCTTCGGTATGGTCTAAGGGAAGTTTTACGTCGGTAACGCGCAGCATGAGCAAAGGGTTTGAGGGCAGGGTGCCTTTTATTTTCGCACAGACTCCAATATCTTTGCACGGGGGCTAGACTTGGGTGCTTTTGCACTGCTCAATCCGGTGGATATTTATGTTAGGCTTCGACCTTTAGGATTAGACTTTTAGATTCGACCTTCAGAATAGGACTTTTAGAATCTAACCTTTAGGCTTCTACTTTCGATCCTTCTTAGGGTACTTTTTTAGTGACTTTTCAAACATACAGGTGAAGCTCAGTGGCTACTCTAACGCTAGTAATCAGCAATTTGCGCAATCAAAAGGGAGAGGTTTGTGTGGCTTTGTTTGAGAGCAAAGTAGGGTTTCCCGAAGATGATACGCAGGCTGTTTGTAATAACTGTTTTGCCATTTCTGAGCTACCGATGGCCGTTAGCTTTGAGGTGCCTTACGGTAGCTATGCGGTGAGTTTGCTGCACGATGAGAACAAAGATGGCGAGCTGAATACCGGGATATTGGGTATTCCCAAGGAGGGCATTGGCTTTTCTAATGACCCACGAATTATTAAAGGAACGCCTAGTTTTGAAAAGACCCGGTTTGAGTTCAGCGAGAAAAATTCAGAAGTAGAAATAGCGGTCAAGTATTTTTGATTGGGGTTGATCTCGATTAATCTCGATCTTTTGCTATTTACCGATGCAGAAGCGGCTAAAAATTTCGTCTAGCATGGACTCTGTCATTTCTTCGCCGGTGACTTCTCCTAACGCCTGAATGGCGGCTCTCAGGTCGATTGTCCAAAAGTCCAGGGGGAGCTGTTCGGTGATGGTGGACTGGACTTGTGCGATCGCCCTTTCTGCTCTTACTAATGCCGCCGCCTGCCGCTGATTGATCGCAATATCGGTATCCGCCGCCGCCAAATCCTCAGTCTGAACTGCCTTGAGTATGGCCTGTTCTAAATCTTCAATTCCCTGCGATTTGGCCGCTGAGGTATAGACCGTTGTCGCCGTTGGCAGCTCAAGTGAGCGCACGTCTTTGAGATCTGTTTTGTTGACCACTAGAATGCAAGGTTTGTTGTTTATTTTTTCGTAGAGGATTTGTTCGGCCTCTCCCCAACCCAGTGTTGCATCCAGCGTTAGCAAGACCAAATCGGCAGACTGTGCGGCAGCTTGTGACCGGGCGATGCCGATTTGTTCCACCTCATCTGCCGACTCCCGAATGCCCGCTGTATCGAGTACCTGAACGGGAATGCCGCCGACAATAAGCTGAGATTCGACCACGTCGCGAGTCGTGCCGGGTAGATTGGTGACGATCGCTCTATCGCTGCGGCTCCAGGCGTTGAGCAGACTGGACTTGCCGACGTTGGGCTGGCCGATGATGGCAACTTTGAGGCCGGATCTCAGCAGTTCGCCTTGCTGGGCGGTGGCCAACATTTGGGTGATTTGCTGATGAATATTGGTTAGCTGCGATCGCATCTCATCCTCATCTAGCGGTGGCAAATCGTCCTCAAAGTCCACGCGGGCCTCCACTTCAGCAAGAACGTCTAGGCACTGGCTGCGAATTTGCCGAATAACGCCCGCTAGCTTGCCGCGAATGCCCATCAGAGCCGTTTGCGCAGCTTGAGGAGACTGAGCGCCGACCAAATCGGCAACGCCTTCTGCCTGGGTTAGATCTAATCTTCCATTGAGAAAAGCGCGGAGGGTGAATTCGCCGGGTTGGGCTAACCTTGCGCCCTGCTGGAGACAGAGCTGAAGCACCTGCTGAACAGCCATAATGCCGCCGTGACAGTGGAATTCGACGATGTCCTCGCGGGTGTAGGAGCGGGGCGATTTCATGATGAGCAGCAGCGCTTCGTCGATGGGCTGCTGACGGATTGGAGATTGAATATGGCCGTAGAGAATGCGGTGGCTCTCCCAGATCTGCTGGCCGGGGGCGTGAAAGATTTGTTGGGCGATCGCGATCGCGCTGATGCCGGAGAGTCTGACGATACCGACGCTACCTTGCTGAGGCACGATGGCGGTGGCGATCGCGGCGATGGTTTCGGCCTGATGAAGGATGGGAGGAGCGCTCAAAATGGTTTTAAAGAAAGTATGAGTTTAAGAGGGCGAGGTGTTTTTAACTAAGTTGATCGGGTGATGAGGTTGCTTGGGTGATGAGGTTGTTTAGGCGATGAGATTGCTTGAATGATGACCAGGGTCGCGGAGTATTGCTATAGGATAGGAATACAGATATCTATTGGAGCCTTTTTTTTGGAAGGCTGTCAAAGTAATTGTCCAAATGCAACACTATTAGGAGAGTCCTGCGTAAAAATTTTCCTTTTGCGATGTGCGCCCCTATGTTAGATTCCGCTTCAGATCCGCCAAACGTTTTGACTGCTCATCATTTGGATCGTAGCGCGAGTGTGACCCCCTCTACTGATAAAGACGGCAAGGCGTCTTCTGCTCAAACGTCTTCTGGTGAAACGTCTTCTAGTGAAACGCCGCCTAACCAAGGCGAACCCAGGCCAACAATTTCTAGCCGGGTTAGAAAGACGCTGACTCGGCGGCGATCGCTACCCGAAAATGGTTTCTTAAAAAAGCTAGACGTGCTTTATTGGCAGCGGCTTTTTCGATATTTTCAGGTTCGCTTTTTGCGGATGAAAAGCAGCCCCGAGTCGATTGCTAGAGGCGTGGCGGCGGGCGTATTTGCGGGGTCTTTTCCGCTGATGGGGCTACAAATTATTATTGGCGTGGCGATCGCGGTGCTGGTTCGAGGCAACAAAGTCATCGCAGCGGCCAGTACCTGGATTAGCAATCCGCTCACCTATGTCCCTTTATTTCTTTTGAACTTTCACGTTGGGCGCTGGCTGCTGAGACAGCCGATGACGACGGAGCTACCGATTTCCTCGTCTAGCTGGAACTGGGACGCGCTGATGTCAATGGGCCTCTCCGTTGCGGGTTCGCTAATGCTGGGTTCTTTGGTTGTGGGGCTGGTGGCTAGCTGTGTGGGTTATTTTGTAGGGCTGGCGATCGCCCGGCGCGTTCAATTTGCTAAGCGTCGTCAGAAAAAACATTAAGAATTGTTGGCTGTGGTTTTTGCACTGGTCTGTCGTTACCAAACCTTTCGTTACTAAAACTGAAACTAGGCTTTTTTCTCTTAAATCTTTGCGTAGTCTATAAAAAGCCGTTTGGATATTTGCTGAGCGGTGCGGTAACTGTTTCACACAAGAGGCGTGAGGATGACTATTCGATTGGGTTGGTTTGGCAGTGGGTTTGCGTTGGCGGCGTTGGCGATCGCACCAATTGCGGCAATCTCTCTATTACCGACAGCAGCAGCACAGGCTCAGTCTGTTTATATGCAGCCAGAGAACACCCTAAGCGTGACCGGAGAAGGGATTGAAATGATTCCGACCACACTCTCCGAGGTCAGATTAGGGGTGCGCGTGGAGGCCAATACAGCGGAGGCGGCTCAGCAGGAGGCGGCTAATCGGTCGAGCGCGGTGGTGAAATGGCTGCGATCGCAAAATGTAGAAAAGCTGCAAACGACCGGGATTTCTTTGAATCCCCTCTACGACTACTCAGATAGTAAGCAGGTGCTCAGAGGTTACGAGGCAACCAACACGGTGAGCTTTAGAACGGCGAATGAGGCGGCAGGCGGCGTGATTGACGGAGCCGTGAAGGCAGGGGCAACTACGATTGATGGCATTAGTTTTACGGCCGATGACGCGGCCATATCGGCAGCGCGGCAGCGAGCTTTAACCGCAGCAGTCGCCGATGCTGAAGCGCAGGGTAAAACGGTGCTGTCGGCTTTAGGACTAGCGCGTAAATCGATTGCGAATGTGTCGATTGGCTCGGTAAGTGCCCCCCCCCCGCAGCCCGTTGCGCGAGCGATGTCTGCGAAGCTGATGGAGGCGGATGCTTCGACGCCGATTGTAGGACAGGAGCAGACGATTAACGCTCAGGTCACGCTGCAAATTCGGTATTAGGTAGTTTATTGCAAAGAAGCTACCTAAGTTCAGCTCGTACTAATAAGATCCATCATCCGCAGTACTGGAAAGCAAAGCAGGTGTAGCGGGTTCAGCCGCTCTAACCGGTGCGGGTTGACGCGGCCATGTTCTGACAGATAGGTAGGCCATAACGTAGAGCAGCCAATTGATATTGTCAGTGATGAACGTGCTTTCTGTAGTGTTGTACAAAGTCACTACTACCATGACGGCGAGCGGCCAAGAATCTCCGGACGACTCGGGTTTGTAGGCATACTTCAAAGCCAGTACCCAGGTGGAGATAAACCCCACCATAAAGACAATTAGGCCGATCCAGCCAACGTTGAGCAGAATGTCCAAGAGTCCATTGTGAGAATGGTAGGTATAGAATCCGGGATACAGGGCATCGCCAATGCGGCGAGCGGCAGGATTATCTTCTGTCCAAAAGGCAGCGAATCCGTACCCGAGTAGAGGCTTTTGAGAGATCTGCTCGATTGCGGCGCTCCAAATGATGGTTCTTCCCGATAGGGTTGGATCCTTGCCCAGTCCTGAAACGATGGTTACCCACTGAGTGATGATACCGCCGAGCAATATGAGTGTGGAAAACAAAGCCAGGTCGAGAGCGAGAATAGTTTTGCGGCCTTTCCAGCGATATTTGCTCCAGGCGGTGAGGCTAACACAAAGGAGAATAAAGAGAATGAGAGCTGTTTTGGATGTGGATAGAATGACGAGAACAGGAGAAATAAACAGGCCGATACGAGCTAGCCAAGCGGTAAGGCGATTGTTGTTTTTGAAGCTGAGCAGATAAAAGACTGCCAGCGACCAGAGCATAACGCCAGAAAATTCATTTTTATTCGCGTAAAACCCCTTCCAAGCGCCTTCAAATTTGTCGTTTGTGTGAATACCAATAGACGGAATGGCGACTACGTAGAACAAGTTTACGAGAATTGTAATAGCTAATGCACTAGCTAGAATGTATAGCTGGTGCTTAGGACTAAACCGGGAAGTGAAGTAGAGTCCGAAGACGGAAACTTGCAAAAGTATTTGCAGAATACCAAGAGAGGTCAGCCCGAAGTCGATAGACCAGACGATAGAAAGAGCGCATACCAGGCAGTAAGCCCAGAACCATTTTCCTTGCGGCAATATCCGAATGAGCGTTTTGGCCCTCAGGGAAAGCAAGATTAGTGAGATGCCTAATATAGAATATCGGATGAGGAGAATGACGGGGCCTAGCGTACTGGTTAAAGCCCACCAAAGCTCTGTATAAAAGAGAATGGCATAAATGGAGAACAGAACCTCGAAGTGGGTGAGGGGGCTGTCTATTTTGGGGATGCTGCGGCCAGAAGACTCGAAGGAGGGCGTGGTAGGTGGGGGTGTAAGCTCGTGGGTCGCGACGCTATGGTTGGGCATCTCTTGTACAGTTATTTGAAAACTGACCGAAAAGGGTAGTGCTTGCTCAAGGCATCATATCTGTTTGCTACTGCGATTTTGCGGCTTTTGCCTGGGTGCTCACGAACAAAACATACTGACTAAAACGACATTGAGCTGCTGTGAAGCGACCTAATGTTCGGCAGTTTTGGAATGGCCTCAGAGCAGTTTCAGTGATGAATAGATTTGAGTCAAGCCTTAGACAGATAGTAGGTCTGTCATGAATACGCTACGATCTTTAGAGATATTGACAAGGAGCTAATTTTTAGATGGTTAATAAAGTTGAGAAGACGGAAGCGCAGTGGAAAGAGCAGCTAAGTGAGGAGACGTTTCAGGTGGCGCGTAAGGCGGGCACTGAGCGGGCATTTACGAGCGAGCTGAATAAAAATAAAACGGAGGGCGTGTATAGCTGTGCGTGCTGCGGTTCGGAGCTATTTACGTCTGAGACTAAGTTTGAGTCGGGGACGGGCTGGCCGAGCTTTTTTGCGCCTAGCAAGGCTGAGAATGTGAAGGACAAGCGGGACTTTAGCCACTTTATGGTTCGTACGGAGACGGTGTGCGCGGTGTGTGATGCGCATTTGGGCCATGTGTTTAACGATGGGCCAAAGCCGACGGGTAAACGCTATTGCATGAACGGGGTAGCGCTGTCTTTTGAGCCTGCGGATGTGAACGGCGATGGCAAAATTGAGAATAGTCAGGCTGAAGCGACCAGCTAGTGCGGCTATTTACTCAAATTGACGGGCCGTCTGACGGGTTGACTGAGTCTTTGATTGAGCCTTTGACCGAGCCTGCGGCTGTGCTGTGTTTGCACGGGCATCCGGGCAGCGGTGAGGCGATGGATGTGTTTACGGGGCCGCTGGTGGCGATGGGGTTTAGAACCTATGCGCCGGATTTGCGGGGCTATGGACGCAGCCGAACGTCTTATGCGTTTTCGATGACGAGCCATCTGGATGATTTGGATGAGCTGCTAGGCCGGTATCAGATTAAAAAATGTCTGGTGTTGGGCTGGTCTTTGGGCGGGATTTTGGCGATGGAGTTGGCCTTGAGACGACCTGAAGTGGTGCGCGGCTTGATCTTAGTCGGTACGGCGGCGCGGCCGGCGGGGTCTCATCCGCCGATTACGCTGAAGGACAATGTGCTGACAGGGGTGGCTGGGGCGATGAACTGGGTGTTGCCTGGGTTTGGGCCAGCGATCGCGCTCGGAAAACAGTCTCTTTTTCGTCATTTGATTCGTCAGCATACGCCAGAAACCTATCGGTATTTGGCGCGGCGCGGCGCACCGGCTTATTTACGCACGAGTGGTCAGGCGGAGTCGGCTTTGCTAACGGCGATTCGGGCGGGCTATAACCGGGTGCCGGATGTGAAAGCGCTACAGGTTCCGAGCCTGATGCTGTGTGGGGAGTGCGATCGCCACATCACCGCAGAAGCGAGCTTAGAAACCGCTCGGGCCTTGCCCAACTGCGAAACTCACTGCTATCCCGATACGGCTCATCTGTTTCCGTGGGAAATTCCAGATCAGGTTAATTCAGATATTCGCGATTGGCTAATCTCTCACAGATTTGTTCGCGCGTAGTTTGTTCGCGCATAGATTTGTCAATAACCTAAAAGTAAATGACCTAAAAGTGAATGACCTAAAAGTAACAGAAAATTACTAGGCCGATTTTCAACTAGCTTGTTCGATAACTTCGATAACTCGATCTTCAACAAACTTACTTTTGATCGCTACAGCTCCTTTTTCATTTTTCTCTTGCAACTGTTCTCCATAATTTTTTCTTTACAACTGTTCTTATGACTATTCGGACACCTGACTGGGTGAAGCATGCTGTTTTTTACCAGATTTTTCCAGATCGCTTTGCGCGAACCACTCGCACAGACCTACCGCCCGAAATGCAGGTGCCGCTGGAGCCTTGGGATAGTCCCCCAACGCTAGAAGGCTATAAAGGTGGCGACTTGTGGGGCGTGATGGAGCGGTTGGATTATATTCAATCGCTGGGTGTAAATGCCGTTTATTTTACGCCAATTTTTCGCTCGGCGAGTAATCATCGCTATCATACTCACGATTATTACGAGATCGATCCGCTGCTGGGCGGCGATACGGCTTTTTTCGATCTCTTAGAAGCAGCGCATGATCGCAATATCAAAGTTGTTCTAGATGGTGTGTTTAATCATGCAAGCCGAGGCTTCCACTACTTCAACGATATTTTAGAAAATGGGCCAAACTCTCCCTGGCTAGACTGGTTTCAAATTGAGGGCTGGCCGCTGTCTGCCTACGATGGGGACAAGCCTGCCAACTACAAGGGCTGGTGGAACAATCGGGCGCTGCCGGAGTTTAACCATCACAACCCGCAGGCGAGAGAGATGATTATGCGGGTGGGCGAGTACTGGATTGAGCAGGGCGTGGACGGCTGGCGGCTAGATGTGCCGTTTGAGATTACGGTGGATGGCTTTTGGGAAGAGTTTCGCGATCGCGTTAAAGCCGTTAACCCAGAAGCTTATATTGTGGGCGAAGTTTGGGACGATGCTAGCCAGTGGTTAGATGGCAAGCAGTTTGATGGCGTGATGAATTATTTGTTTACGGGGCCAGCGATCTCCTTTGCAGCCAAAAATCATGTCGTGATGCCGTTGGTGGAAAGCGTGGGCTATCATCCCTATCCGGCTTTAGATGCAAAGGGCTATGCGGAGAAGATTGACGCCCTGTTAAAGCTTTATCCATGGGAAATTCAGCAGACTCAGCTCAATTTGCTTTCTAGCCATGATATTGCTCGGGTGCTAAGCGTAGTGGGTGAAGATATGGCCAGCATGGAGCTGGCAACGCTGTTGCTGATGACGTTTCCAGGTGCGCCCAGTCTTTATTATGGCGATGAGGTAGGGCTGCCAGGCAAGCTAGATCCGGACTGTCGGCGGACGTTTCCCGATGAGAAGGACTGGAATCGAGATTTACTAGAGACTCATAAAGCTCTGATTGCGCTGAGACATGCTCAGCCTGCGCTGCGGACAGGAGTCTATCAAACTCTGGCGGCTGAAGGCGACTGCTATGTGTTTGCTAGAACGCTAGACGCAGAGATGGCGATTGTGGCCGTGAATGTAGGCGAGCGGGCAATTCAGGTGCGGCTAGCTGATATGGCCATGGAGAGCGGCACCGTTTTGTATGGTGAGGGCAAGGTGAACTGGTTGGGCAATCGCACGGCCATGCTAGAAATTCCGGCTAGGGCCGGTATGGTCTTGGGCAACGCCTAAAGGCAGAAGCGGGAGTAGAGCAGGATCGGGAGTAAAGCAGGATCGAGAGTAAAACGGGTCATCTAAATGGAACGGTGACCAAACGCCAGCGTAGGTTGGTATCAATATCGGTAACGAGCCGCAGAATAGAGGCCGACTTCGCAGATAGTATATTAAACCCTCTCTGGTCGGAGCAGATATTGTATGGATTCTCATTTAGCAACGGTGCCTAACTCTCGATTCTCTTCAAAGACAACAGCCGTAATTCTGGCTTTCATCACCGAAGCCATTAGTCATTTGGTGTTGTCTCAGCTACCGTGGCAGCAGAGCCGATCTACTAAACCCCTGCGAACAGAAAGCTGCAGGGGTCTATTCCACAATTGATTGATCGACAGAAAAGCCCATTGGCTTCTAGACTTCGGACAGCACTTGCTTAAACGCTTTCAAGAACTTGTCCACGTTCTCTTTTTTGGAATTGTAGCCCATTAGGCCAACGCGCCAGACTTTGCCACCTAGCTCGCCGAGTCCGCCGCCTAGCTCCATGTTGTGCTCTTGAATGAGCTGGGTGGTGACCGCTTTACCGTCTACGCCTTCTGGAATGCGAACGGTGGTTAGCGTGGGCAGGCGATATTCTTTGGGAACGTGGCAGGAAAGCCCCATCTCTTCCAAGTTCTCCCAAAGGTATTCGGCGGTGGTTTGGTGACGGTTCCAGCTCGACTCTAGGCCTTCGTCAGCGAGCAGGCGCAAGGCTTCGCGGATGGCGTAAGTCATGTTGACGGGGGCGGTGTGGTGGTAGGTGCGGCCTTTGCCCCAATAGTTAGCGAGCAGAGACATGTCTAAGTACCAGTTGGCGACTTTGCTTTTGCGACGGCTAAGTTTTTCTAGGGCGCGATCGCTCATCGTAAACGGAGAACTTCCCGGCGGGCAGCTCAATCCTTTTTGGCTACAGCTATAGGCTAAATCTACGCCCCATTTGTCTAAGAACAAAGGCACACCGCCCAAGCTAGTAACCGTATCGAGCAATAGCAAACAGTCGAACTCGCGGCACAGGTCGCCCACGCCTTCTAACGGCTGACGCGCACCGGTCGAGGTTTCGGCATGAACCATCGCCAGAATCTGCGGACGGTGCGTTTCCATCGCCTGGCGCAGCTCCTCTAGCGTAAAGACTTCTCCCCAGGCGCGGTTGATGCTGCTGACTTCTGCGCCGTAGCGTTCTGCCATATCGACGAGACGGTGGCCAAAGTAACCGTTGATGCAGACCAAAATCTTATCGCCGGGTTCAATGGAGTTGGCCAGCGTGGCTTCCATTGCCGCTGATCCGGTGCCGCTAACCGGTAGCGTCATGCGGTTGCTGGTTTGCCAGGCATAGCGCATCAGTTCTTGCACTTCGTCCATGAGCGCTAGATAAGCGGGATCGAGGTGGCCGATGGGCTGGCGATCCATCGCTTCTAGAACGGCGGGGTCGGAGTTGGAGGGGCCGGGGCCAAGCAGCAGTCTAGCGGGGACATCAATTGGAGTAAGTGACTTCAGGTGAGTGTTGTCAATGTCGAATGAGGCGTTGGGGCGGGTGTCGGAAGAGAGGGTGGCTGTCATAAAAATAGAACTCTTGGAAGAGGAAATGCGAGTGGGAACCAGCGGCGGCTAGCGGTTTCCTGCGGTTTGGCTAAGCAACTTTGACAGGTATCCGCGGCTAATGCGGCCGCTATTGTGCTAAAAGATACAGCTTATTAGCCGACCATGTAGAAGGCGCGGTGAAGTGCGCGAACTTGCTAAAGATAAGCCTACCTTGGATTCAGGAGTGATCCAAGGTGATTGATGTCATCGGATACTGCTGGCTGGGGTGGTCTTGGGGTATGGTGACTTATCGTCAGTGGTGCGCAAGGGTTGGAAGAAAATAAGGGTAACGCTATGGTGACGTTGGACGCGCTGCAAGATGAGCTTTTTCGTCAGGCTAATTTGGAATATAGGTGCGATCGCGCCATCAACCTCTACAACACGCCGGGCCGCCAGGGCTTAGTGACGCAGGCGGATAAGGGCCATCATCTGCATGTTTTAGATATTGAAAAAGACCGCAGCGCCATCCGTGTCCACGTTTGCAAAGATGACTACCTAGGCTGGATCGATGCGACCCATACGAACGATTTGGTGATCACCGAGACGCCTTATCGAGCGCCGATTCTCACTCAGCTAGAAATTCAGCAGCGGTTGCCTAAGGCGATCGCGTTTGCCAAAGCCGCAATGTCGGTAGACAACGAGTACTTATGGGGCGGTGCGACGGCTCCTAACTACGACTGCTCGGGCCTAGTGCAAGCAGCTTTTCTTGCCGCCGGCATTTCGCTGCCGAGAGATTCTTCCCAACAGGAAGACTTCATTGAGCGCGTGAGCCAAGCTGAGCTACAGCCGGGCGATTTGATCTTTTTTGGAACACCCAAACGGACATCACATGTAGCGATTTATCTAGGCGATGGGCAGTACATTCACAGCTCGGGTAAAGACCAAGGGCGAAACGGGATTGGCCTCGACTCGATTACCGATTTGAGCGATCCCATTAGCGCGGGCTATTACCAGTTGCTGCGCTGTTTTGGCCGGGTCACTAGCAGCTATCAGCCTAAGGGGTCAATGGGCTAGGACTGGCGCGTTTTGCCAGCGGCTGAGGTAAGGATATGACGAATAAAAAGGGCGATCGCCAGCAGCTCGCTAAACGGTTCTTGCGCTGGGCTATCTGGGGGGCGGCGCTGTTTTTTATTGTCCACACGCTGATTGCCTACTGGCCGGAGATTCGGCAGTTGGAGCTTAGAGATAATGGCTGGCAGTGGCTGGCACTAGGCGGTGTGATTACGCTGGTAGCTCACTGCTGGGCGGGCTGGGTGTGGCACTGGCTGCTGCAAGATTGGGGGCTGGCGCTGGGCGGACTTTGGGCGGTTCGAGTTTATTTGCTGACGAATGTGGCGAAGTATCTGCCGGGAAATGTTTGGCACTTTGTGGGGCGAGTGCGAGCGGTGCAGAATGCGGGAGGTGCCCTGGGTCAGTCGGTGGCAAGCGTGGTGGCAGAACCTTTGGTACTGGCGGTGGCGGCGCTGGGCGTTGGGACGGGATTTGGCTGGCTCAGCTGGCTGATTGGCCTTGAATCTAGCGGGGTCTCGAACGTTCGGTTGAGTGGGCTAGGGTGGCATTTAGGTTTGCTGGGGGGATGGGCGATCGCGCTTTACTTACTCCATCCCGACCGGCTAAATCCCAGGCTTCAGCAGATGAGCCAACTGAGGCTGCGCTTGTTGACGGATCAGCCGCCGAAGGAGGAACCTACTTTGCTAAAGCTAGAGCGCTATCCAATCAGGCCGTTGTTAGGGGAAATGGGGTTTGTGCTGGGGCGATCGCTCGGCTTTATCGTCATTGTGATGGCGCTGGCTCCGGTGAATTTAGCGGATTGTCCGGTGCTGGTGTCGGCGTTTTGTTTGGCCTGGCTGCTGGGCCTGGTGGTGCCGGGGTCGCCGGGCGGCGTGGGCATCTTTGAGGCAACGGCGACGGCTTTGCTCAGCGGGCATCTGCCGATTGGCGTGATTGTTGGTAGCGTAGTTTGCTATCGCATGATGGGGACGCTAGCCGAGCTAATGGGGGCCATGATTTTCTGGGTGCAGGCTAGGTTTTGGGCCACTTCCTGAGATTTTTAGTAAAAGCTAATTTTTCCGGTAGAAAATCGTCCACTGACCTATTTTTTTTGATTGGGGATAGTTGTTGAGCAGCCAGTTCCATCGATCTGGAAGGTCATCTCTGGTAACGAGGGCGGAGGGCGACGCGGCCAATTTCTGTAGATAGGCTTTGGCTTCTGGCCGATGCGAGTAAACCCAATATTTTCGCCAGTCGTCGTTGGCTTGAAACTGAGTCTCTCGGCTAATCATGGACGCATCCTCATCGTTGATGGTGATGGTGTCGCGATCTAGATTGAAGGCGAGCGAGGGCAATAGCTTGTTGTAAACCAGCACGGGCTGATCTTGTAGACCCTGCGCTTTGATGAACTGAGCGAGTGGACGGGTGCCGCCTATCAGCAGCTCGTTGGCCTGTAAGAAATAGCTGCCGTAAAGCGTTAGCGTCATCATGCAGAGAAAGGCCATGACGCTGATTTGCAGTGGGGGAGAATGGATGAGTAGGCAGACGATAGGCGGAATGAGTAAGAAAAACAGGGCGATCGCCACCATCGGCCAGCTCACAACGATGTCGGCTCCTAACTGCTGAGCAATGATGACGCCAAATAGAGCCAATGCGCCTATCAGTTCATAAAATCCAAAAAAGAGCCGCGTGAATCCTTTGAGCGCTGAGGGGGCCACACTGGTCAGTGCGCAAGCAAGAGCTAGTGCAATCCCTGGATAGATGGGCATCAGGTAAAGCATGAGCTTGGAGCTAGAGAGTGAAAAAATGACTAGCGGCAACAGCAGCCAATAAATAGAGATCTGTTTGATCTCAATCCGTTTGGATCTTTGATGCCGCTGCTCTTGGCTGGGGCGGAACCAGCTAGCTGCGTAGAGAAAGCCCCAGGGCAACGTGGTGGTGACCAGGATGAGCGGATAGTACCAAAAGGGTTCTGCGCGGTCGAACGCCTGATCGTCTGTGACTCTCGCGACGACCTGCTTGCCGATAAAGTAGTCGGCCAATCCTGAGACTTCTCCAGAGACGTAGACATACCAGGACAGGCCAATCCCAATACACAGCACGCAGGCTACCAAGAGATGGCGAATGGGAACTCGATAGTTTTCTCTGCGGGCCAGCATTAAATAAAACCAGAAAAAGAAAGGCACGACAAAAATAGCGGGGCCTTTGGTCAAAAATCCGAGTCCGATAACCAGAGCGCTGCCGTAGATTCCCCAGACCTGACGCTGACAGTAATAAGCGCTCATGCAGTAGACGGTGGCTAGCACGAGCGTGGTTAAAAAGCAGTCGGTGGTGAGATTGCGAGCGCCCAGAACGCTGAGTGGAAAGGAGAGATAGACCAAAGTGGCGAGCAGGGGGCGAAAGCGATCGCCAGAATTTTCTGTCGCGGCCGGTTTGAACAGCCTTTGAGCAATGCCGTAAATGAGTGCGCCTTGGGCGACGAGGGAGATCTGTAAAAAGAAGCGAGCGCCAAAGGCATTGACGCCAAAGAGCTGGTATCCGAGGCCAGTAAGCCAGAAGGTAACGGGAGGCTTATGATAGTGCCAGATGTTGAGCAGTGCGGGATGCAGCCAGTTTCCGGAGCGAAACATTTCTCGGCTGATTTCGGCATAGCGGGCTTCGCTAGCTTCTAGGACGCTCCAGCCGTTGAGGTTGATGAGGAGCGTGAAAAGGGCGATCGCTAAAACCCAAACCAAAGCCGCATTTTGCTTTTGCACTAGCTTCTGCACTGTTTACCCTATTTCTCAGTATTCTGGTCAATTGTCACAATATACCAACGCAGTCTCAACCAGCTTTGGGATGATGACGTTTATCTACTCATGCACAAGTGCAGCTATCTACTTTGTCAGACGCCATTCCCGATCTTTCTGTCGTTATTCCCATCTACAACGAAGTAGAAACGATTCCTTTCCTGGTAGATAGCGTCGGCGCGGTGCTGCGCGATCTGCCTTACAGTCACGAATTTATCTGCGTAGATGACGGCTCTACCGATGGTTCGGCGGCGCTGCTAAAATCGCTGACGGCGACTCAAGACGGTTTTCGCGCTGTGCTCTTGCGCCGCAACTATGGTCAGTCTGCGGCAATGTCGGCTGGGTTTGATACGTCTAGAGGCCGAGTAATTGTGACGCTAGATGGTGACTTGCAAAACGATCCGGCGGATATTCCAACGGTGTACGAGAAGGTGCTAGAGGGCTACGATTTGGTCAGCGGGTGGCGGGTGGCGCGGCACCAAGGAGATTCTATTGTGCGGCGATTTCCCTCCAAAATTGCTAACTGGCTGATTCGTAAATCGACGGGCGTAAATGTGCATGACTATGGCTGTACGCTCAAAGCCTATCGGTCTGAGGTGGTGCGCGATATGCATCTGTATGGCGAGCTGCACCGTTTTTTACCGGCTTTGGCCAGTATTGAAGGGGCGCGGATTACGGAAGTGCCGGTGGGCCATCAGGCGCGGCAGTTTGGTCAGAGTAAATACGGGTTAGGGCGGACGCTGCGGGTGATTATGGATTTGCTGACCATTTTCTTTATGCAGAAGTTTTTGACTCGGCCCATGCATGTGTTTGGTTCGTTTGGAATTTTATCGCTGCTGAGTGGGTTGGCGATCGCGGTTTACCTAGCCATCGAAAAATTTGTGATGCAGGCCGACGTAGGCCAGCGGCCGCTGTTAATGCTGGCAGTGGTACTGTTTATTTCGGGCATTCAGCTCTTTTGCTTTGGGCTATTAGCTGAGCTACTGATGCGCACCTACCACGAGTCGCAGCATCGGCCCATCTATCGCATTCGAGAGGTGGTGGGCGACTAGACGAACGGCGGTGAAGATTTTTTAAAGGACTTTTAGAGAAATTTAGCGATGGTGCAGATGGCAGGCGAACAGACGGCAGGCGAGCAAGGTGATGGACGAAACCCTCAGTGCCTCTGGACGAAGCAGGCGGCGTTTTGGGTCGTGATATGGTGTGCGATCGCGCTGGCAATTCGTTTGACCCATCTAGCCTCAAAGCCGCCCTGGGGAGATGAAATGGCCACCATTTTGTTTAGCCTAGGCAATTCCTCACGAATGATCCCGCTGAACGAGATTATCAGCGTTGACCAAATTTTGCGGCCTTTGCAAACAACGCCTGGATCTACGCCTTGGGACGTTGTTCGCTCCTTGCTAGCTGAGGACAATCACCCGCCGATTTACTTTGTCCTGGCGCATCCCTGGATGCAGCTCTTTGCCCGCTCCGATGGCTATGCTTCGCTGTGGGCGGCCAGAGCGCTGCCAGCTATTTTTGGGGCGTTGGGGGTGCCCGCAATCTATTTGCTAGCCTGGGCAAGTTTTCGCAATCGGGCGATCGCTCTGCTCTGTGCGGCGCTGATGGCCGTTTCTCCTTTTGGCGTTTTTCTAGCGCAAGAAGCCCGTCATTACACCCTCGCTATTCTGCTGGTGATCGCTTCTTTAATCTGCTTTGTGCTGTCTGTGCGCGCCCTGACCGAGCGCAAACCTCCTAGCTGGCCAACCACATTTGGCTGGATCGTAGCAAACGCATTAGGCTTTTCAGTTCACTATTTTTCGGGCCTGACGATTGTGGCTGAGGCACTGACATTGCTCGTGCTGCTCGTAAGGCAGTGCCAAACTGACAGCGCTGTTTGGCGGAAGAAACCCTGGATTAGAATCTATATTGCCGCCGCCGGCACCTTTGCTAGCTCGGTTGTCTGGCTGCCTATTTTGCTCAATTTTTATGGCAGCCCGCAGTCTAGCTTTTTGCGCTCTGGCCCTTCCAGCTGGAAGTATTGGATAGACCCGATTGCGCAGTCGGTAGCTGGTTGGCTCTACGCGGTACTTTCTCCGATTACCAACGGCTATGGGCCACTCGCGGTTGCCCTGATTGTGGTGACCTGCGTTTTCTTGCTGCTGGTGTATGCGCCCTGGCTAATCGCCAATCTCAAACGCGCTTTGGGCTTTCAGCTCCATCAGCCTCGGCTGCGCGTGGGTCTTCAAGCGATGGGTGGATTTTTTATAATCGCGAATCTGATTTTTCTATTAATTTGCTACGGGTTGGGTTTTGACATTACCCGAGGGCATCGCTATAGCTTTATCTTTTTTCCTAGTATTTTGGTGCTAGTGGGCGCGGGGCTAGCTCCTTTTTGGCAGTCCGAGGAAGCCACTCAGCGGCAGTTGGGCAAGCGGTGGATTGAGGGTCAAGACTCCGAAGAAGTGGCTATAGCCCCATCGAGCAAGGCTTTGCCAACGCTAACGTCAACACCAACACCAACACCGCAAAAATTCTCTCAGGTAAAGCTCCCTTTTATCCAGCCATCTATTAGCGGCAAAGCCTTCGTTATTACGGTTATTTGTATTGGATTTTTAGGATCTCAAACAATCACGAATAATCTCTCTCACCTCAAATTTTACAAAGCCGACCGATTTATTAATCTGGTGCAAGCTGAGTCCAAATCTCCGGTAGTAATTGGTGCCAACACGACGATTACCGATCAGCCTGCGGTGGTGGGCATTGAGATTATGTCTACGGCCTGGGAAGTGAGGACACAGCTTAATACCTCCGATGCGGCGCAGCGCTGGCCAACGGCACCCCGGTTTGTGATTGCTGAAAATAATGCGGCTAAAGGATTTGAGGCAGATACCCAGCTCGCAAAGAGTTTGAAGACGGTGGCTCGCCCGTTTGACCTATGGATGTTGAACGCGTCGCCTGATTTGGCCGGTGAGGGCTGTCCGTCGTTGGATAGTGGTACTAAGGGATCTTATCGCTATGCCCACTATGTGTGTAAGTAAAGTCTGTGAGGAAAGTATGCGAGGAAAGTATGCGAGGAAAGTATGCGAGTAAAGTACGTAACCTATTGCATAAAAAAACATCATTTAGCCGTTTAGATGGCAGCTAAATGATGCTAGAAGCTTCTTTAATTGAATACTCACAAGACAGGGAAAGGTTTATGCTTGAGCGCTTCGCTTAAGGCGACGGCTACCGACAACAGCGGCTAGTCCAACCAAGCCCAAAAGTGCAGAAGGCTCGGGGGTTTCTTTAGGGGTGACGGGCCGGGTCGTCCGTAGTCCTTTTATCGCGAACACAACGTCGTTGAAGTCGCGATCGGAGCCATCGGCGGTGGAACCCCACAGATCTTCAAAGCCTAAGATGGTGTAGGTTTCTTTCTCAATTTCGTCGAAGTAGCTGTAGGCAATCAGGTGAGCCATCCCGTCTCTGTTGATTTGCTGGCCGTCTACTATTTGGCCAGTGTGGTCGTCAGCGCCGAAGAAGTTATTGCCGCCGTTAAAGCCGTCGGCCTTAAGGAAGAAGGAGAGTCGGGTGGGGCTATCAAAGCTGCTAAGTCTTTTGCCTTCGCCGAGTGTCATTACGCCGTCGCTTTCGCTAAGCAGACTCTGAGTAGAAGAAATGTTGTCGAAAATTTTGGTCATGGGGCCATCGTTGGCGCTGAAGAACAACTGGTTTTTGTAACCGGCTCCTTCGTTAATGAAAAAGACTTCTACATTGTCAACGCCTGGATTCCAATAGAGCTGAGAGGCGTTTAGCTGAGGTAGGGCTAGCTCGTCGAAAGCAAGACCTTCGGTTTGAACAAAAGAGGCCGTGAATTTGGCGAGTAGGTCGCTACGGAGTCCGAGGTCGGCGGCTTCTGCACTTGCAGAAAAGGAAAGCAGCGACAGTGCGGAGAGCGCGGCCACGCCTAGTGTGGTTGCAAGTTTTTTCATAAGGAGTGTGGCTAATGTCTACATCTATTAATGTGGCTTAGCTACCGATGGATAATGGCTCACTTTTGAGTGCAACTGAGTGCAATTTTGTGTTCCGTACGTAATTGGGCAAGGCTCCGCAGGCGTTGTTTAAACTAGAGATAAAGCTCTGTGTTTTTACGGGCGGCTAAGAGGCCGTGTTTGCGTGGGTGGCTATGGGCTTTTGTGAGCAGATTGTTTTGTGCGTAGAAGTACGGTCTGAGAAATGCCGTGTATTTGCGTAAGCACAAGGCTGCGGATGAGGGGATGCGGGTAGAAGTGAAGTCGGTTTTGGATGATGGTGGGGATGAGGAAGGCGCGATCGCACAGCAAATTTAGTAAACCCTGATAGCAGCCCGGTACTAATGCCAGATCTTGAGCTATCTGCATCCAACCTGGAGCGGTGATGGGCGTGGCGTAGCGGTTGCTAGCACAGAGCAGCTTAAATGCGTCGGGCCGCTGATTTTTTAACCGGATGATGGTCTGCACTAAACGAGGCTGCATGGCTAATTGTAGAGCCTGACTGTGGCTGTGTAAGTTGGTGGTGGCGTTATGCTGCTGCCAATAGTCAGACGCGCTGTGGTAATGGGCGACAATGTCGTTAGCGACTGTTTGTAGCGCTAGGGGATGACCCGCGTAGGCTTGGCCGATGGCTGCGAGACAGTCTGACTGATGGGGCGCGGTGAGTCCGGCGTTTTGAAAGAGCGTGGCTTGTTCGGTAGGGATAAGTCCAGCTAGCGCACAGATCTGTCTGCGAGCGGGCTGCGGCTGGCGCGAGGAGTCTATGGCGTTGGGAACGTCTTGAGAGGTGAGAATGAACCGGCTGTGGCAGGATGGGGCGTCTAAAATGGATTGAAAGAAGGGGTGCCAGAGGCTGCTTTGAAATTGATCCCAGTCTGAGTTTGGATCGCCCACGAGTAGATGCTCGCAGTTGTCGATAATGAAGAGATATTTTTGGGTGGTGAGGCGATCGCTTAATCCCGATAGGCTAAAGGTAACGGGGGCGGCGCGATCGCACTTTGAGAGGGCGTGAACCACTGAGGCTAGGGTAAGCGGAACGATGGGGTCGCAGGTTAGATAGATCGTGCTATAGCCTGCTGCTTCTAGATCGTCAGCGAGCTGATGAGCCAGCGTGGTTTTGCCGA
The DNA here is from genome assembly GCA_038260205.1 of Phormidesmidales cyanobacterium. Classification (GTDB taxonomy): domain Bacteria; phylum Cyanobacteriota; class Cyanobacteriia; order Phormidesmidales; family Phormidesmidaceae; genus Phormidesmis. The sequence goes on from JBBSOB010000007.1 coordinate 36,114, forward strand.
TGCCCGTGAGTCCGGTAATCGCTAGAACGCGCACCGATTCTAGAAGCTGATGGCGCAGAGATTGACGCAATCCCTGGCGGGAATTAGGATCGAGCGTGCTGAGCTGAGAGTTGGAGAGATTGCTGTTTGAGTCGAGATTGCTGGGGATGGGCGATCGCGCTTTTTCCATCCACAAATCTAGCGCAACAACCTGATCAAACTCGACGTTGACAGCCTGGCAAATAAATTTGAAGCTATCCAAACCAATCGGGATGCCGCGCCAGAAACGTTTGAGCGTCGCCGTGCTGACACAGGCCATATCTGAAAAGGCCGGACTGGTTTTGCGCCATCCCTTTTTAGCGATCGCCTGCTTTACTTTTTCTAGTCCCTGCGAAGAAGCCTTGGCCGTTGCGCCCACTGCTTTGTTTCCAACGTTTTAACAGCTCAGCTAGATGTTTTAGCACACCTGCTGTCAACGTTCCCCATCATGGGCCTCGAAGGGAAATTCGACGGCATATTTAGGTAGCTGGAAGTATAAAAAATAGAGTCAGATTAAGTAAAACTCAGTATTTTAGGTGTTACTTCCCCCTAAGAAGTCGGGTAGCCAGCTGCGAATGGTTTCCCAAACTTCCACAGGCCCAATGCCAAAGGCTAGCCACAGGCCCAGGAGGAAAAGACCCGTTAGGAAGGCCGCTTTGAGCGTTGATTGAACGAGTCTGATCGCCCAAAAGAATATAATTGCGGCGATCGCCACTGCTCCAATCGTCAGGGCCAATTCCATGCTTGTCCTAGCTCCTTTTACGCCAAATCCTGCTGCTGAATGCATAGTTTACATCAGCGCCATTACACTCTATTCCTGACCGATTTTATGAGGCCAGTTCAAGGATCTAAACTACCGCAGACGCGACTTGCTCGGTTACAGCGGTACGCGCCCACTGATCGACAGCGATAATGTCGTCTAGGGTCGGGGTTGGGTTCAGATCCTTTTGGTGGCGATCGCACACTTTTTCAATCACCTTGGCAATATCTAAGTAGTGAATTTTCTCTTCTAAAAATAGCGCGACGGCCTGTTCGTTGGCGGCGTTGAGAACGGCCGTCATGGTGCCGCCTGCTCGTCCGGCGGCGTAGGCTAAATCCATGCAGGGGTACTTTTGGCGGTCGGGTTCGCGGAAGGTGAGATCGCCAGATTTGACTAAATCTAGAGGCTCCCAGTCTGTATAGATGCGTTCGGGCCAGGAGAGAGCATACAGCAGCGGCAGGCGCATATCTGGCCAGCCTAACTGCGCTAATACCGATGTGTCTTTTAGCTCTATGAGGGAGTGAATGATGCTCTGCGGGTGGATGACGATATCAATCTGGTCGTAGTCCATGCCAAATAGATAGTGGGCTTCGATCACTTCTAAGCCTTTGTTCATCAAGGTGGCTGAGTCTACGGTGATTTTTTTACCCATCGACCAGTTGGGATGGGTGATGGCGTCGGCCATGGTGACCTTGGGCAGATCTGCGGTGGGCCAATCGCGGAAGGCCCCGCCGGAGGCCGTGAGCAAAATTCTTTTGAGTCCTTCTTTAGGGACGCCTTGCAAACACTGAAAGATAGCAGAGTGTTCGGAGTCGGCGGGGAGCAGCTTGACGTTGTGCGCTTTGGCGAGCGGAAGGACAACTGGCCCGCCTGCAATGAGGGTTTCTTTGTTGGCAAGCGCGATGTCTTTGCCTGCTTTGATGGCGGCAATGGTGGGGAGCAGTCCGGCGCAGCCGACAATGCCGGTGACGACGGCTTCTGCATCACCATAGCGGGCGACTTCTACAATGCCTGCTTCACCAGCGAGAATGATGGGCTGTGGGTTTAGAGAGGCGATCGCCTCCTTCAGTTCCCCTACCTTACTCTCATCGCAAATCGCGACAATCTCCGGCTTAAACTGCAAAACCTGCTGAGCCAACAGCGCTACATTACTCCCAGCGGCAATTCCCACCAGCCGAAACTGGTCTGGATGAGACGCCACAATATCCAGAGTTTGAGTCCCGATAGACCCAGTTGAACCGAGCAGGGTAATGGCTTTCACGAACGCTACCGCCTGTAATATTTTCTTGAGAGTGCTACTCAGTACTATAGGACACTGTGCTGGGGTTAAAGTTCAGGATCGCCTTGAAGCGCGTCGGCCAGATGCTCAGATCTGGATGGTTTGCATTGGCCCTCGTCATGTTCGTCGATTTGGCGGACGCACCCGAAGAACTCTGTGATTACCGGATCCGCTGACGTTGAGTTCGAGCCAATTATTCCATCCTCAATTCGTCGCGCCGATAGCAAAATCCTTAACCAAGATATGTTTGTTAATACATAGTTTGATGACTTTCTGTGCCTCCCGATTTGATTGCTAATTTAAGCGCAGAGTAGAAACGGCGAAACCGGACAGCTCTTGAAGATGGCAGTAAGTGTATCTTTGCTTTTATGAAGCTGTTGTTTGAAATAACGCTTCATGCCGGTTTGTATGTTACACACTGTTCATGCCGGTTTGTATGTTACACACTGTCGAGATCTGGTAAATAGTTACTATTTTCTCAAACGTTCAGACATTTATATTTAACCAAATGAAGGAGAAATTAATGTTGGATCTCGTACTGGGGTTTATTTTGCTGTCCGTATGGCTAAACTTTATGAACGGATCTCTTCAAATTTGGTTTGACAATCTAACAGATCAGCGCAGGCTAGCTCTTGCTAGCTTTGTTGTCATTAGCATCCCAGCTATATTTAATATAGCCTTCGACTACTCTAGTAAAAGTTCAGCCACCTTTTTTGCTTCTATAATTTCAGTTGGAATTGCTCTCGTATTACGAGAGGGATTTGCTAGATGGGAGGAAAAGTACGATATCAAGGGGGAGATTTTTAGCGAGCTGTATGGCAACTATCGATCTATAAAAGAATTTGTTCGGACATCTGAGCTGCTGCAAGACATGTCCCCGCAAGCTATGGGATCTGACTTGAATAAGAGCCTTCAACAAACATGGATGGATCAATCGTTTAGGCGCTACTTTGGAAAGCTTCAGGCTAGAAAAATCTATGCTCCAGACGTGTTTGACGAGCTTGAAGATGTCTATAAAAAGATGAATGCGGCGACAACACAAATTGACAACGACGATACTACTTTCTTTGATAGTGGATTTGTTAACGGCATTTCCTTGAAAGATGATGGCTGGGGTGTGCTGAGCCAGATCAGGAATTTGCTTCTCTGTCTGGATGAGAAAAGGTCGTCTCAGATTTTTGAAGTTGCAATGAATAAAGAATATAAAACTTTTTGAAAAAGATGTTTAAGACGTTTTGTACGAGAGCCTTAGGAACTGTAAACGGTGAGAAGTTAGTGCATGCTAAAGGGGGAAGAGTCTGGCAGCAGCGTCTCTATTTCTCTATGTGCAATAATAACAACGTCAGTCAATCATCTCTGCGAGCGGGCTATGAAATTTGAGTGGGATGTCTCTAAGGCTGCTATCAATAGTGCAAAACATAACGTCAGCTTTGAGGAAGCCAAAACCGTCTTCAATAATTCCTTGGCGGTTATCTTTGCAGATGAGGCCCATTCTAAAGACGAATCTCGCGAACTCATTATTGGTCATTCTCAACGCGGTCGGCTGATGTTAATTGCGTTTACCGAACGACAAGATAGAATCAGGATTATTAGCGCCCGTCTGGTGACTCGTCAAGAGCGTGAAGATTATGAGCAAAATGCCCTCTGAGAACATGGAAAATACCGATGACGAACTGCTCCCTGAATATAAGTTTGACTATGCTCATGCAAAGCCTAATCGGTTTGCCGTCAAAGCAGAGATATCGGTACAAAGGGTGGTGGTTTTAGATGAAGATGTGGCCCAAGTCTTTACAACGCCAGAGGCCGTAAATAAGGTGCTGAGGGCGTTGATCTCCACGATGCCATCATCAACCGATATCGAAACTGCTTAGCGCGATCGCACTAGGCAACTCTACGGTTCTCATCAACGATACGCGCCATAATAAGAGCAACTACCTCCTCAGTCATCACTTATCACTTTTGCCCTATGGACGCCTTTTCACCGTTCCCTCCCGACTGGACTAAAGACGCTGTACATGCCGTGCCTTTTGGCTGTCCGGCCTGTGGTGAAGGCAGCAGGGAGGCCAAAAATGTTTGGCTAAATCGCCGCGCACCGGTTTTTATTGAAGGGCGCAAGCGCAAGTGGCAAGAGTTTTATGTGTGCGAGTGCGATACCGTTTGGTGGGCTTGGAGTTCTGATCGGCCACCGCTGGATTTGAGTAAGCCGTCGGGGGCGCTACCGGATGAGTCGCCAGATCTAGAGGGTTGATAGAGAGGAGGTTGTGCGTGGATGTGGCGGTTTTAGGCAGTCTCAATATGGATTTGGTGGCGCAGGTGTCGCGATTGCCGAAGCCGGGTGAGACGATTTTGGGCGATCGCTTCTCTACCGTCCCCGGTGGCAAGGGCGCGAATCAGGCGGTGGCAGCGGCTCGGCTTGGGGCTAAAACCGCGATGATTGGACGAGTGGGCAGCGATAGCTTTGGAAAAACGCTGTGCGCAGGGTTAGTGGCAGACGGGATTGATGTTTCGGCGGTGAGTGTGAGCGATCGCACCCCATCTGGCACGGCTTTGATTGCGGTCGCACCGCAGAATAATCAAATTATTGTGGTGCCAGGGGCGAATGGTGAGGTCGGCCAAGACGCGCTAATGGCTTTAATGCAATATGTGGAAGCGGCTAAGGTGCTGCTGCTTCAGTTTGAGATTCCGCTGTCTGTGGTGGAGTCGGCGGCGGCGATCGCTTGGGAGGCAGGGGTGATGGTCGTCGTCGATCCTGCGCCTGCGCAAGGCCCTTTGTCAGATAAGTTTTGTCGGCATATTTCTATTTTGACGCCGAATCAGACGGAGGCGGGGCTGTTGACGGGAGTGGAGGTGGTGGATGTAGAGAGTGCGATCGCTGCGGCTCAAATTCTTCATCAACAGGGGATTCAAGCCGTCATCATTAAGCTGGGCGAACTAGGCTCGGTGGGTGTCACCGCTGAGGGATCCTTTTTTACGCCTGCTTTTGCGGTAAAAGCGA
>JBBSOB010000008.1:0-41063 GCA_038260205.1 Phormidesmidales cyanobacterium
GCGTTAGAGCTATTATTCAAGTCCAGAAGTGGACAGATCTGATTGCTCGCTAGCACTCGCCCGAGAGACACGAGACGACATCCCCGCGCTGAAGCACCGGGCTTTGCTTCTTTCTCTCAGACTCTCTTAATTCAGGTAAATAGACCTGGGGTGGATTTGGCCCAAAACGGAGTTTTTTCCGTTCATCGTTTGATTGCAAACAAGTGCTTGACGTGGAACATCAGCAACTCTGGCTAGCCGCCGCTGCCTAGCAAGAATAGGCCGATCATCGTGGCGCTGTTCCAAGTGCTGTGTAGCAAGATGGAGGCGAGTAGGTTTTGCGATCGCACATACACAAATCCCAAAATTGCGCCTAGCAACGTCAAAGGCAAAATTTCTGAGAAGCTGAGGTGCGCAACGGCAAAGATGAATCCGCTCAGGGCGATCGCACTCCAAGCCGACATGTATTTTGTCAGCGAAGGCAGCAAAAAGCCGCGAAACAGAATCTCCTCAAAAATCGGGGCTGCCACCGCCGCCGTAAACAAAAATAGACCTAGCGCCAGCGGATCGCGCTCTTCTAATACGAGCTGTAGCAGCGGATTGTTGCCGCCTTGGCCCTGCCAAATCTGCTGATTCAGGAAAGCCACGCCCAGCATCAGCGGCAGCGCAATTAAATAGCTACCGAAGCCCCAGAGGGGCCAGCGCCCCTGAATCGTGATTCGAAACCAATCCTTCGACAGGGGCAAATAAGATTTGATCGACCAGTACAAAACGCCCAGCGTACTCGCCGCCATCGCAATATAGAAGCCCAAAGAATAGACCGCTTTCCCTCGGCTACTCATCTCCGCGATCAGGCCAATCGCCGCCACACCGCCGTCCGCCGCACTAATGCCCAGTGGAGAAGACAAAATAGAGCGCACCGCCAGCACCGCACCCGGCAGCGCAATTTGACCAATAAATAGAAAGCCGCCGACAATTACCTGCCAAACCGTTTCCCAATCCCAGGGCACTTCCCAGGGCGTTTTGGCGATCGCCAGAACAGACTCTTTCCCCTTCAACAACCGTTGACCAATGAGCGCAATTAGCCCAATGCTTCCTAACAGGGCGGCCAAAGAGGGCATCACCTGCACCAGCGTCGTCTTCACAATCGCCTGTTCAGCCGCAGTGCGCTCGTCTGCCTCCAGCTTGTCTAGCCGCACAATCGCATCTTGAACCGTATAGAGACGCTTCAACGCGCTATAGCGAAACCAGCCGCGCAGCTCACTATCTAAGATCGGCTCTGCTGAAGGCGCTATGGTCGGGGGATCTCGCCACAAATCGGCAAGAATGGTCGCCGTTTGCGCATTTTTTCCTGGCCTTTGAGCCAATTTCTCCCAGGTCTCAATGGCCTTAGACGTTTTGTCTGAGCGGGCCTCAATTAAACCTAGCCGTAAGTCAATCTGATTGACCAGTTGCTGCTGCTCTCGGATCGTGGTCGCTAACTCTGCATTGACGGAATCAGGAGAAGCCGCCTTTTGCTGCTGCAATCGAACCAGACCCGTGGTCGCATCTTCGCGGACTTCTTGATACTGCTGGGCAATTGTTTCAAAAGGATCTTCGCCAAACAGAGCGCTGCGAAACTGCTGCACCTCGTCGGGAGAAAGGCCGCTACCCTCCCACTTGCTGGCCTGCACCAGCATATCGGTTTGATAGAGCTGAAGCTGATTGCCGACCTGGGGCTGACCAAAGCTGGTGATGAGCGATGCGCCCAGCTCTACCGATACGATCAGCGTCAGAATAGATAAAATGATGCGCTTGGGGGTCATGCTGCTTGAATGCCTATCTTTTCTGCATTATCGCATCTCACATCGTGACATCTGGCCAGATTAATTCAGCCCAAAGGCTAAAATTAAGAGCGCTACTCACCCATTATTTTGTGTTAATTCCCTATGGCTAGCTCTAACTCAACCGACTCCGACCAGGCTACTTTAGACAAAACGGCCATCCGGCTAGACGAAGAGGCGACGCAAAAAGGTCTTAGCGAGGAGCAGTACAAGCGCAAAATGGAGCGCCGAAAAGAAGTTCAGGAAAAGAGACTAGCTGAGCGCAAGATCGAGAAAGGGCTGATTATCGTCAATACGGGTAATGGTAAGGGCAAGACGACGGCGGCGTTAGGCGTGGTGCTGCGATCGCTCGGTCATGGATTTAAAGTGGCGATCGTGCAATTTATCAAGGGCGGTTGGGAGCCAGCGGAAAAGGCGGCGCTGAGCCATTGGCCAGATCAGCTAGCGTTTCATGCAATGGGTGAAGGCTTCACTTGGGAGACGCAGGATCGCGATCGCGATATCAAAACCGCCCAAGCCGCCTGGGAAAAAGCCCTCACCTATATCCGCGACGCCAACTACCGCACCGTGCTGCTCGATGAAGTCAACATCGCGCTCAAGCTAGGCTATCTTTCTGTGGAACAGGTGCTCGCGGGGCTAGACGAAAAGCCGGAGATGACGCACGTTATTCTCACCGGGCGCGGCGCACCGCCAGAACTCATTGAGCGAGCCGACTTGGTGACAGAGATGACGCTGGTGAAGCATCCGTTTAAGGAGCAGGGCATTAAAGCGCAGGCGGGGGTTGAGTTTTAGCGAACTGGCCTAGCGATCGCGCCAAAGAACTCAGCTTATAGGATGATAATTCGACGGCTAACCTCAACAGCAATGCTGCTCGCTCAATCTTCCTTTCATGCTAAAAATTTCTAATCTTTCCAAGCGATTTGGCCAACGGCAAGCGCTCAATAATCTGTCTTTGAGCCTAGAAGCTGGCGAAGTCTATGGACTGCTAGGGCCAAATGGTGCGGGCAAAACGACCGCGCTCAATTTGCTGTGCGGACTTTTAAAGCCAGACAGCGGCGAAATTTTGGTGCAGGGAAGCCCCGTCAGCCAAGCGACTAAGCTGCTAGTCGGCGTCATGCCTCAGCAAAATTTGCTTTACCAAAGTCTGACCTGTCAGGAGAACCTAGCCTTTATTGCCCGCATCTACGGTCTGACTAGAAAAGAAACGCCCGGCCGCGTATACCACTGTTTATCGGCGGTGAACTTGGCGGATAGGGCCAATAGCATCGTTGGCGATCTTAGCGGTGGAATGCAGCGGCGGCTGAGTTTGGCGGCAGCGATTATCCATCAGCCCAAACTGGTCGTTCTCGATGAACCCTCCACCGGACTTGATATTGAAGCTCGCTATGAAGTGTGGGAGCTAATTCGGCTGCTGAAGCGGCAGGGCGTAACGGTGCTGCTGACCACCCATTTGCTAGATGAGGTAGAGCGGCTGTGCGATCGCATTGGCATTATCAAACAGGGTTCTTTGCTCGCAGACGGCACCCTAGAGACGCTGCGCCAACGCATCCCGGCCCAGGAAATCGTGATGATTCAGACCAAAGATGAGCAGAGTGCGATCGCCCGCGCCCAATCCCACGGCTTCACCTCGCGTCACTATGGTAAAGATCTCGCCTTTTGGGTGCCCGAACTGCTGGAGTTGCCCGAACTATTAGACAAATTCTCCGGTCTTTCTGTGGACTCTATTTCGCGCCATCCGATTGGCTTAGAGCATATCTATTTAGAAGTGACCCAAAGCAGCCCAAGCGTTTGAGGCGATAGGAAGAAGGCGATAGAAAGAATTAGATTTGGCCTATTGAGATTTAACCTACTTTAGACTTAGCGTATTATGTTGAAGAAGCAACTCAAGCAGGCGCGATAGCTATGGTGAAGTTTTTGGTAGTAGCGATTCCGGCGGTTTTGGTGATGGCGATCGCTATCCTTTCTGCTCAAAACGGCACGCCCGTCTCCATCGCCTTTCTCAACGGCGAAACCACTCCGCTTCCGTTAGGACTCTTACTCGCCTTTGTTTTTGGCATCGGGATGATTGTCACCGCCTTCTTATTGAGTCTGCCTAGGTCCAAGACAACGGCTAGATAATCAGCCTACTTCACCCAAAAGAGCATCTACATTAATCGCGATCGCCGGAAACGCAACCGGATTAATAGCGCCTGTTTTATAAATGACTTCTTCGGTATAAGCACCCACCTTTAGCTGGCGAAACACATAGATTTGCCTCGCTACAATGTCAGCTACCCAGTACTCTGGAATGCCCGCGTTTGCATAAAGCTCTTTTTTGACCGTCAAATCGTAGGCCAGCGTGGAGTTAGAGACCTCGATTAGAAAGAAGATGTCTGCGGGGAGAGGGTGTCTGGTTTTGTATTGCGATCGCGGCAACTTCACAACCGCAATATCAGGCTCAGGCTCCGATGTCGATAGCGTAATGGGATGAGCTTCGCTAATGATGGCTTTTCCCGAGAGGCGATCGCGCAGATAATCGGCACCTGAGCGAGTCGTATTAGAATGCTGTGCGCCTTCGGGAGCCATCTCTACTAAGTTTCCATTAATAAGTTCCACCTGACGATCAGCCAACACGCCAGCGTTTACCAAGCGATGATAATCCTCTACCGTCCACCGCATTAGCGGCCGATCAGAGAGCTGATTAGTCTTAGCCGAAATCGTTTTTTTCTGCGCTTGCATATTCATCGCCTGCCAATGTTAAAAGCTACTTAAAAATAACCATCCTGCTCAATTTCCTCAATCACTTGCAAACCGCGAGAGTCGCCCACGCTCAAAATCGCCGAGCGGGCATCTTCCTTCACACCTAGCTCCTCATCTTCAGCAAAGGTTTCAATCAGCGCGTCAATAGCAGTTGCATATACAACGTTTGAAGGCAGCTCGGCGCAAATTTGACCCACCGACCAAGCGCAATTACTGCGCACCGCCGATTCCGGGTCGTGGCGCATGGCTTTGATTAATGCAGGCATAGCTTTAATCATCGAGTCGTAGCCGATCTTTGGCGTTTGGCCTAGCGCACTCGCGGCCCAGAGGCGGACGGCAGAAATATCGTGAGCGATCGCATCTACCAACGTTTCCACCACCCGAGCATCCGGCGTATTGCCCAGCGCCCACACAATGCCCTTACGGACATAGCCATTCCAGTCCCGGTTAAACTGCGCCACCAGCGACATCACCGCCACGCTGCTCGTGTTGCGCCCCAGCGCGTACGCCGTACTCACCCGCACCAATGGGCAAGGGTCAGAAAGCATCCCAATCAAAAAAGGAATTGCCCGGTCGTCTTTAATTTCACAAAAAGCCCGCGCACCCAGCATCCGCTGCTCTTTTTCTGGATGGTGCAAGAGCAGCAGCATATTATCTGGATTGGGCTTCGGCTCCGAAGACTCATCCAGCGGCTCAATATCATCCAACGGGTCGAACGGACTTTCCCGTCCGACCTCGGCATCTAGGACTGCTAATTCGTCTTCGTACATGTCCACAGTTAAATCTCGACTAGATCTCGGCTAGAACCCGTTTCGCCGCCGCAATCGTCTTATCCACATCCTCATCAGTATGCGCCAAAGACGTAAAGCCCGCCTCAAACTGAGAAGGTGCTAGATAAATTCCATTCTCCAACATCCCTCTATGGAAACGGCTAAACTTATCCAGGTCAGACTTTTTGGCATCGTCGTAGTTATGCACTGGCTCGCCCGTAAAGAACAGGCCAAACATCGCGCTAAGGCTGCCGCCTGTCACCTCATGCCCAGCCTCACGAGCCGCTGCTAGCAAACCGTCGCTCAGCCGCTTAGTAATCCGCTCTAGCTGCTCATACTGCCCAGGGCGACGCAAAATTTCCAGCGTCTTAATTCCCGCCGTCATCGCCAGCGGATTTCCCGAAAGCGTTCCCGCTTGATAAACCGGGCCTGCGGGCGCAACCATTTCCATAATTTCGCGCCGTCCGCCGTAGGCACCCACCGGCAACCCACCGCCAATCACCTTACCCATCGTGGTTAAGTCAGGCGTCACGTTAAACTTTTGCTGTGCGCCGCCGTAAGCAATCCGAAAGCCCGTCATCACTTCATCAAAAACGAGCAGGGCGTCGTTATCCTTAGTCACCTCACGCAGACCTTCCAAGAAGCCAGCATCCGGCGTTATAAAACCAGAGTTGCCCACCACCGGCTCTAAAATGACACCGCAAATTTCGCCAGGGTTGTCTGCAAACAGCTTCTTAACCGCTTCTAAATCATTGTAGGGCGCGTTGAGCGTATCGGCAGTCGCCGCCTTAGGCACACCCGGAGAATCGGGCAGACCTAACGTAGCCACGCCAGAACCCGCCTTCACCAGGAACATATCCGCATGGCCGTGGTAGCACCCTTCGAACTTAATAATTTTGTTGCGTCCGGTAAAAGCCCGCATCAGGCGCAAAACGGCCATGCAAGCCTCGGTGCCAGAGTTGACAAAGCGCACCATCTCTACGCTGGGCACGGCTTCAATGACCATTTCGGCCAGCACGTTTTCTAAGTAGCAGGGCGCACCAAAGCTAGTGCCTTTATCGATAGCGGCTTTAAGCGCGTCGAGCACTTCGGGATGCGCGTGGCCGCAAATGGCAGGCCCCCAGGTGCCCACATAGTCAATATATTGGTTGTCGTCTACATCCCAAGCGTAAGCACCTTTAACATGGTCGAATACGATGGGCTGGCCACCGACGGAGCGGAAGGCTCGTACCGGGGAGCTAACACCGCCGGGCATGAGGGACTGGGCTGCTGAGAAAATCTCGTCAGACTTAGTTGTGTTCAGGGTTAGGGTAGTAACCAAAACGCGCTCCTTGCTAGATAAATGAAGAGTAGGAATGATGAAGATTGCTGGCGATGGCGCTAGGCTAACGGCTAGCCATAAGGTCAACGCTAAAACAGCAGTGTTTTTTATCGTAGCGGGTAGAGAGGCACTGTGTTTCAGATTGTGAAGGAATGTAGAGTAGCCGATGGAACAGGCAGCTAACTTGTAAGTGACTTCTTTATCTGAAAGCGGATATGACATAACGTATTATGTCTACTTATTTAGGGGATTTCAGAGAATGTCTATGGCTCATCCCATACAGCTCACGGTTGACTGGCGCGAGACAAGTCGGGAGCTGCCGGAGGCTCAGCAGGAGGCGCTGACTCAGACGCTGCTGAAGGATCTGCGGCGGGTGGATGTGGTGGAGACGGTGGAGCGAGTGCCTGAAGCTGATGTGCCCGAAGGGAGCATGGGTGTGGGGGCTTGGCTGTGGGGCGTACTGAAAGCTGAAATTCCGGGTGATGGCATTAAGGTGGCTTTGACTGAAGTGTTTGCTAGGCTGCCGGGGAAACCGATAGATATTTTGGTGGAGCGAGACGGACGCAAGATTGAGATTAAGGGCGTTCGGGTGCAGGATATTGGGTCGGTAGAAGAAGCGGTGAAAAGGATGAATCAAGACCTTAAGGATTAAAAGACATTGGCTGACGTGGAACCGGTAGGTAAAAAAGTTGCGTTGTTGATTGGGGTGGGTGCTTACAGTGACGCTTTGGGAGCGTTGCGCTGCCCTGCAAACGGCGTAGCGGCGATGGAAGGCATTTTGAGCAATTCTGACATTGGCGGATTTGATGAAGTGATCCCCATTGTTGACCCTAGTGTGGGAGAAATGCGACGGCAAATTAGTACGGTGTTTCGGCAGCGGGCGAAGGCTGATTTGGTGCTGTTGTACTTTACCGGGCACGGCGTTAATGATATGACCGGCACCTTTCATTTGACGACGGCGGAAACTGAGCTGTTTGACAATGGCGATTTGAACGCGGGGACGGCGGTAGATGCGGACTTTATTAAGCGAGAGATTGGCAACTGCTACGCCGAGCGCAAGGTCGTGATTTTGGACTGTTGCTTTGCAGCGGCCTTTGCCAATGGCTTTATTGGCATGGATGATGGCAGCGTAGATGTGGCCGGACAGCTAGGGGTGGATGCGTTGGCGGCCAAGGGCTACTGTGTGCTGACGGCGGCAACCTCGGGTAAATATGCGCTAGAGCCTAAAGACGAAGCGGAAAAGCTGTCGGTGTATACTCGCTACCTAGTAGAAGGCTTGCAAACTGGGGCCGCGGCGCTAGAGGGGCAGATGACGATTTCGCTGCGGCACTGGCACGAATATGTAAAAGAGCGGGTGGCGGTGGCTGCGCCTGCGATGGAACCGACTATTTTTGCGGGGCAGCAGGGCTACGACATTATTGTGGCGAAGGCGTTTGTGGATAATGAGCAGCGCTATCGGAAGCTGGTGCAGCAGAAGGTGAAGGTGGGGCAGGGGAGACTGCGGCCTGCGGCGGTGTCGAATTTGGTGATATTGCAGCAGCGGTATGGGGTTACGGCTGAGCAGGCAAGAGCGATTCAGGTGGAGGTGCTGAGGCCGTATGAGGAGAAGGCGCGGCATGTGAAAGCGTATGAGGTAACGCTGTTGGCGGAGAAGGATTATGCGTTTCCGTTAGACGCTGAAGCGGTAGAGGAGTTGCAGGAGCAAAAGCGGCGGCTGAACCTGCGGGATGAAGATGTTGCGGCGGCGGAGACGCGAGTTTTGGGGAGTGTGTTGTCTGTGAAGAGCTTTTCTTCAGGTTCTCGTGCAGTGGAAGCTCGGCTTGAACCAGCGCCTACTCAAAGCAAAAGCAATCCGTATTCTACTTTTAGCTTTGAAAGTGTGCGGGTGAATGAGCAGGGCAAAGAAGTTGAGAAAGCTTCGGGCACGGCGGAGTATTTTACTGAAGCGCTTGGCGATGGCATTGATTTAGAGATGGTGCGTATCCCTGGCGGCAAGTTTTTGATGGGGGCGGCGCAGGGGGAGGAAGGCGCTAGCGATGATGAGTATCCGCAGCATGAGGTAACAGTGCCTGAGTTTTGGGTAGGAAAGTTTGCGGTGACTCAGGCTCAGTGGGCGGCGGTGGCGGCGATGGATAAGGTGGAGCGAGACTTAGCGAAAGATCCCGCTAACTTCAAAGGGGCGCAGCGTCCGGTTGAGAAAGTTTCCTGGGAGGAGGCGGTAGAGTTTTGTAAACGGCTATCGCAGCACTCGAAACGAGCGTATAGTTTGCCTAGCGAGGCGCAGTGGGAATATGCCTGCCGTGCGGGGACAACAACGCCTTTTCACTTTGGATCGACTATTACAACCGAGCTGGCCAACTACGGACGGAAAAAAGGAAAAACTGTAGACGTAGGGAGTTTTCCTGCTAACAGCTTTGGCTTGTACGATATGCACGGCAACGTTTGGGAATGGTGCCTTGACGGGTGGCATGACTCTTATAAAGGTGCCCCTACTGACGGAAGCGTTTGGGAATCCTCTGACGAAAAAAAAGTACTGCGGGGCGGTTCGTGGAACCACGACCCGACACTCTGCCGCGCGGCCGATCGCTTCAGACTCACTCGCGACTTCCGCAACCACCTCATCGGTTTTCGAGTAGTTTGTTTGTTTGCGCCCAGGACTTAAGTTACGCTCTGCTCTTTTACCCTCTTTCCCTCTATCCTCCAGACTCAATAGCTCGTTTAAAATTACGCAGCTTCTTTGTCATCAGAAGCAAATTTGATAGTAATGCCGACTGCCCGCAGTACCGAAAGCAGGCTAGTTAAAGTAGGATTTCCATCCTCTAAAAGCATTTTGTACATACTCTGACGATTGAGATCGGTAATGTTTGAAAGCACGCCTACACCGCCATGCGCTTCTGAAACATTTCGCAGCGCTAACAAAAACTACTTGGTAGAGCCTTCCTCAAGCGCCACTGAAAGATACTCTGCTGATATTTCAGGAGCTTGCAGTTGCTCAAATAGCAGCTCGCTATAGTCCTTATTCGGCATTATTCTGATAATGTTGGGCGGCATCCATAAATAGCGCTGTCGCCTTGATACGACAGTATGGTCAAGCCGAAGGTTGTCTAGAATCTTCCATTATTTAGAGGATATGACTGAAGTTGTTGAGACGGATGCTAGGGGATTGCGATCGCTCCGAAACATTATCCACAATCTCTCCCAAAAGCTTTAGCAGGCCCTGGAAAAATCTCTGGACTTCGCGAAACTTCTGCAAAAGGCTCCGAGAACGCTAGCGAACATGGCAAGAAGGTTTTGGCAGGTTGCTCAAACAATTTGAGATTAGCGCCACAACACTTTAAACGTCGCCGAAGTATCTCGGACTGCGCTGAAGAACACTGAGAGAGTCTAAAGGGCTTTGCGGCTTCTAAAAAGCAGTTTGAAAGCTCGTAAAGCAGGCTTTTGCCCGCAGGGATACGAGTTAAAGACTGATACAGCTATTGCGCTGAAAGATGTCTAAACTATCTGGCCAAAATTTAGCTAGCGTTTTTGCCTGCAGGAGCTTCGTCAACATCTACCAATTCGCTGTTTATCTCATTAAAAGATCGACGCTTTAGCGCTACTGATTCTTCTCTGGGCAACAAATCAAACAACTCTCGCATTTTGTCGTCGACCATTTCGTAAGGAATTTGGCCAACTTCATTTAGCACTACGTTGCCATCCGCATCAAATACCACGGTTTGCGGCACGGCCCCCGCAAAGTAATAGCCCGCTTCTGTTTTCTCGTAGCTGCTTTTTACGGGCACAGAATCGGCGGCAATAGCAACAAAATTTGCCTCGCGTCCATAAGGCGCTTGTAGCTGCGAAACCACCGGCGAGAACTCTTTGCTATCTTGGCTGTCGTCCACATAGAAAAACAGCAGCGTCGGCTTATTTTGCTTTAGCGACTGCGGCAGCGTGAACTTGGGTGGCACAATCGAGCCGTTGCCCGCATACAGCGCAAAAATATTGCCGTCGTAGTCGTCATCGTGTAATCCAGCGATCGCAGATCCACTCCACAGTCCCATCGACAGCCCTATCACCGCGACAACGCCCGCGATCGCCACCGCCCCAGCGCGAAAAAACGCCCGGCAAAACTCAGTTAGTCTCTTTTGCTTGTCCAACTCTGCCACGACCTTACGTTCCTTCAAAGCTTTCAACCACGTTTTCCAATACGTCCTTGTTCTCACGGTAGCGGTCAGCGGTCGTCCAGCCAACTATCTGATAGTAGCCATCGGCTCCCTCTACCGTCGTATGCAGATACACCACAGACTGGTCATCGACCGTCCCTCGAATCTCATACTGAAGAGCTTGATGCCCATCAATTTTAGTCACATCCGTTTTGGTTTCGCTCTCAAAGTTTTCTAGCTGGTCGCGAATGAGCTGGCGATACTGCAACGAATTGTCCGCTAGGCCAAACCGCTTAAGGCCCACGTTATCTTCAGAGAGCACCGTGGCATAGAGCAGCTTAGAGGGCTGCGTCGCATAAATATCGTGATTGCGGCGCAGATCCTTGCCCATTTTCATCCAGCCTTTCGGCACGATGATACTGACATTAGTGCTGGTATTTCTAAGCACCGCCGGGCCATCGCTGATAAACTCATCCCCGTTGCTGACAGCATCTGAGTCTCGATTGGTTCGGCAACCCGTGAGGCTAGCCGCAAGTAAAACGCTCAAAAGCGCACAGACCGTGGGTGAGGGCGAATTCATACCTGAACTTTCGACTGATTTTAGCGGGGGGGGAATGCTTTGATAAACTCAGCCAAAGCATAGCAGTCAGTGATGAAATAATCACTATTCCCTTTATGCTGGGTAAAGCGAGTCGTTCAGTGCCCTTTTACCTGCGCCCTTTTACCCATGCTCAGAGCCGGAATTGTTGGATTGCCCAACGTCGGAAAATCTACTTTATTTAACGCGGTGGTTGCCAACGCAAAGGCCCAAGCCGCCAATTTTCCGTTTTGCACCATCGAACCCAATGTGGGAATTGTGGCCGTGCCGGACGAGCGCTTGCAGGCGCTGGCTAAAATTTCTAGCTCTAAAGAAATTGTGCCCGCTAGAGTTGAGTTTGTAGATATTGCTGGATTGGTAAAAGGGGCCAGCCAGGGCGAGGGGTTGGGCAATCAGTTTTTGGCCAACATTCGTGAAGTCGATGCGATTATTCACGTCGTGCGCTGCTTTGAAAACGACGACATTATTCACGTCGCTGGCTCCATTGGCCCGCTGCGCGATATCGAGATTATTAACCTGGAGCTGGCCTTGTCTGATCTGGCGCAGCTAGAGAAGCGCATAGATCGAGTTCGCAAGCAGGCTAGAAATAGTAAAGAAGCGCAGGCTGAGCTAGCGGTTTTAGAAAAACTGCAGCCCGTACTAGATGAGGGCAAAGCGGCTCGCACCGTTGAGCTAGATGAAGAAGAGGCGCTGCTGATTAAGCCTTTGGGTTTGCTTACGCGAAAGCCTGTAATCTATGCGGCTAACGTCGCTGAAGACGATCTTGCAGAAGGCAATAGCTGGGTTGAGGAAGTGAGCACCCACGCTGAGGCCGAGGCGGCGCAGGTGGTGGTGGTATCGGCGCAGGTAGAGGCCGAGCTGCTAGAGATTCCTGAAGATGAACGGGCGGACTTTTTGGAGTCGCTGGGCGTGAGCGAAGGCGGCTTGCAGTCTCTGATTCGAGCGACCTACGAGTTGCTGGGCTTGCAAACCTATTTCACCACTGGGCCAGAAGAAACCCGCGCTTGGACGATTAAGTCCGGCATGGTGGCTCCGCAGGCGGCAGGCGTGATTCATACCGATTTTGAGCGTGGGTTTATTCGCGCTGAGACGGTGGGCTACGGGGACTTGGTGACCTCTGGCTCGATGTCGGCGGCGAAGGAAAAGGGCCTGGTGCGCAGCGAAGGGAAAGAATACGTGGTGAAAGAAGGTGACGTGATGCTGTTCAGGTTTAACGTTTAGCGTGAAGCGTTGCTAAGGTGAGCGGTTTTGGTGTGAATAGTTGCTGAGGCGAGGAGATCAACCGCTGTTTAAGCTGATGACGTATCTTAAAATGCTGAGGGCGTTCGTATTCATACGGAAAATCGCGCTGCGCCCTAGTCAGCATGGGCAGATAGGATTAGAATTTTGCGTAGGTTAGGCGTAGGCTAAGTATGTAGGTTAAATGCGCAGACTCAAGCAGACTCAATCTGTTAGGGTGCGTTGGTTCTCGGCTTGATAACGTGCTTTAACGCGCTTTCAAAATCCTTTTCACCGTAAGGCTCTTACCTTTTCCACCGTGATCAAGTGGTTCGCTAAAATTCCAGGTTGGGCAGCGCTGTCGCTCATTACGAACGGGCTGCTATTTGTCAGTCTGCTAGCTGTTTGGCAAGAGCAAACGTCTTTAGCGGCTAGGGCCCATATGACGGCAGCGCTTCCGGTGGTGTCGGTCACTGATGCTGCGATCGCCGATACGGCAGTGGCGCTACCGCGTCCGGGTGGTGATCGCAAGCTGAACTATCAGCAGTGGGTGGATGTGCTCAAGCAAGAGGCTCAAGCCGCTGTGGTTAGGAAGCCTTCTCACCTGTCGGTGCTGCTAGGTGATTCGCTGAGCCTGTGGTTTCCGGGCGAGCTGATGCCGGGTCAGCGGGTGTGGATTAATCAAAGCATTTCGGGCGAGCGCACTAAAGGACTGCTAGACCGCCTGGATCTGTTTGAAAAGAACGAGGTGGAGTCGATCTTTTTGATGATTGGCATCAACGATTTGATCTGGGGCGAGACGGATGAGGACATTATTGCCAACTATAAAGAGATCGTTCGCAAGCTGAGAAGAGAGCATCCGGATACTCAGATTGTGGTGCAGTCGATTTTGCCGCATGGGGGCGAGCTTTCTACCTGGGAGAGCCGCGATAAGCTGCTGGCGCTGCCGAGCGATCGCATTATCACCATGAACAAGGCGCTCCGACAAATCGCCAAAGACAACGACGCCTATTATCTAGATCTCTACCCTATTTTTGTCACGGGCGACGGGCAGCTACGCCCCGATTTGACAACCGACGGACTGCACCTAAACCGCGAGGGTTATTTGGTTTGGAGAAGTGCGATCGCCCTCTACGCCCAGTTAGAACTTCAAGATCCACCCAGCGATAAAGCAGACCCAAAAGCCGCTAAAAAATAAGCCTAAAAAGTAAGCCTAAAAAGTAAGTAAGCATAGAACCTCAATATCGAGCTTCAAACCATTGCCGACGCGATCTCCACCGCCCGCTTCCGACTATCTCAAGTAAACTAAAAGATATATAGCAGCGTGTAGATCATGTCTGTACTCACTTCTCTATAGCCTCTACTTCCCTATAACCTCTATGGATACCAAAGCCTTCAAGCGCGCCCTCAACCATTCCGAAAACTACTATCGCAATCAGGGCTTTGGTCAAAAGGACGCCGTTGCCGATGAAATGCGATCGCAATACGAAAGCACCCTCATCCAAAAAATCAGAGCCAACGGCAATCAGCTCGTACAGGGCGAGGTCACCATTCATCTGGCCGAATCCTTTGGCTTTTGCTGGGGCGTAGAGCGGGCGGTAGCGATGGCCTACGAAGCCCGGCAGCATTTTCCTCAGCAGCGCATTTGGATTACCAACGAAATTATCCACAACCCCGAGGTCAATGAGCAGCTCAAGGCCATGAACGTGCAGTTTATTGAGCTAGTAAACGGCGAGAAAGATTTTTCGGGCGTAGGCCAGGGCGACGTGGTGATTTTGCCTGCGTTTGGTGCCAGCGTGCAGGAAATGAAGCGGCTGCACGACGAGGGCTGCACGATTGTGGACACGACCTGTCCTTGGGTTTCTAAGGTATGGAACACCGTTGAAAAGCACAAAAAAAGGGAATTTACCTCTATCATTCACGGTAAGTACCAGCACGAAGAAACCGTCGCGACCAGTTCTTTTGCCGGAACCTATCTGATCGTGCTGAACTTGCCCGAAGCCGAGTACGTAGCCAACTACATTCTTCGCGGTGGCAACAGAGACGAATTTATGGCCAAGTTTGCCAACGCCCATTCTGTCGGATTCGATCCTGATAAAGACCTAGAGGCGGTCGGCATTGCGAATCAGACCACGATGCTCAAAGGCGAAACCGAACAGATCGGTAAACTGTTTGAGCGCACCATGCTGAAAAAGTATGGCCCCACCGAGCTAAATGAGCATTTTCACAGCTTCAACACCATCTGCGATGCCACGCAAGAACGGCAAGACGCCATGTTTAGCCTGGTCGAGGCTGATATTGATTTGATGGTGGTCATTGGCGGATTTAACTCCTCCAACACCACGCATCTGCAAGAGATTGCCGTAGAGCGCGATATTCCCTCTTTCCATATCGACAGTGCCGCTCGCGTGGGAGCCGACAACCAGATTGAGCATCAGCCTTTGCACAGTCATGATTTAGCGATAGAGAAAGACTGGCTGCCAGCAGGGAAAATTTCGGTCGGCGTGACCTCTGGTGCTTCTACGCCCGATAAGGCCGTGCAAGAAGTGATTGAGCGGATATTTGCGATTAAGGCGCAGGTGCCCGTGGGTATGACTTAAACAGGGCATAGCGAAACAGGGCGTAGCGTTGAGGAACGTTGGGTTTGGAGCATTGAAGTGTCGCCTGCTCGCATTTTTTGAAGGGCGATCGCCCCGGTCAGATTATTCGTTGATGACAGATGACTGCTTCAGCGTGTCTATTTTTGCGGTGACTTTTTTTACGTCTGCCGTATCGCCCTGTTGCTTAAAAATGTCTAGCGCGCGAGAAAGATCTGCGATCGCCCGATTTTTCTCACCCATCGCCTCTAAGCTAATCGCCCGGTTCACATAGGCATAGGCAAAGTCTGCTTTTTGCTCAATGGCCTGATCGTAATCGGCGACAGCATTTTCAAACTGCTTGAGGTTGTAGTACGCATTGGCCCGATTGTAGTAAGCTTCGCTCAGCGTTTTGTCTAGGGCAATAGCGGCTGTGTAGTCAGCGATCGCGGCCTCATACTCACCTAGCTCATCATGCACCAAGCCTCTATTAACCAGCATCGTCGGATTGCTAGACTCTAGTGCCACCGCCTGATCAAGATTTTCGAGCGCGGTGGCCAGATCGTTCTTTTGGATGGCAACAATGCCCGCTCGATGAAAGTCATCCGCCGTTTTGACCGGGGGTTGGCAAGCGCTCAGCGTACAGACAGAGAGCGAAATAACGGTCAGACCCCAGACTTGAGCAGATGCCCGAAAAAGGCGAAACATAATTTTTCTAAACGGGCAGCCGTTCTAAACAGGATTAACCGGCGTTGCCCACAGCAGCACACAGCAGCAGGCTAGTCCTATCGCAATTCCAACAGACGCTAAACTCATGGGCGATCGCTCTCCTTCATCCTATTTTTTTCAAGGACATGCAACGCTATCTCAATGATGCTATCTCAATGATGCTATCGCGATCGCACTACCTTAATAACGCTATCTCGGCCCATCGTAAGGTAACCGCTGCCAAGTAGGATCAACCTGCATCAGCCAATCTTCGCCCACTCGAATGGTAATGTCCGAGTCAATATCTCCCGTAGAATCAGACACCACCTGTCCTATTTTTAGCGCCGCCTGCACCGCCTGAGCGCTGCCCAAATCTCCGCGCTGTGCAACCACAGAGGTTTGACGATTCGCATCAGTCCAGTCGCGCGCCACGTATACATTATAAAAGCCCTGATTCCTCAAGTACTCGGCCATCGAGTAGCTAGCGTACTGATCTGCCGTCGCGTTTTGCACGGCAATTCTCAGCCCGTTCACCTTCCAGGTCGAAGGCGGTTCGTAATAATTTACGCTGCTGACATTCGCCACTAGCTCAGCTGGCTGCGCGTCAAAATAGGTGCGCATCAGATCGCTGCTCGCCGCATGATCTGCCAGCCAGTAGCTAGCGCCATATTCTTCTGGATCGCTAAAATCGCCGGGCAGCATCACCATGTGCAAATTCTTAGAATCGAGCTTCAGGCCAAACCCCGCAAGCGCCATCATTTCCTCAGCAGACAAGTTCGTATCTATATTCTGCTGAAGCACTTTAATAATCTGTGGCAGCTTAGTGACAACCAGTGGGTTGCTCATGCGCTGGCGCAATGCCTTGAGTAAAATTTGCTGGCGCTGTACCCGGCCAATATCGCCGTAGGCGTCTTGACGAAAGCGGGCAAACTGCTCGGCCTGATCGCCGTTTAGGGTCTGCAAACCGGGCTGCAAGTCAATCTCTAGGCCCTGCGTTTTGTCCTCGTATTTCATTTCCTTGGGCACCAGCACCTCAACGCCGCCCACCAAATCCACAATTTCTTTAAACGCCCGAGTGCTCACGCGCACAAAGCGATCAATTTTTACATTGTCAAAATTGTGCATAACCGTTTGTGCAGCTAGCTCAGCGCCCCCTTCAGAGTTGGCCTCATTAATTTTATCGACACCATAGCCCGGAATCTCCACTCGCGTATCACGCGGAATAGACATCACGTTCATATCGCCTGCTTCAGGATTCACCCGCACTAGCAGCATCGTATCGGTGCGACCTACCAAGTCGTCGGGGGTGGCTCCCTCTATATCACGAGCCTCATCTAGACCCATAACTAGAATATTGACGGGGCGAGAAACCTGATACTGAAAGCCGGTTCGCCACAGCTCTGCTAAAGGAGGCGCGACGGTTTCGCCAGCGACCTGTCGGGGGAAGGGAAAGGTGATTACGGCGATCGCACCTAATCCGGCGGTAGCTAGCGCGGTAGCTCCAAATACAGCGCCTAAAACTGTCCCTCTTACTAGCCTAGGCAGCTTAGCGATCGCCGATAAGAAACGAGAGGGGCGGCGAGCTTGATTAACCGGGGCGACCAACTGCTTTCGGCGCGCGGTTTCAGAGACTGCTAGCGTTTTAGAGGCTGAGGGAGCTATAGGGGGCCTAGAACGAGAAGAACCGGAGACCGGGATGTTCGCAACGGAGTCGTTTGCGAGCTGCTTTAGAGAATTTTGGGCGCTAGCGGAGGATGACGAGTCCTCTGAGGCAGTTCCCGCAGGATCGTTAGGCTGAATAGTCATTGCTGGCTGCAAGCAAAATGAGGGTAAGTAGAGAGTCCGGCTATGAGTGGATAAACACGGACTAGTAGCTGAAGATACTGGCCCGTAAAGTTAAGCAGCCGGTTTTATGAACTGCCCGGAAAGTTTTCATAACTTTCTTAGTTGTGTGTTTTATTAATCAATTGTTAAGGGGATTATAGCCTGTGATATGGCTTGGAGCGGTAGGATAGACCGGAATCTCTGATGGCATACCCCTATTTATGGCGCGTTTTATCCCTATTATCTTGGCCGGTGGCAAGGGCGAGCGCTTCTGGCCGGTGAGTCGGCTAAAGCGGCCCAAACAGTTTTTACGCCTAGATGGTAGCCAGCGATCGCTATTACAATCAACTGCCGATCGATTGCTGCCCATTGCACCTTGGGAATCGCTTTTTGTCATCACCGCCTCGCATCTAGCCGAGGGAGTCAGAGCGCAACTGCCCGAAATTCCGCCCGAAAATATTTTGGTCGAGCCACAGGGACGCGATACGGCTCCGGCAGTCGCCTGGGCCACGCTAGAAGTCATCAAGCGCTATGGCGAAGAGGTCGTTTGCGGGTTTTTCCCCGCCGATCACTACATTACCGATCAGCAGCGCTACTGCGATACGCTCAGGGCCGCTGCCGATTTGGCTGTACGGGAAGGGGCGATCGCCACCTTAAGCATTCACCCGACCTTTCCTTCAACCGGCTACGGCTATATCGAACAAGGGCCACCAGCAGGCACCTTTACAGCCGGTATCGTGACCGATTTACCCGCCTACAAAGTCAGCCGCTTTACCGAAAAACCAGACCAGGAAACGGCAGAAGGCTTTCTCAAGAGCGGTCGCTATAGTTGGAACAGCGGCATCTTCATTTTTCCGGCAGCGGTGATGGTTTCAGAACTCGAAACCCATGCCCCCGATATGACCGCCGCCCTCAAAGAGAAAGGCGTAGACGCCTATGCCACGATCAAAAAGCTCAGCATTGACTATGCGGTGATGGAAAAAACCGACCGGGCCTATGTAATGCCAGCCAACTTTGGTTGGGACGACCTGGGCGACTGGAATGCAATTGAGCGACTGCTAACTCATAAGGCTTCGGAGAATAGAACCTCTAAGGATTCAGAAAATGGAACCTCAGAAAAGAGAAGTCTCGAAAATGATGCTCAAGCAGACCATGCCCAGCTCGAAGAAAATTCTCAATCCGCTCAAAATGTAGAGCTATGCCAGCATCTAGGACTCGATACGCAAGGCAGTATCCTCTATAGCAGCGACGACGACGAGCTGATTGTAACGATTGGCCTAGAAGATGTTGTGGTCGTACGCGATGGCAATGCCACTTTGATCGTCAAAAAAGATCGGACGCAGGACATCAAGCAAATCGTTAAAACCATCGGCCAGGATGACCGGTTTAAGCATTTGCTATAAGACCTCAAAACGACCAGCGGGTAAGGCATTTAGTCTGGTTTCCTCAAATACTTCTTCAAATACTTCCTCTTCAGATATTTCTTCAAATATTACGAAGTTTGGTTTTTGCTGATTTTGTGGGATCTTGTGGGATTTTGTTGAGATAGCAAAGCAAAATCTTTGGGCTTTCATGATGCGCCGATGCTCGATTCTATGGGGACGGCTGCGTCTAATGACTGTGTGCCGAATGCGCAGTGAAGATGTGGCCGCCCTGTTTGCGTCGGTAACGGTGTAGATGCAACCATCATCGTGGAGCCGCCCTCCGCGACCTATTTAGAAGTGCTAGGCTGAGGAATAGCGACCATTTTGTATCCTCTTCCTGATTAAGTATTGCCAACTTCCCCTTCGACCGGAAACAGCTCCTTTTCTATTAAATCTGTGCTGGAAAAAGTCACTGAGTCTGTGGCCATTTTCCAGAATATGCCTCGCCTGATGCGGCTGGTTTGGCGGGCTGCACCCTTACCGCTGCTGATCAGTTTGGTGCTAACGCTGACTAGTTCGCTGATGCCTGCTGCGCAGATTTACGTTAGTAAGCTGATTGTGGATCGGGTGGTGGAGAGCGTGGGAGCTGGCATGGCGATCGCCACTACGGTTCAGGAGCTGCTGCCATTGGTACTTAGCGGCTTTGGCCTGCTGCTATTGCAAGCTATTTTGCAGCAGCTGGGGGCCTACACGACGCAGGTAATGAGCGATCGCTTCCTGCTCTATGCCAACACCCAACTGCTTCAGCAAGCGACCCGGCTCGATTTAGCCCATTACGAATCGCCCGAGTTTCACGACATTCTCAACCGCGCTCAGCAAAGTGGCAGCAACTACCCGATGCGGGTTTTGCAACTGTCTCTAACCTTGCTGGGCCAATTTACCCGGCTACTGGGACTACTGGCGCTGCTGCTGCGGTTCAATCCACTGGTGTTCGTTCTGCTGTTGCTCAGTGCGCTGCCGACGCTTTGGGTGGGCGTTCGTTTTTCCGAGCGCCGCTTTTGGATGACGCGCCGCCAAACGCCTAGCCGCCGATTGGCCGACTATTTTGGCGATATTTTGACCGAACCTCAGTTTGTGAAAGAAGTGCGGCTGTTTAATCTAGGCGGCTACCTGGTCGATCAGTATCAGGGGATTCGCGAAGAGTTTAACCAGGAGTCGCAAAAGCTGGCTCGCCGTCAGTCTTTTGCCCAGGTGTCTTTAGAAATTGTCTCGGCGATTGGGTTCTATGGCGCGTATGCGCTGGTGCTCTGGGAAACCGTTCGCGGCCGGGTGACCATCGGCGACCTGACGCTGTATGCCAGCACCTTTCAGCAGGCACAGGCGGCAACGGCCGGAATTTTAACCAGTTTGGCCACGCTTTACGAGTTCAATCTGTACGTTTCTCAGTATTTTGAGTTTTTGGACTTAGCGCCTCAAGTCACCAATCCGCCAAAATCTAAGCCGTTTCCAGAGACGATAAAAGAGGGTCTTCTGTTAAAAGACGTTTACTTTACTTATCCGGGCAGCGATCGCCCCACGCTAAAAAATATTAATCTCACCGTCGCGCCGGAAGAATGTATTGCCCTAGTCGGACTCAACGGCTCGGGCAAAACGACGCTGCTGAAGCTGCTAACCCGGCTATACGACATTGACCGAGGGCTAATTGCAATTGACGATATTCCCCTGAGCGCTTTTGACTTGGGCAGTTTGCGGCGTAATATCGGCGTGCTTTTTCAAGATTTTGCTCGCTATGCGCTCAGTGCCAAAGACAATATTGGGTTTGGCGATTTGGCCAATCGCGACGATGCCCGTCAGGTTTCTCAGGCGGCGGATGATGCGGGCGCAAATGCGGTGATTGAGGCGTTGGACAAAGGCTACGATACGGTGCTGGGCAAAATGTTTACTGGCGGCGTGGATTTATCGGGCGGACAGTGGCAAAAGATTGGGTTAGCTAGAGCCTTTATGTCGCAGGCGCAGGTGCTGATACTCGATGAGCCAACGGCCGCGGTAGATGCGATCGCAGAGCACGATCTGTTTGAGCGGTTTCGTCAGCTCACCCAAGGCAAAATGACTTTTTTGGTCAGCCACCGCTTTTCTACCGTACGCATGGCTGATCGCATTGTGGTACTCGAAAACGGTGAAATTATCGAAGTCGGCACTCATGACGAACTCATAGCCAAACCGAGCCGGTACGAGGAGATGTTTCGTCTGCAGGCCGAGAGTTATACAACTTGAGCTATACGGCCTGAGCCACACAACCTGAGCTATCGTCATGGCCAAGCGGCCCATGAATAAAAAATAGATAGAAAAAATGCGATCGCTCTAGGTTTGTCTCTTAAACCGTGCAATTTCTAGATAGGATACAAAAAGCAGATTATCAATTAAGGATTTTTTTGATGGATATTCGGTTTAAGCTCTGGCTGGGTGTTTTTGGTTCACTTCTGCTGCTTTGGCTGGGTGTGAATTTTCTGGTCTAGTAAGAGGGATCTGGATAGTGAACTGTGTGCCCTGCCCTACTGGGGTGCTAACCGAGATGGTACCGCCGTGTTTTTCGGTCACTATTTGATAGCTAATAGAGAGTCCCATCCCGGTGCCTTTGCCCACGGCTTTGGTGGTAAAGAAAGGATCAAAAATGTGGGCTTGAACCTCTTCGGGCATACCCGGCCCATTATCCGAGATAGTAATCGTAGCAAAGCGATCGCAGACCTCTGTGGCGATATGAATCTGGGGTTGACGTACTTGATCGAGCGCGTCGATAGCATTGGCCAAAATATTCATCATCACCTGATTGAGCTGGCTAGGATAACACTCTACCCAGCGAGAGAGCCGATAGTCTTTGCTGACTGCAACCGGGACTTGGAGGGCATTGGCCTTAAGCTTATGCCCCAAAATCACCAGCGTACTATCAATGCCATTATGGATATCGACCTCTTTAATCTCGGCCTCGTCTAAACGCGAAAAGTTACGCAGCGAAAGCACAATCTCTTTGATCCGATGAGTGCCAATTTTCATGGAAGCGAGCAGATCCATAAAGTCTTTTTTAATAAAGTCGAAGTCTAGTTCCGCTAGCATTTCGATCAGGGCAGGAGAGGGTTGAGGATATTCGCGCTGATACAGGGCAATAAGATCTAATAGCTCAAGGGCGTAGCTAGAAGCCGGGTGGAGATTGGCATGAATAAAGTTCACCGGATTGTTAATTTCGTGAGCGACACCTGCCACCATTTGGCCTAGGCTAGACATTTTTTCGCTTTGGATAATTTGCGACTGGGTTTGCTTCAGTTCTAGGAGGGCGGCGGAGAGCGCTTTGGCCTGTTCGGTCTGACGCTGGCTGTAGGCTTCTAGCGCTAAAGTATTGCGCTTGAGTTCGGTGATGCTGGTGGTAGTGCCGACCACTCGATAAACCTGGCCCGCTCGATCTTGGATGGGGTTGAGCGTGGTGGCCCACCAGGTCTGTTTATCCTCAATTACAATTTCCTCTTCGTAGTACATAGACTGCTTTTGGCTGGCGCATTGAAAGAGGTTTTGGGCAATCCGGTTGCCTTGTCCTATTCCAAATACTTCAGGCGGTGTTTTGCCTAAGACCTCTTCGGAGCGCATGCCGGTTGAGGCTTCACAAGTTGGGTTCCAACCAGAGCACCGAGCCTGAAGGCTGCCGTTTTCGGTAAAAATATCCCAGGTAAAAATGAGGATATCCGCGCCGCTGTAAATGCTGCTCAAGAATTGTTCGCGATCGCGCAATCTCTCTTCTGCCGCTTTTTCCAGGCTAATATCACGCATGATAGTTGACATATACATTAGCTCGCCTGAGTCATTTTTATGCGCAATCATGACCTGAGAAACGGGAAGAAGCTTGCCGTCGCGGGTAACGATCGCCGACTCGCCTTTCCAGCTGCCCTGTTCTATCACCTGAGGCAGCGCAATGTCTCTAAACATGACCTGTTCGTGAGGAGGCAGCGTCTGGCTAATGTGAAAACCCGTCGACGTTTCTGCTGATAGCCCTAACAGCTTTTGTCCAGCGCTGTTGACATAAAGGCTGTGGCCTTCGGCATCGGCAATGCCCACCATGTCGGGCGTCGCTTCTAAGATAGCTAGCAGGCGGTTTTGCTCGGCTTCTATTCGCTTGCGATCGCTCACATCACAAACACAGGCCATAATATAGGCTTGGCCGCTCAACATGACTCTTTGCAAGGTCACATCTAGGTTCAACAACGTGCCGTCAGAGGGGCATTTTGCAGGCCATTCCATATCCACTCGTTCGCCTTGCATAACGCGCCGCCACAGATCCGGCAGCAGATGCACAGGGCTTTCTGGCGTGGCATACTCATGCGTGATGCGATAGCTCAACGCCTCTTCTCTAGAGACTCGATACAGTTTGAGTACTTGCTCGTTTACGTCGATAATTCTGCCGTCGGGGGTATGAATAAAAACGGCCTCTCGCACATTTTCAATCATGGTACGAGCATCTTGGAGAGACGATTCTAAGCGAGCTTCTGTTTGTTTAACTTCGCTTAAATCAGTGGCTCTAAGCAAGAGCTGATGAATCTGTCCGGCGGCGTTTTTAAGCGGAAAAATATCAATCTTCCACCATTTCTCGGCCTCAGTCTCCAAAGATAAACCGGCGGTAAGCGGTTCGATCTCGAAGCTGACAGGTTGCTCAGTTTGTACACAGCGATCGCAGCGATCGCCATACTCCTGAGCAAGCCTTTGCAGGAATGGCTCTGCGATCGCGTTATTCCAGCTCAGAAGACGAAAATGCCCACCGCCTTCTAGCACCTCCAGCACTGCCTGGACGACAGCTACATCTTCCCAAAGCGCCTTATAGACAGATAGCGGATCGACCTTAGACGCTGAATCACTAGACGACTGAACTTCTAAAACCTTAGAAGAAGGCATAATCATTGGCGAAAACTCAATAGCATCGGACATGGAGCCTTCTTAGCATTCCCATCATCCGATCATCTCGGCATCGTTAAATATGGCTAAATATCTGCTAAATCTTTATAAGCAAACTGGACGCCAATAAAACCTTCACCCATGCCAGCAACCACTCGGTTGACAAGTTCCCACAGCCGCCTAATCTCTGCAATCTAATCTCTGCAATCTAATCTCTGCAATCTAGCTTCTGCAATAAAGACAAGTTGTTTCGGACGTCTAACGAATACAGAAAAAAGCTAAAGGCGATAAATCCCTCTTTGTACTCCGTAACATCCCATATACGAGAGGTGGTGCCGCCCAACCAGAGAAAGACTATTTGGGTGATTATCAAGGTGACGATAAAAACAGCAAAAGTTCTTTTAACTTGAGCAGAACGACTGAGAACGCAGAGACTCGAAAGCATAAATATTGTTAAAAAATATGAAAGCTGAGTCGGGAAGGCGTTCCACATATCGTAGTTATAGGCAACAAATATTGAACTCAGACAAAGTGTAAAGCTACCACCGATAAAATTTTCTAGCCCTTTAAACCGTTTTGGGATCACAGAGGTTAGATGTAGGAACGGCAAGACAATTAGATAGAAAAACGTGCCCGTGTAGAAAGCATATTCGACTCTGTCAGTCGCAAAGTTGTGTAGATTGAACTCACCTTGCGCATTAAGAGAAAAGGCATCTGGTGTTTCGAACTTAGCTACTCTTTGAAACCAGGAAACTTCTTCCATCGCAATGAAAAAAAGTATAAGCGCTAATATACACAGGCCAACCACGATGATATAGCGGTTGGATATTTTTTGACGACAAACTCTCCAAGCTTGACTGACAAAAACCGCTGAGCTAGCAAACAAAAACAGTGCAGATAGCGGCTCTATCAATACATCTTCTTGGGCCAAATAAGAGAATGTAGCTGGCTGAAAGAAGAGCAGTCCGAGAGAAAATAAGACAGCGAATAGAGAGATCCAAGCCACTGTTTTTTGTCTGTTTGACCATAGTTGCTGCTCCGCTAATAAAAGCGTTTGTCTTTGCTTTTTATAAACGGCTTGCTGATGAACTAACGCAATCGTTATTGCACTTGCGACCATAAAAAATAGGCTTCGTAAGGCATAAGCCTGAGAGAGTATGGGTTTACCCTCTTCTAGACTGGCCACTGGCGATCCAGACAAAGAAAGCTCTATCGCTAAAAAAATGACAGTCAGGACGATCAAAGAAGTCCCAAGATATCTTGGGAGATTTTTTTTGATTTTCATATGATGATACAGATAGGCAATCTAAGAGATGTGCGCTTGAAAAGAGTACGGCTGTAACCAAAGTCGTAGCGTTGCGATGTTCGATATCATGAACATGGCGATAAACGATAGGTTAGTGAGATGCACAGTCCTAATTAGATGGGTTTACGTACAGATGCAGCGTATACACAGCCTTTAGTTGACCTCATCTTAATAGGCGCTTAGCTAATATGGGTGCATTTGACGCATAATCACAAAGAATCTATATTTTTAGTTGACCCTGGCTTAATCTGCGGACTCTTCTACATACATTTTATTGATGTAGCACCAGGGCTAATCTTCACCTGGCTCAAATGATTGCCCAAATGATTGAACGATGAGACAGGTCGTACTGTCAGCATGCTTTTTCTCTTTTGGAGATCTCGCTCTAGTAAAAAATTATCTCCTACTTTTAACGTTTCACTAATTTTTTTAAAAAATTCTCACATTCTTCCGGTTGAAGACTGCCAA
This sequence comes from Phormidesmidales cyanobacterium, assembly GCA_038260205.1. Taxonomy (GTDB): domain Bacteria; phylum Cyanobacteriota; class Cyanobacteriia; order Phormidesmidales; family Phormidesmidaceae; genus Phormidesmis. Next base: position 25,772 of record JBBSOB010000008.1, read on the forward strand.
TAGCGCTTACTACTCAAGCATGGCGTAGCTTTTGATTTGCAGATCTCGATCAACACTAACGATTTCGCGCTGATTGTAGGTCTGCCAATCACCTTCAAACAGGGCTTCGGAAGCGAGAATAATCGAATTGGGGAACTTTGGCGCGTTTTTGAGCAGGTAGAAGGAAGGCGCTGTTTGGCGATTGTCGTAGCGTAGGGCCACGATGCGATCGCCCGTCGTCAAAATAATATTCGCCGCCACTCGGACATTCTTTTGCTCCGCTAGCTCAATAATCTCAAGCATTGTCCGCTTCAGCGCCTCAGCCAAATCCAAACCAGGTTCCTGCTCTAGATGATGAACTAGCAGCGCAAAAATATGCTCAGAATCAGTAAGTCCCTGAATTTTGCGATAGGCAAGGTCACAAAGCTGCTCTCGAATAGGCCGATACAGCGACTCAAAGAAATTTTCGATCAGGCCATTGTGGACAAACAGGATATCGCGGTGCGTAAAAGGCTGGCAGTTGCTCAAATCTAACGGCATTTGGCGGGTGGCACTGCGCAGATTGACCACAAAGTTTTTGGCCTGAATGTAGCGACACAGATCGTCGAGGTTGCGATCATTCCACATCGGAAGAATGTTGCGGTAAACGAAAGGAGCGCTGCCTTCGCGGTGCCAGCCCAGGCCAAATCCATCTCCGTTAAGCACAGCGCCATTTAGCTCCTTGGGTTTGTAGCTCTGCACCCGTAAAGAATGCGCTGGCTCTAACACCAGCCGATCGAGGGCAATAGACGGGCCGAGATAACCCAAAATTCGACACATATAGCGAGATGTAAAAAGCCTTCTTATTCTGACGTAGTTGAAGCCTTCTTAGAAAGCTTTGGAGCTGCCTATTACTAAACAAATCCAGCCCGCAATTAGGGCGACGCCTCCTAGCGGTGTCACCGGGCCTAATGCCTTGATGCCCGCTAAGCTCAGACCATAAAGACTGCCTGAAAACAGAACGGTTCCGGCGATGAAGCACCCGCCTGCGGCAGTCAGCCAGGAGACATGGGGCGATTGTTTAATCAGTAGCGCCACCAGCAGCAGCGCCAGCGCGTGGTACATCTGATAGCGAATGCCCGTTTCAAAGCTGCCTAGCGCCGTTTCAGTGAGCTGACCCTTCAGAGCATGAGCGCCAAAGGCTCCTCCGGCAACGGACAGTGCGCCTAAGATGGAGGCGATCGCAAAAAATAACCGGGCCATATCAAACCATGCGCTACAACAGGCTCTACAGATAGAAGCAGTATTCCACCACGCCCGCCTCATCCACTTCAAAATCGGCGTTAAGCGGGCCTGCCCAATCATTCAGGCATTTTTGCGCTTCTGCGAGCGAGACCTCTGCTAGCATAGCGAACTGTAGCGGATTTATCTTGCCATCGTTGGCCTTTAGCGCCTTATAAAAGAGTGTTTGCATCCGCTGAGACCGGCTTCGGCGACGCCGCGCTTCCATATCGATTAGCATTAACCCCGCGCCCGCGGTACAGGGAATGCCCAACAGTAATCCGGTCGTTATAGTCTCGTGTTTGTGCAGCTGTTCTGGGCGATTGCCGAAGGCGACTTCTGCGGCTCTCCCCAAACATACCAACCCTAGCAATAAGCCTAACGCTGACAGCCCCACGCCCGCGATATGTTTTGATGTCGTCATAATGTTGCCCTGAGAGTGAATTGATCGGTGAGCGGGTAAAACAGAAAGCCAACCAAGGGCTGAGAGAGAGACGACACCCCGCTTATTCAGACACGTTTAAACTAATGGATGATCCGGATAGATTCGATTGCCTAACTGCTGGCTTTAGACAAACTTTAAACGACGCTCATCTACAACAACGGCGCGCCTTCCTTCCAATTTAAGGATTGGTGCTAACACCCCCTGCATTTCAAAATTAATTGATACGAGCGAAAAACATCATTGTTCTGTATCAGATCTAAGATTGACTCTCGGTAGGGCGAGTCGCTTCTAGCAAACGAGAGAAGTAGAAGGGAGCTTTGTTGAGCGATCGCCGTCCAATTTGCCAACCGTTTGCCTCTAGCGCGGACACCACATCCGATTCTCTGTGTAGATAAGCCCGCGTGGCTTTGCTGGGGCCAGGGAAAAAATCACCCACTTTTTTGAGCGTGGCGTAAAAGCAGGTTTTGGGCGCAAAGCTCAAAATCACCCGATCCGTAGCCAGACTGCTTAGATGCTTAATCATGTCGTCGGCTTTTTCCTGCGGATAGTGAATCAGCACATCTAGGCACACCACGGTATGATAGCTGCCGTCAATCTGCTCCAAATCCTTTGCTTCAAACTGGGGCATTTGTTCGGCGGTCAGCTCGTCGCCTAGTTCAGCTTTGGCCCTTTCGGCCCCTTCACTAGCCATTTTCTCAGAAATATCGCTGGCATAGACCTTTGCGCCCATTCGCGCCAGCGGAATTGCCAGACTGCCCACGCCGCAGCCCGCATCGCATACGGTTATCTTTGACAAATCGCCATCTTCCGCAAACCAGGCCAGCACGTTATCAATGGTCTTTTGGTGTCCGGCGCGAATGTTCACCTGCACCTTATTGACCTCGCCATCGCCGTAAATGCGCTTCCAGCGGTCAAAGCCCGTTTGATTAAAATAGTCACGAACAACGGTCTTATCGTCGAGGATAGGGTTAGTCATGGCTGCTGGGAATAAATACTCATGCAATAGATTTGTGCGCTTAGATCTTAGTACGTTTTGCCCGAGAACATGGGGTCGCTTCGTTTAGAATCGGATTCGGTATTCTAATTCGAACTCAGTGTTGTCTAGGTTGGAGGCTCCGCGCAGTTTTAGCTCGTCTGTCAGGCGATACTGCGTGCCAATTAAGGGCCGTTGGTTGCTGTTGAGCGTTTGCTGAAAGTCAACGTCGAACCGCTTGCTGAGGCTAGCAGAAGCCGCTACTTCGAGGCCAATGCTGGTCGATCCGGCTTTGCCAGTATCTGTAGTAGGCGCAATGCTAAAAGACTTTAGGCCCACGATATCGGCAATGCGATCGCCAAAATTAGTCAAACTACCGGCTCCCAAAAATTCGCCCACTTGAAGGTAGGAAGCGCTGGCAATATCGGTAAAAATATTGCTGCCTAATAGCGCTAAAAGTTCTCCTTGACTGCGCTCCGGATCGCTGGTGAGGGTGAGGCGATCGCTCAACTCACTCGCCGGCCCTTCGGCCACCGCCTGCACGCGAATGTAGTCAACGCTGCCTAATGTTTCCACCTGGCTTTCGGTGATCTCAGCGTTGAAAAAGCCGCCTGCTACCGTCGGCGCAGGCGTGATGTTGGCGTCCTGCACTCGAGCTGTCATCACCACATCCACCAGTGGATTCAGGCCATCTTCAGGCGAAAAAGTCGCGGTATTCGGGGCGTTTTTATCCAGGCGAAACTGAGTGGCAAAAAGGTTGATCCAGCCCGATTTGAGTTCGATGGTGCCTGCTGGCTGTAGATTGCTGATAGGGCCGTTAACGGTGAGGCTACCCAGGGCGCTGAGGTTATAAAAGGGCTGACCGGCGATGATGAGGCGATCGCCAAAGCTCACGTCAAAATTTTGCAACATCACTCTATCCAAAAGTCCCTTGGGCGAGTTGTCCACCTTCAGCGCCAGCGAATCGGGGCCAAGATACGCTAACCGGTAAGGGCTAATTCCTTCGACTTCTGCTTCAGTGGGTAAATTGAGTGACCCAGACTGAGCCAGCAGCCGATTGGCCTGAACTCGACCATCATCAATTTCAATATTGCCGCTAATAGTTGGTGCTAAAGCAGCCCCCGCTACCAGCACCTGCCCCTGAAGCACAGCCTGTAAAATATCGCTGTAGTCAACCGGCAAATTTTCGATGGCAACCCACAAGCCGTCTGAACTCAGGTCGTCTGAACTCAGGCTGTCTAAACTCAGGCTGTCTGAACTCAGGCTGTCTGAACTCAGGCTGTCTGAACTCAAGCCGTCTAAACTCAAGCTGTCTGAACTTTGGAAGATCGGCGGCGCAGTTCCCGCAGGAAAAGCCGCTGCCAAAATCGACTGACCCGATGGCAGCAGCGGTAGTCGCCCGCTAATCGTCAATCGCCCATCACCTATGTTCGCCTGCAGCTGCTGAATATCTATCCGCTCTAAGTTGAATCGCACATCTCCCATCAGATTTGTCAGATCGTCACCCAACTGAGGACTGCGAATAGTTCCATCCTTAAAACTGGCTAGCCCCACCACCGCAGGCTGGGCCAAAGTGCCGCCGACTTCTACCGAGACTTTGCCCTGGCCGCTTTGCCAAAGTACCTGCCCATCCGTCAGCGCATTAATCACCTCTAGGTTGTTGTTAGGAATAACCGCGTTAATGGCCAATCGATCCGTGGCTGGCTGCACCGCCATAAAGGGCAGCGCGTAAGGGATACTGCCTTTGATCGTAGCAGGAGCGTAGGCTGGGTCGAGCGCAATCTCACTGTCTAGGTTCAAAACGGCATTGCGGTAGTTAAACTCTGCGGCTACTTCTTCTAACGCATAGCCATTAATTTCGGTTCCATCAACCGTCGCGTTTCCCTGCACAACCGGGTTGGCCAAACTCCCTTTAAACGTGCTCACCAAATCTAAATTACCCGCAACTCTTGCCGGTAAAGGATAAAACAACTCAGCCAGCGCCACCGGCAGGTTCTCAACCGTTAGCTGCCCGTCTAGCCGATTGAGATTACCGCCGCCAGCAAGATCGATTTGGGTTGCTCCCGCGTGGACAAAGGCCGTCTCAATGTCCACGCTCATGTTCGCGACTTCACCGACCAGCGCCAACTCGTTAGGCGGAGTATTTTCGCCCCACTGCCAGCGATCGCCTCGAATATCAAAGTCAGCAGTAGCATCAGCCAAGGCAAGGGAGTTTCCAGCAAATGCAACCGTCCCCGCGAACGCGCCTTGCAAGTCTTCTAATGGCGGCCGCGCGGTCTCGCCCGATTTACTTTCTGCTTCAGGATGCGTTTCTAGAAACGCCACAAAGCTTTGTAGTTTCTCTAACAAGGGCGCATTAGGCACGCCTACAGATGCCGTCGTCAGATTAGCCGCTGACCCGGATGGCGTAGATGATTTTCCCAGCCTAGATTTACTCAGGTCGAGCTTTTCAAAAATTGGTACCAAATCTTCTATACGGCCTTCTGCAATAGTGAGTGCGCCCTTGTACTGAATCCCTTTGTACTGAATATTAGACGCTAGGTTCGCGCTGCCGGTTAGCAGATAGCGGCTGTCGTCAAACAGAAGTTCTCCTTGTTTGAGGGTGGCTATGCTGTTGGCATAGGCAAAACTAGCGGTGATCTGCTCGGCATCAATAGGAGACAGGGTGGGTTGAGTCACGGTTAAAGTGCCGTCCGCAACTGGATTAGAGAAGTCAGCTAGGTTCACGTCCACGCTGGCCTGCAACAAACCGCCGAGGGTGCCCAATCCATACTGAAGTGCAGGCTGAATATCCAATCTCTCTAGGGGCAGTTGAACCACCTCGGCATGAAGCTGACTGCCCGACCCGTAGCCATTAGCGATAAAGTCCTGATTGCGCACCTCAAAAGCAGATGGCCAGTAGGGAATTTGGCCGCCGGGAGCATCCTCCAACACGACCTGAAGTCGATCTTGTTGTCCTCGCAGATCGGCGCGTCCACCTTCTGCTAAAGAAAAGGCAACCGGGCCAGCTAGCGACTCAAACAACAGATTGTTTATCGCTAATTGGTCTAGTCTGGCCTCGCCTGCTATTTGAGGGTTCTTCAAGGTGCCAAAGAGCTGACCGTTGAAGCTAGTGAGTCCGGCTAGCTGCGCGTACTCTCGTACATTCGCGGGGGCAAAGCTGTTGAGGGGCTGAAGGTTAACCGATTGCAGCACGACGTTTAGATTTAGCTGATCAATGGGGTTGGGTTGGCTAAGATCTATGCCGATAGTTCCCTTGGCCTGAAGGCCGGGGGCAGTGAAGGCGTCTACGGCAATGCGATCGCCCTGCCATTCAAAAGCCGTCGTCCAATCTCCTCGATCCAACAGCGACTCACTCGTCTCGCTTAAGCGCACTTGAGCATCGGCAATAAAAGCCGTTCCTTGGGCCTGAATCTGTTGTAAATTCAGCGCATTGAGATTTCCAGATGCTTCAATATTGGCATTCAACAATCCGCGCACCTGAGTCGCAAACTGTTGTACATCGACTTGCTCGGTACTGGCAACGGCCTGCCAGTCGCCGCTATCTAGCTGGAGTAAGGCGGCTGCCGTCAGCGTTCCCTGCTCCGACTGCAAACGAGTGTTCTGTAGCTTCACCCGATTGTCTACTAGCGAAATTTCTCCCGTACCGGGAAACGTGCCTTTTGCTAGCCGCCATTGAGCAAAAGCAATTGGCGATTTAGTTGACGATTTAGTAGGCAATCTTAAATCTCCCGACGCCTTCACATCCGCCGTTAGCTCGCCTACTACAATATCTTCTGGCAGCTCAACTCCGTAGATTTGAGCAAAGGCATCCGTCGGCAAATCGACCTGAGCCGCGAGCTGAAAAGCTGGGTTCTTTAGATCAGTTAGGTCTGCTTGGCCGCTAGCAGTAACCAGCCCACCGGCTTGAGGGCGTACTTGCAGCTTGGTCAGATCGAAGCGGGATGGCAACGCCACGCCGTCGGCATATTCGGTCACGGCAAAGTCTGCAACTACGCTATCTAGCGTTAGTTTGTCCACGAGTAAAGGCTGTAAATTCGCTAGACGACCCTGCAATTTAGGCTGTTTTAGCTCGCCGGTAACTCGAGCATTAAGCTGAAACGCACCGTCTAAGGCAATCGGTAGATCAACCTCTGCTAGCGTCTGCACTTGCGCTACGCTGACTTTTGGAATTTTAGCCATCAGGTTGTAGCCTTTCTTCCAATCCACATCGCCAAAGGCCGTCAGCTTAATGTCGTTTAGCTGTAGCCCGGTGTCTTCCAAGGTGACCTGCTGACCTTTAAACAGAAGCTGGCTGCGGATGTGTTGAATAGGCGCAGACAGTGCGGTGGCACGAACCTCGCCATTTTGAAAGAGAGCGGTTCCTTTGATGTCAACGGCAGATTGATCGAGCGTTCCCGCTTTGCTGAGCGCGACGGCTATGCTCAAATTTCCATCTAGCTCTCCCGACTGAATGCCCAGCGAATCGGGAAGCAACAAATTGACCCCCACTGCAGGCAAATCTTGCAGCCGGGCGATCGCTTTTACAGCTTTAGCACTCAGAGCGGCCTCACCGTCAATGTCAAACTTTCCGGCATCGAGCTTACCCGCTAAGTCAAACGAGATCTCTTGCGCATCTTCTCCAAAAAACTCGATAGCGGCATTCGTATCGTCTACCAACACAGGCTTTCTCGGCACGATGGCATCCGCACCCGGTGCAACAAAAGGCACCGCGCTGAGACTGGCATCTTTGACTTTAATAGACTGAATTTCTAGCTCTATCCGGTTTTTAGCTTCGTCGGGTTCTGGCAGCTCAAAATCAGTCCATGTTCCGTCTTTTCCCTGCACTAGTAAAACCTGGGGCCGAACTAAAACAATGTTGGACTTAAGCGTTTGCTGAAAGATCAGCGATCGCAGTCCCACCGTCACCTCAATCTCATCGACCGTAACCGAAGAGGTATCTGTATCTGTCGGCGGAATCACCGTTTTACCTAGCTTTACGCCCCAAAAGGAAAAGCCCTCAACGTCGCCCAACTCAGCGGGTCGCTTAATGGCTTTATCAACGGAATCGGCCACTCTAGGAAGCAAAAAACGGGTGACAATGCGATCGCCCCAAACCACCCCGACAACGCCAACGGTCACCGCCACGACCCCCAACCCCACGCCAACCCTGAGCAAAGTTCTATAAAGACGGCGCGAGCGACGCGGCGAATCGGGCATCTGGTCGGGAGGCGTCAATTCGGGCGTATCCGGCATAGCAATCGTCTGTTGAGCGCGTCTACGTTTTCTTTTAGCTAAATCGTTTGCTATTAGCTATTTGCTTTTAGCTCATTGATCGGGATGACTGGATTCGAACCAGCGGCCCCTTCGTCCCGAACGAAGTGCGCTACCAAGCTGCGCTACATCCCGCTACGCGATCGCACAACGCAACCACCGCTTATCAAGATTATCATAGGCATTAAATTTTGATCAGCTTACATTGAGAAGGACTCGATCACAGTCTTATCCCGATTTGCAACGGCAGTCCTCGAAGGGGTTAACACATCCACTCCTGTAGATGAAACTAGGATGAATGAAACCAGGATAAATGAAACTAGGATAAATGAAACCTAAGCTGTGTCCGAGTCGCTAGCCTTTTGATAGCGTCTGTCTGTACACTACTCACGATCACCTTTGCCCGATACTCCCACCGACTTACCCATGGCCTCTGTCTCCCCCTCTACGTTTGTCAATAAGGACATCAAATTTGGCACAGATGGCTGGCGAGGAATCATCGCCGCCGACTTTACATTTGACCGGGTGGGAAAAGTCGCCGCCTTGGCCGCTCAGGTACTGGAAGAAACCTACGGCGACAACGGCAGCAAAACGGTGATTGTAGGCTATGATCGCCGATTTCTATCGCCAGATTTTGCTCGCTATGCAGCTGAATGCATTGCAGCAGCAGGCTACGAGGTGAAATTGTCGCAGTGCTTTGCGCCTACACCGGCTTTTAGCTGGGCGGCGTTCGACCAGAAGGCGCTAGGGGCCGTGGTCATTACGGCTAGCCATAACCCAGCGGCCTACAACGGACTGAAGGTGAAAAGTGCGTTTGGCGGGTCGGTGCCGCCCGAGGTGACCCAGAAAGTAGAGGCGAAGCTTGAGGAATCTATGCCCACAGCAGAAACGGCGGGCAGCATTACGGAGTTCGATCCCTGGCCGAGCTATTGCACCGCGCTTCAGTCGATGGTGGATATTGAGGCCATTCGTCAGGCGTTAGATGACGGGAAGCTGACGGTGTTTAGCGAGGTGATGCATGGGGCCGCTTCGACCGGATTGCAGCGGCTGCTAGAGCGCGAGATTCATGAGATTAATGGGGAGGCCGATCCGCTATTTGAAGGAGGTGCGCCGGAGCCGTTGCCAAAGTATATTCCGAAGCTGTTTGAAGCAGTTAAAAATAAAACCAATGATGGGCTGACGGTAGGTTTGATTTTTGATGGGGACTGCGATCGCATTGCCGGAATGGACAGTAACGCCAACTTCCTCAGCTCCCAAGTGCTAATTCCTATCCTGATGGAACATCTCACCAAGCGTCGGGGCATGACCGGCGAAGTGGTAAAAACGCTCAGCGGCTCTAACCTTTTTCTGGCGCTGGCTAAGCTGTACGACCTGCCCGTGTACGAAACGCCCATTGGCTACAAGTACATTGCGGATCGCATGTTAGACGCAGAGGTGCTCATTGGCGGCGAAGAGTCCGGCGGGATTGGCTACGGCCACCATATTCCAGAGCGAGATGCACTGCTCTCGGCGCTGTATCTATTAGAGGCAGTGGTGCAAAGCGGTCAGGACTTTGGCGAGCTAAACGATAGCCTGCGGCAGCAGACTCACTTTAGCTCCGAGTACGATCGAATCGACTTACCCCTGGCCAATATGGAAGTGCGCGCCAAGCTGCTAAAGGCCATGCAATCGGGTACGCCGCCAGCAGTCGCTGGCAAGCAAGTGACTAGCTGCATAGATATCGACGGCTACAAGTTCAATTTAGAAGATGATAGCTGGCTGCTAATTCGCTTTAGCGGGACAGAGCCAGTCCTACGGCTATATTCCGAAGCAGCAGACATGGAAAGCGTCCACAACATTCTAGCTTGGGCGAAGGACTGGGCAAACTCTGTCAGCTAGCTCATGAGCTGATATTCTCCGCCCCGCTCCAACGCCTTTTTGTAGGCTGGACGGTTGTGAATGCGCTTGAGAAAGTCTTTTAGTTTAGTGCGCTCAGCGCCTTCAGCCTCTAAACCATCAGCCGCTGCCGCCTCAACCGGAAAACTCACCTGAATATCAGCGGCGGTAAACTCGCTGCCTGCAAACCACAAGCTCTTCTCAAGCTCGGACTCCATGTAGTCTAAATGGAGCTTAATTTGAGGGTTGATATACGAGCTTTTCGCGGCGCTGACAATGGCACCTGCAAGCGGCCGTAAGAAGAAAGGCGTTTGCTTTTCGACCTGACCAAATACCAGCTTCATCACCAGCGGCGGCATAGCTGAGCCTTCGGCATAATGCAGCCAATAGGTGTAGCGTAAGCGCTCGGGCGTGTTGGGCGGTGGGATCAAGCGGCCGTTGCCGTAGCGGTCAATTAGGTACTCAATGATGGCTCCAGATTCTGCCAGGGTGAATTCGCCATCGGTGATGACCGGGGATTTGCCCAGAGGATGCACTTTGCGCAGAGAGTCGGGCGCGAGCATAGTTTCAGGATCTCGCTGGTAGCGTTTGATCTCGTATTCTAGGCCGAGTTCTTCTAGCAGCCACAAAATTCGCTGAGAGCGAGAGTTGTTCAAATGATGAACGGTGATCATAGTTTTTTCTTATTGAGATATCTAGATATCTGTACAGTAGTGGTCTGCTGCGCAGGGTCTAAGTGCCTTTGGACTTATCTTTACAGCCCTAACCTGATAGAACTTAAGAGGTAACGAACAAGCCGGTTAATCTTGCATTATGAGCTATGTCATTGGAGTAGATATTGGAACGAGCAGTACAAAATCGGTGCTGTTTGACGCGGCGGGACAGCAGATTGCGCGGAGTGCTCAAACGTACGCGCTAAAGTCGCCTGAACCAGGCGCAGCCGAGCAAAATCCCAACGACATTTTGCAAGCCGCCACTCAGACAGTGGCCGAGGTCATGGCTTCTAGCGGCATCGATCCGGCGGCGCTGCTCGGCATTTCGTTGAGCGCGGCGATGCATACGCTGCTGTTGGTGAACCAAGAAAATCAGCCGATTACGCCCCTGTATACTTGGGCCGACAATCGCAGCGATCGCTGGGCCGATTTCATCAAAGAAAATACCAATGCCAACAGCCTTTATCAGCGCACCGGACTGCCTGTACATCCGATGTCTCCTTTGGTCAAACTCGTCTGGCTCCGGCATGAGCAGCCCGAGCTGTTTGCGCAAGCAGCCAGAATTATCGCCATTAAAGAATATGTGCTGTGGCACTGGTGCGGCGAATGGGTGATCGATCATTCTATGGCGACGACAACCGGATTATTGGAGATGCGATCGCTCAGTTGGGATAGCGAGGCCCTAAACTTAGCAGGCATAAAACAACAACAGCTTTCAAAACTAGTTCCCACAACTTATCAGCTCTCTCATATTCATGCAGATTATGTTCAAAAAATGGGGATTGCTGCTAACACGTCGGTTGTGATTGGAGCCAGCGACGGCGTGCTGTCTAACCTGGGCGTAGGCGCTATTTCTCCAGGGACAGCGGCAATTACGATTGGCACGAGCGGCGCAGTGCGGCAGGCGGTTAGCTGCCCGATTACAGCATCTTCCACTCAGCTATTTTGCTATGCGCTGACAGAAGACTTATGGATAATGGGCGGCGCGGTTAACAACGGCGGAATTGCTTTGCAGTGGGCGCGAGACGGCCTCACGCCCTATTCAATTCCACCCGAAGAAGAACATCTCTCCAATCCGGAGCCTAGCGCCTCGACCTACGAGCGGCTGACTAAAATGGCTGAAACCGTTTCACCTGGGTCAGAAGGGTTAATTTTCCATCCTTATTTGCTAGGAGAGCGATCGCCCTTATGGAACGCTCAGGCCCGCGCCAGCTTTTTTGGTCTTGGTCGTCATCATACGCAGTCTCACTTGGTGCGAGCAGTTCTAGAAGGAGTTGTCTATAACTTGCACGTTGTTTTCTCAGCCTTAGAACAGTCGGGTGGCCGCGTGAGCAAACTTAGAGCCTCTGGCGGTTTCGCCCGGTCAGAGCTGTGGCAGCAGATGCTCGCCGATATCTTTGATCGCCCGATTGAAGTGCCCAAGGTAATAGAGAGTTCTGCCTTTGGCGCGGCGGCGATCGCTTTTTGGGCGCTAGGTGAGTGGGATAGTTTAACCCAAGTAGAAGAGCAAATCGAAATTGCGCAAACTAAAACGCCGATTGCTGAGAATGTTCGTCGCTATTGTAAGATTTTGCCAATATACAATGACCTGCTAGTCGGATTTACCGAGCAGTACGCCGCCTTACAAGCGGCGGTTCAAGACTAATTTAATTGTGATTCGAACAAGACAATCTTGCACGCTATAGCAGCAAATTGAGCTTTGAGCGTAGGCCAAATGCGTTATAAATCATTTGGCCTACTTACTCTCAACCTACTACCCACCTAACTTAGGAACAGCTTTCGGGCGGAAGTACGGTGCCTGCGTTAATTCGAGAGAACTTTTCTAAATTTAGCGTGGCATTGTTGTAGCTTCTCGTGCCAGTTCGAGGGACGGCACCTTTATTCTCTTCTAATTGTAGATAGCCACCGGGGCCTAGAAATACGGCTGTACTCTCTTCTGGATAAAAGCCGTCATTGTCGGTATAGGCTTGCCCGGTCACTTTGTTACCTTCGAGTTTTCCCGTAACACAAGCGCTAAGGTCGCTGTCGATATAGCTAAATCTGCCGGTAACTTTATCGCCAAATTTACGGAACAAAAAGAGCACTCCGCCATTTTTTATCAGTTCTGCGTCTTTAACCACTCCGGGCGCATAGCTAGCTGAGGTCAGGCGATAGTTGCCGTTGGGTAAGTCGGCAAAGTTGGGTTGAGGCGCGGTAGGCGAGGGTGCGATCGCGGCCTTATCGGCACTCACGTCTTCGCAAGTGAGCGTATTATTCACCGCTGCAAAACTAAAGTCAGCGGTAAGCGATTCTTCCACGCCCAATAAGGCAGCATACGACTTGGGCGAATCCACCAGGATTTGTCTGGCTTCGGCAATCGGCTTGTTGTAGATGGTGAGCGTTCGACGACTCTGAACATCAGTAAGCAGGTTGCTGTCGTTTTGGTTGAGCCCGGGTGTGGAAAACTGTTCATAGACAAACACAGTATTGTCGCCGACTTGGCCTGCCGTAATGAAAGACCGCATCCCAAGTGCGTTGGGCACATTGGAGTCTGGGCTGTAGGCGCAAATCGTGGTGGCGTTTGGGAGGCTGGCTTGGGCTAGGCTAGCGGGGGTGTAGAGCGCGATCGCACTCAAAGGCACCACGCCTAGTACCCATTTCCACACAGCATTTGTTTTAGAAGTGGACAGCATAATCTTAAAAAGGGAACAACTTTTTTTGGGTTTCTAGCCTCGATTTTCGCCACCAGTACGGCCTGTTTGGCAGCTAGCAGGCGGCAAGCTAGTGCCTGCATTAATCGGCGTAAACTCAGTCAAGTCTAACAGTGCGCCTGCGTAATAAGGCCGACTGCCTTCGGTGCGAGTCCGTCGAATTTTGAGGGCGCCGTTGCTGTAGGGTTCGTAGTTTTCGCCGATCTGTTGGATGCTGCTTCGTTGGCTACCGGTAGTATCTTGCGGGTAGGCCGCGCCAGTAATGACATCGCCATTGACGGTGCCAGTGACGCAGATGCCAGGCACTCCAATTCTGGGCAGCAAATCGCCTGTAACGGTGTCGCCCACTTTTTTCAAAACAAACACCGATCCGCCGCGCTGCCGGAGTTCTTCGTTGCTGTAAGCTCGTTCTTCTGCCGCGCCTGAAATGTACCGGTAGTTACCGTCTGGAAAGTCCGAGAGCGTCTTGATGACGGTGCCGTCAAACGGTGTGGGATTAGCTTCTGGCCCCATATAGGTGCTGGGGTCTTGGGCGACTGGAAGGGTGGGTGGGTCAACGGCGGGCGGCTGTGGCGTTGGCGCGGCGGTTGGACGAACAGCAGGTTCTAAGGAGGTTTCTGGGGAAGTCACGGGAGGAATTGCTGGGGAAGTTACGGGAGGAATTGCTGGGGCCGGTTTTACACCATTGTTATCGAGTGCTGGAGTAGCGGGATTAGCTGGGCTATCGGGATTAGCGGGGGAACTACCGGTTAATCCGCCAGAGGATGTGCCCAAGTCTGGCAGGGGCTGAATTTGCGGTTGATCGCTAGTAGCAGCCTGGGCGAATAGCACTTCGTAGTCAGCTTTAATTTGCGCTAGGCAAAGCGCTTCGGCCTGAGCCTGCTGCTCTGGCGTGGCGTGGCTAAAGTAGGGATTTTCGCGGATGAGTTGGCGAATGGCATTCCAGCGATCGCGCACAAAAGAAGTTGCCTCGTTCCCCGCTGCCCCGGCCTGAGTAGATGACCCAGCTTGGCCGCCCGCGGCTCGGCGATAAGAGACATTTGTCCCGGCTGTCTGCGCAGGCTTGTTGGCGGCGTCTTCCAGGCGACAAGTCGCGCTAAGAGAGTCGAGCGCGGGCGGTCGAGCGGCTGATAGAAGCAGGGGAGATAGGGCCATTGGAAGCGCGGCCATTGACCAGGAAAATCTTCTGACCGTTGATTTTTTAGTATTTGACAGCATTCGTGACATGGCTAATAAAAGTTACGGGCAAAGGGACTGGGCAAAAGCTATAGGCAAGCGTTACAAGCAAAAGCTACAGACGAAAAGCATAGTTCGCTCAAACGGTTCGCTCAAACGGTTCGCTCAAACGGTTCGCTCAAACGTCATAAGTGAATCTACTTATTATTTCAAACGTCATAAGTGAATTTACCTATTATTTCACATGTCACTCCGCTGTTAAAGAATTACCTTGAAATCGCCTGATTCGCAGCGTTTTGTGTTTCGCATTTTAGGTTTCGTCTAGTCGGCAGTGCCATCTGGCCAGATGAATGAATGCCTCAAATATCTAGCTTGAACTGGAGCATCGCATAGAACGCCCGAGACAGTTCGCGCCGGGTGAGCGGCGTGTTATCTAGCTGAATATTTTGCAGTGCGCGATCATGCGCTTGGGGCATAGAAGCTTTGATTAGATACGACAACTGCCGCCGGGTGATGTTTTCATCGGGGGCAAATTTTCCTTGGCCCACGCCCGCAATCATGCCCTGCGCTTTCAGCGTTTCGATGTTGCTATAGGCCCAGTGCTGTCCGAGGCGCACGTCGCTAAAGCTAGGCTGTGCAGGACTTATTTTCTCCAGTTCCAGCAGGCTGACCAAAGCGGTAGCCACCACCGCTCTAGAGACGTTGGCGTAGGGACGAAAGTGCAGATCGTTCGCATTCTCGCTGCGGATAACGCCGGTTGCGGCCATCACCTGAATGGCCTCAAAGTCAGGATCGTCATGCCCCACGTCGTCGAACCAAAAAATCGGAATGCCGTTGCGAGCCACAAAGCCCTGAAGCTTTCGCAGCAGCGGCAGGGTTTCCACAATCCGGCGCGGCTCCTCACCCGTCCAAATCGCACACACGGCCA
>JBBSOB010000009.1:0-38133 GCA_038260205.1 Phormidesmidales cyanobacterium
AGAACGTTCTGCTGCCGGGAATTAAGCTTCATTGCGTTTGTCGGTTAGGTGGGCCAAGAATGAAGGGTGAGTCTGTAAGGTGCCAAATAGCTGCTCTATAATTGTGCCTCAAATTAGCAGATTGCTCCGTTACCGCTGTGTCGGTTATGACAAAATGATCCCCCGTTTTCCAGTCTCCCCGTCAGACCCTCAGCGCGCGACCCGGGCGTAACCAGCGTGCCTCAAATGCAATCTTCGGCAATCTTCTCAATATCCTGGTAAATTCAGAGGGTTGTGGCAATACCGCCCTTTACTATTTGCTCCATTGCCTCACCCCATCTACTAGCCCCCTTCTTTCGGCCCTACTGGACGCCCACTCTGCTGGGAAATGCCAACATGTCAGACCTTCCTTTTACCCTCGATCAGCTTCGCATCCTCAAAGCTATTGCTGCTGAGGGAAGCTTCAAGCGGGCCGCCGATAGTCTATATGTCTCGCAGCCCGCGGTCAGCTTGCAGGTGCAAAACCTGGAGCGATCGCTCGCGGTGCCCTTATTCGATCGGGGCGGACGTCGCGCTCAGCTCACTGAGGCGGGGCATTTGCTGCTGGAATATGGCGATCGCATTCTCAGCCTCTGCCAGGAAACCTGCCGCGCCATTGAGGATCTGCAAAACTTGCAGGGTGGCACGCTGATCATTGGCGCTAGCCAAACCACCGGCACCTACTTACTACCGAGGATGATCGGTCAGTTTCGCCAGCGCTATCCAGAAGTGGCCGTACAGCTACATGTGCATTCCACCCGGCGGACGGCCTGGGCCGTGGCCAACGGTCAAATCGATCTGGCGATTATTGGCGGCGAACTACCGCCCGAGCTGCAAGAATCGCTGGAGGTCGCGCCCTATGCCGAAGATGAGCTGGCTTTGATTATGCCGGTGTTTCATCCGCTAGCAACAAACGACACTATTGCTCGCAGCGATCTGTACAAGCTCAAGTTCATCACGCTCGATTCTCAGTCCACTATTCGCAAGGTCATCGATCAGGTGCTAACGCGCGGCGGCATAGAAACGCGGCGGCTGCGCGTAGAGATGGAGCTGAACTCCATTGAAGCGATTAAAAATGCGGTACAGTCTGGACTGGGCGTGGCCTTTGCCTCCACGTCTTCAATTGAAAAAGAGCTGAAAATGGGCGTCATTCACCGGGCGCGAATTGAATCTGTTGAAGTGAAGCGAACGCTCTCGGTCATTTTTAACCCGAATCGCTATCGCTCTAAGGCCGCAGAAGCCTTTACCAACGAGATTTTGCCTCAGTTTACCAATCGTGAAATCTCATTTAAAAGAGGTAGTGCCAAAGGCAACGGCGAAAAGGCTGCGGCCAAAGCGGTGGCTAAAACGGCGGCGGCGGCTAAAGCGGCTGTTGATGACTCAACTGATGACTCGACGGCTAAAGGGATAGATGAGACCAAAGCGGCGGTAGACGTTTAACCCTTTGATCTAGCCCTTGGATCTAACCCTTGGATCTAACCCTCATCGACCTGAGCTAAAACCATCCTCTGAGCTTACCGTCAAACTGCCAATGCAACTGCACTGCACTCGTCCCCATTGCCCCTCTCCGATCAATCACTTCAGCGATTTAGATAGTGCTAAGTTGCCGTATCCGCTGAAGCAGAGATATTGCAGTGCTTGCCGGATGGAGCTGGTGCTCAGGGGCCACTATCTGCCGCAGAGCGTGCTGGGTCAGGGCGGCTTTGGCACCGCTTTTTTGGCCATAGATGTTGACTCGCCTACGCGGAGTCGGTGCGTGGTGAAGCTGTTTCAGCCCCCGGTGACACTCAACAGCAGCCAAATGGAGACGGCGCTGACGCTGTTTGCCAGAGAAGCGCAGGTGCTAGAGCGATTGGGACGAAAGCATCCGCAAATTCCTAATCTGTATGCCTACTTCCCGCTGCCGGTGACCAATCCGCTGACGAATAAGTCGGAAGAGCTGTTTTATCTGGTTCAAGAGTTCATCGACGGCGAAGATTTGGAAAAGGTGCGCGATCGCCAAGGAAAGCTTTCTGAGGCAATGGTGGTCGAAATTTTGCGCGAAATTTTGGGCGTGTTAGATTTTGTTCACGGTGAGGGCGCGATTCATCGAGATGTGAAGCCCTCTAACATTATGCAGGGATCGGACGGGCGGCTGTCGCTGCTAGATTTTGGTGCGGTGAAGGAAGTGACAACACCGAACAGTGCGCAGCGTGGCCCGACCACCATCTGCTCTCCAGAATATGCGCCGCCCGAGCAAATTATGAGCGGACAGGTGAATGCGACCTCCGACCTATACGCGCTGGCGGCCACCTGCGTTGTGCTGCTAACCGATAAAGATTCCAATCAGTTGCGCGATAGTGCTTCTAATCGCTGGCAGTGGCGTTCGGAGGCGTCGGTTTCGCCTGCGCTAGCCGATATTTTAGACAAAATGCTGATGGCTCGACCGGGCGATCGCTTTCCTTCAGCCAAAGACGTTCTGTCGGCGCTAAACTCGCCTGGCCGCAATCCGGTTTCGTCGCCTGGCTCGGCGGGTTCGACGGGTTCACAACTGGGTCAAAAATCAAGGGCGTCTATGCCCGCGCCGGGAATATCTACGCCACCGCCGCCGTTGGCTAATCCTGCGTCTGCGCCCTTGGCTAGTGCTGCACCTCCGATGTCGCTTACCCGGTTTTTAGGCAGTGCGGCATTTTTGGGGGCTGAGGGAGGATTATTGGCGATCGCAACCATCAGCCTTTTGGGAACTGTTTTTGGCGGCGCCCTCTGGCTAGCCATGCTTGGCTTACTGGTTTTTCTTCAGCTCCGGCGAATCATTGAGGGCAAAGACTTTCTAATTATTGCGAGCCTAACGTTTGCGGCTGTAGTCTTTTTCGGCGCACTCAATCAGGCACTAGGCGGCAATATTCAGCTCATAATTTTAACGACGATCATGGCGGCTGGGGCCGTGGTAGCTATTGCCATCATCTTTCGGCTTATTTTCCGTCTGGTTTCCCGTATCATGTGATCTAAACCTGAGATACCGCCATAGATAGGGCTAAAAATACAGATGGCCAAGAAAAACGAGCTTCCTGCCCTGATTGCCTCGCTGCTGATTACCGTAGCGCTGTTAGGCGGCGGCGCTTGGTGGCTAGCCAATAAGTATATGGGGACAGGCGGTAAGGATGGCCCCACGACCTCTGCCGACGGCTCCAACGCCGGACGCGCTCCCGGTCAGGGCAGTAATGACGTTGCCGGAGCCGATGGCAGTGCGGGCGTATCTATTATACCGGGCAATATTTCTAAGAGTAAGCAAAAAGGCTTAGATGCCTTAGCCTCGGGGGACTATGCGATCGCCCGAACCGAGTTTGAGGCGGCGCTACAGGCCAACCGCAACGACCCAGAATCGCTGATCTATCTGAACAATGCCAAAATTGGGACGGACGATGCCTATACCATTGCGGCGTCTGTGCCTACGGGCAAATATTTAGGGCCAGCGCTGGAGATTTTAAGAGGCGTTGCCCAAGCGCAAAACGACATCAACGCAGCGGGCGGCATTAACGGCATGCCGCTGAAGGTGCTGCTGTTTAACGATCAAGGGAGTGGTGAAGTCGCTCGAGGAATTGCCTCTACGCTAGTGAAAGACCCAGACGTGCTGGGCGTAGTGGGTCATTATTCTAGTGATACGACGCTAGCGGCAAGCGAAGTCTACGAGGCAGGTAAGCTGCCAGCGATTTCTCCTACGAGTACGGCGGTTAAAATTTCGAGTGCGGGCGACTATATTTTTCGGACGGTGCCGAGCGATCGCTTAGCGGCAGCAACCCTGGCCCGGTATGTTTTGAGTACGCTCAATAAAAAGCAGGCCGCTGTTTTCTACACGGGTCAGAGCGCCTACAGTCAGTCGATAAAGTCGGAGTTTGCAACCGAACTGCTGAGCAATGGGGGAGATGTGGTGGCTGAGTTTGACATTGACGAGCCTGGCTTTAGCTCGGGGAGCGCGGTGCAAAAAGCCAAGGCCGCCGGGGCTGATGTGATTATGCTGGCGCTGACGAAAGAAACTGAGGCGAGGTCTTTGCAAATTCTGTCGGTGAATCAGGGCGAGCTGCCGGTCGTTGGGGACGATAGCCTGTACGATTTCAATATTTTGGACTCGGGCCGTGAGGATGCGGTAGGGTTGACGGTTGCGGTGCCCTGGCATATTCTGAGCCATTCGCAGAGCCCGTTTGTCAAAGCGTCGCAGCAGCTTTGGGGCGCTTCTGTAAACTGGCGAACGGTGACGGCTTACGATGCGGTGCAGGCATTAGCGGCGGCGATCGCGTCGGGTGGGGCTAGCCGAGAGGGCGTGCTGTCGGGTTTGCTGTCAAGCGAGAACGTGAAGGGGGCGACCGATACGGTGCGGTTTCTTCCCAATGGCGATCGCAATCAATCTTCGGCGCTGGTGAAAGTAGAGAAAAAAGCGAACGGCTCTTCGGGCACCGGGTATGACTATATTCCGGTGCAGTAAATTCCGGTGTAATAGAGATGGCCGCCGCGAATTACTCCACCGATAGCGTTTGAATTAGCGATACGCCCAACTCAGGGGTTACCTGGCTATGACAACCTCCCGGCAGCATTACGACGTTTGGCCCTACCTTACAGCGCTTCATGCAGCCCGTTGATTGCACAACAATGCGCGCTGAGCAGTCTGCTTGAGTAATGGCCTGGGCGATCGCCTTACTGGCGGTAAAACTTCCCCGCTGCCGACAGTCGGATGCTTGGCAAATCAACAAGCGCACGGGTTTAGTCGTATTAGTTTTAGTTGTATTAGCATTCGTCGTCGCAACGGCATCAGACAAAACGGCCCTGCGTTTTAGCTCATCAACCTGACTGGAAGAGAGCTTAGAAATTTCAGCCGCCTGCCATTCCATCTGACCACTGCGCCGATTGAGCACCTGCTGACCTATCACCCTGATCCAGTCTTGCGGCACCAAATAGCGGTAGAGCGATCGCCGCAAATCCTTACCCAAAAATATTTGCTGAGTCTCCAACTCATCGGTAGACAGCGCCTGAGCAAACAGCGAGCTTCCGGTCTCTCCACTCAGCACGGCGGCTAGAGAAATCTTTTGATAAGGAGACTTTTCTCCTGACTGAAAAGAGAGAAAACGTCCCACCAGACAAAAGCGAGCTTCACTGATATCAGGCATAACTGAAAACCGATTAGTTATTGAGAACCATTCTACAAAATTATTCAAGCCCCAGTGCCAAAGCCTTGAATATAGGCGAATTTGCCCGCCGCTAAAGAGACATTAGCCGCCCTGGCGTAGTCTCTCTAACACGCTTTGATCTTCCATGGTGGTTGCATCGCCCACCACTTCCTCTCCACTAGCTAAATTACGCAAGAAGCGGCGAATGATTTTGCCTGAGCGAGTTTTGGGTAGAGAATCGGTGAATTGGATTTCGCCTGGACGAGCGATCGCGCCAATCTCTTTCACCACATGCTGCTTCAGCTCGGCCTTCAGCTCATCACTCGCACGATACCGGCTCTCCAACGTCACAAACGCATACACATCCTCCCCTTTTAGGTCATCTTTACGACCGACCACCGCCGCCTCAGCCACCGCCGGATGCGACACCAGCGCCGACTCAATTTCCATCGTCCCCAGTCGATGCCCCGACACGTTGAGCACATCATCCGTACGACCCATCACCCAGAAATAGCCGTCCTCATCTTTTCTAGCGCCGTCGCCCGCAAAGTAAAAATGCTGGCCATCTTTAGGGGGAATATGCTCCCAGTAAGTCCGTCGGAAGCGAGCGTCATCGCCGTATACCGTGCGCATCATGCTCGGCCAGGGATATTTCACAACTAGGTAGCCGCCCTCATTCACGCCAACCGGATTGCCTTCAGTATCTACAACATCGGCCAAGATGCCAGGAAAGGGCTTAGTCGCAGAACCTGGCTTAGTTGGGGTCGCACCCGGTAGTGGCGTCAGCATAAATCCGCCCGTCTCCGTCTGCCACCAGGTATCCACAATGGGGCAATTATCTCCGCCAATCACTTTGCGATACCACATCCAGGCTTCTGGGTTAATCGGTTCGCCCACCGTGCCTAAAATTCTCAGCGAAGACAAGTCGCGAGCATTGGGTTCTTCATCACCCATTTTCATAAAGGCGCGAATGGCCGTGGGCGCAGTGTAGAAAATGGAGACCTTGTACTTTTCAATCACGTCCCAGACGCAGCCAGGATTGGAAGGCCGAGGCGCACCCTCGTACATCAGCGTCGTCGCCCCGTTTGAAAGCGGGCCGTACACGATGTAGCTGTGGCCAGTAATCCAGCCCACGTCCGCAGTACACCAGTAAATATCGTCTTCTTGAATGTCGAACGTCCACTTAAAGGTCATGTGGGTATAAAGGTTGTAGCCAGCGGTCGTATGGACAACGCCTTTGGGCTGACCCGTCGTGCCGCTAGTGTAGAGAATAAAGAGCAGATCTTCGCTGTCCATTGGCTCTGCTGGGCAGTCGGTGGAGGCATTGGGCTTAACGTCGTGCCACCAAATGTCGCGATCTGCTGTCCAGTCTACGTTCTGTTTTGTGCGCTGCACCACCAGCACATTCGTTACAGAAGGCACGGCATTGTCTGCTAGTGCCTTATCCACAGCGGGCTTTAGGCCCATTGGTTTGTCTTTACGAAAGCCGCCGTCTGCGGTGATGACTACTTTGGCTTCGGCGTCGTTGAGGCGATCGCGCAAAGCTTCCGAACTAAACCCGCCGAATATCACCGTATGCGCCGCCCCAATTCGCGCACAGGCCAGCATCGCCACCGTCGCCTCAGGTATCATCGGCATATATAGGCCAACGCGATCGCCCTTCTGCACGCCCAGATCCTTCAGCACATTCGCCATCTGACAAACTTCGGCATGGAGTTCGGTATAGGTGAGCGATCGCGCATCCCCCGGCTCACCCTCCCAAATCAAAGCCGTTTTGTCTTTTCTGTCCGTCTTCAAATGGCGATCTAGGCAGTTGTAGGAAATATTGCTCTTGCCACCGACAAACCACTTTGCCACCGGCGGCTGCCAATCGAGCACCGTATCCCACTTTTCAAACCAGTCCAGCTCCTGCTCAGCTAACCTTGCCCAAAATGCCTCCGGGTCAGCCGCCGCCTCGTCATACAGCTTTTGGTACGCCTCCATACTGGGTATCCGCGCATTTTCAGAGAACGCCGCTGAAGGTTCAAATACCCGCTGCTCTTGCAATACCGATTCGATGGTGGAGTCTGACATGAAAAGTAAGCCCTAACGTACTATGAGATCCTTTCAAAACCATACTGCGTTTGCTCGCGGCTCGTTCATCAGCGCTGAGTTCCTTAATACTTTTGAGCGATGCCTGAAGGAGGCATATTCGTTTTGATTGTGAATGGTAGAAATGTGAATGATAGAAATGTAGAGGGTAGAATCTTCCTCTAATATGTCTATATATGCATATTCCTGGTCAGCAAAATGTCTCTTCCCTATGCAATTTTGGCCGCGCTTACCAATCAGCCTTGCAGTGGCTACGATTTGGTTAAGCGATTCAATAAATCGGTAGAGAGCTTTTGGACGGCTAGTCACCAGCAGATTTATAAAGCGCTGGCTCAGTTAGAAAAGCTCGAACAGGTTTCGTTTGAGCGGGTGGAGCAGCGCAACCGGCCTAATAAAAAAATCTATACCGTGACAGAAGCCGGGCGGCAGGCGTTGCAAAGTTGGATTGGGGAAAGCGGGGCGATCGCTCCCACCAAGTCAGATTTACTCATCAAGCTATCTGTCGGCCACCTTGTGCCAACCGAAACGCTGCTGCAAACATTAGACATTTACTATCAGCAGCACAAAGAAAAGCTCAAAAGCTTTCAGACCGTTTCCAAGCAATACGCTCAGGTGCCGCAGCTATCTAGAGAAAGTCAGTTCAACTACCTGACCCTGCGAGCAGGCATCCGTCAGCAGCTTGCCTGGATTGCCTGGTGCGAGGAAGCGATGGGCTTTTTAGGCCAACCGGTCGCGGTGAGAGAGCCGTCTTCGGTGAGCTAGCCGTCTTTAGCTGGCGCTTTTTAACGGATGCTCTTTAGCTGGCACTCTTTAGCTGGCACTTTTCAATTGACAGGCTTCGCATAGGCCAAAAAATTCCAGCGTGTGATAAAAAATCTGGAACTGATGAGACTCGTTGAGGTGATGCTCTAGCCCATGTACCGGACATTCTTCAACTTCAATGGAGTTGCCACAGCGCAAACAGGTGAGGTGATGAGTGTCGGCCTGCGCGGGGCTATAGAGCGATTCGCCGCTGGGCAATGTGCGCATTTGCACCACGCCTTCTAGCTTTAAAGACTCCAACGCTCGGTAAACGGTGGCTAGCCCCACGCTAATTTTTCGCTGCTTGAGCTGCGCGTAAAGTTCCTGCGCTGAAATAGCGCTTTCTAGCTGCTTCAGCAGGTCTAAAACTTGAGTTTGGCTGCGAGTGCGACGGCTTTTCATTCGCGCTGGGCGGGATCAAATGAGTAAGTGAACTTGAATGGGCTAGTCGGCAAATAAACACTTAATACAGCTTAGGCCAAGCCGCTGCGGACGGGGAAGGAATTACGGTAGGATCGCGATCGCTCTGCGTCCACTCTTTAACTTCTTCTCAATGACACAATCTTCAGCTCAAACTCATTTGTATCAGGCCAAAGTGTACGTTACGCTGCGGCCTTCAGTGCTCGACCCGGCAGGGACAGCGGTACGCTCTGGCTTAGCCCACATGGGGTACGACAATGTTTCCAAAGTGCGAATTGGCAAGTACATTGAGCTAGAACTCACCGCAGACAATGAAGCGTCGGCCCAAACGCAGCTAGATAAAATTTGCGATCAGTTGCTGGCGAACCCGGTGATTGAAAACTATCGGATTGAAGTGCTAGAAGCGGTGGCCGCTTAGCGCCTCACGGGATGTTTAAAGCATCGCGAGATATTGAGCGCCTTGCGGGATATGCCTTGCGGGATATTAAGTCTAGAGATACTAAAAGGATTGAATTTGATGAAGTTTGGTGTGATTGTTTTTCCAGGGGCCAATTGCGATCGCGATGCCGCCTATGTTCTGCGCGATCTGCTCGGTCAGCCGACCAAAATGATCTGGCATGAAGATAGTGATTTATCCGATGTCGATACCATTATCGTACCCGGCGGGTTTCGCTACGGCGATTATTTGCGATGTGGAGCGATCGCTCAATTTTCCCCGGCCATGCAAGCGACCGCCGCCCATGCCAAGCAAGGCAAGCTAGTGATGGGAATTTGCAACGGCTTTCAGGTACTTACCGAAATGGGGCTGTTGCCGGGCGCGTTAGTGCGTAATCGAGATTTGTACTTTGTGTGCGATCGCCTCCCCCTACGCGTAGAGCGCACCAACTTGCCCTGGACGCAAAATTACAGTCAGGGGCAAGTCATCACTCTCCCGGTCGCCCATGGGGAAGGCTGCTACTACGCCGAACCCGATACCATCAAAGCGCTAGAAGACAACAATCAGGTGCTCTTTCGCTACTGCGATGCTAGTGGGCAAAGCGGCGAAGCTGCCAACCCAAACGGATCGATCAACAACATTGCTGGCATCTGCAACCGAGCGGGCAACGTTTTAGGGCTAATGCCCCACCCCGAAAGAGCCTCCGACGCGGCGCTAGGCAACACTGATGGGCTAGCCCTGTTCGAGGGATTGCTCCAATCCGCCGCCGTTGCCGTTGCGTAATCTACTCAATTCGCAGACGCCGCGTCACCACCGTCATGCCGTCCTCACGCACTAGCAGCGCCGAAACCCAGCGACTGTCTTTTTCGGCGGGGGCCTTGCCCACCTTAAACAAGCCGCCCGCAGACAGCAGCTCTAGGTCGATCGGGCGTCCGGCAAAAAAGTCGGTAGCCGTTGCGCCTTCTTCTATCGCGGCCCCTAGCAAATAGCCGTTGCCCAGCGGCTCTGTCACAATGGCGTCAAAATCGTAGCTCTCTCCAGCCGCCACCTGCTCCGGCAAAATAACCGACACGGTAGGCGGCGTCTCGCCCGAAGTCAGCTGGTTTCGTTCTGAAAAAGTCTGTTGAGCTACGATCTTGCCGCCTTCGTAGGTCTGCTGGGAGCGAATGACCGATTCTAGCTTGGCCGGACGCCCTTCAACGGTCTGGGTACCGTCTATGTAGGTGACGGTTTCAGCTTTGTAGCCACTGCTCGTCGGCTCCCAAGACTGCAACTCCACGCGATAGGTCATGGTGTCGTAGCTTTCCCATAGCGTTTGGAGGGCGCTTTTTAAGCTGTCGTAAGTGAAGCCATCTTCGTTGGTGAAAGTGGGGCTGTAGTTTTGCATCACCGCATCAACATCACCCGTAGAAGCCGCCGTTTGTATCTGGCTAAGAGCGGTCGTTAGTTCTGCAGGCGCACTTTCAGATGAAGCTGCCTGTGCCGCCGTTGAACTCATAGACCCCAGTCCTAGCGAGATTGCCAGCCCGCACAGCGTGGCAGCGGCTCTAGACTGAAAACGGCCAGAACGGCCAGATAAATGGGTCATGGGTCTATGCGTCCTAGAATTGAACAAAAATTAAAACGGTGCGATTGGTTTCGGTCGCAGATGTTACCTTAAACCACGGTAACCTGAAACTTGTATGATCGCGGTGATTTGGAAAGGGATTTCCCTATGAGAAAAACAGCGAAAGAAGTCGTCAACGAAGCGCTCAGCCCTGCGGTATCAAACGGTCGAAAGAAGCTGTTGGTCGCCGCGAGTGGAACCGGGGGGCACCTGTTTCCGGCGATCGCCACCGCACAGCAGCTTTCCGATTATGACATTGAGTGGCTAGGCGTTCCAGACCGGCTAGAAACTCAGCTAGTCCCCGACCTTTATCCTCTGCATACGGTGCGTATGGGCGGGGCTCAGGGCGGTTTTGGCCTCAGTTCTGTCAAGCTGCTGGCCCAATTTGCAAGGGCGACACGACAGGTTCGGCGATTGCTGAAGCAAGGTAACTTTGTCGGCGTTTTTACCACGGGCGGATATATCTCGGCTCCGGCCATTTTAGCGGCGCGATCGCTCGGTTTACCGGCGCTTATGCATGAGTCCAACGCGCTGCCAGGGAAGGTTACGCGGTTTCTAAGTCCTTACTGTACAAAAGTTGCGCTTGGATTTGAAGAGACTGCCCAGCGGTTGCCCAAAGCCGATACGGTCGTTGTCGGTACACCCGTGCGATCGCAATTTTTTAAGTCTGCCCAAGCCGCACTCACCGACATAGACATTCCACCTAACGTCCCTTTAATTGTCGTCGTCGGCGGCTCCCAAGGCGCAGTCGCTATCAACCAAATGATCCGCTCAGCCGCCCCAGCCTGGATAGAAGCCGGGATCTGGATTGTTCATATCACGGGCACCAACGACGCCGAAGCTAGCAGCCTCAGCCACCCCCACTATATCCAGCGAGAGTTTTATAACAACATGGCGGCGCTGTTTTCTAGAGCCAATCTCGTCATCAGCAGAGCCGGAGCCGGAACGCTCATCGAGCTAGCCATTACCGCCACCCCTTCTATTCTTATTCCCTATCCTTTTGCTGCCGAAGACCATCAAACTTACAATGCCAATGCCTTTGCAAAAGCAGGCGCAGCGCAGCTATATCAGCAACGAGATCTCAACGCCGCCCAGCTTCAGTCCATCGGCTCAGACTTGATCAACCATCCAGAAAAATTAGCAGAGATGGCTAAGGCCGCCGAGCAATTGTCTACCCTCGATAGCGCTAGCAAGATGGCGTCGCTGATAGACGCCTGTCTGTGATTGCAATCTCATTGAAGACGGCGGGCGATCGCTCATTGATACATCTGCCTTATCGAGCCGCGCAAGCCGCCCGCGTACTGTCATAGCCCAAAGCAGCCATGGTCTCTTCGAAGTAGGGCAATATAGCCGGATGTATTTCAATATCTTGCTTGGGCGGCGCAGGCTTCAATCGCTGCGTTGCATAATCAAGAAATCGCTCGTCCGGCGGCAGCTCGCAAAAAGCCGCTAACTTTGCCAAACTATTTCTAGGATGAGCCACCAACTCCTCATAGCGCATCATATACGTATCATGCGGCAGCTGTTTCATCATCGCCAAGCCTTCGCGCATAGATACAATCCATTCCAACGCAGCCATATCCAACGGATTCTCCAGCTTACGTTGTTCTAAAGACGGCCCTCGAATTGCTTTATTCTTGCGAATTACCTGATCCCAAAGCAAATTCCACTTGCGGTTATCAGCCCCCCACCAGTTGTGAGTTTCGGCCTGAACTTCAGTTCCTAATCGCTGCGACCACCCCTCAATCGACTGACAGGTATCCCATCCATTGCGCACCAAAAAAATAAACTTTGCGTCCGGAAATAATGCCCTGACAAAAGGCACTCGAAACACCAACTCCGGATACTTATCGACGACCCGACGCGAAGAAGATATCGCCAAATAGGCCCCAAACAGCTTATGTGCGGCTCGACGAACTTTGGGAGAAACATCTGTGCTATCTAATCGGTATTTAGCCACTCCCCGAGAGTAGCTACCCGTCAAATCTTCTGAAGGATAAATAGAATGCCACAGCGCCTTAGGCTCATTCAAAAACCCCACATGTCGATGCATAGACAAAATTGTGCCTAGCACCGTCGTGCCACTTCGTCCGGTGCCCACAATGAAGATAGGTTTGTAGACATGTTTCATCTGTGGCAATCGCTTCTGAAGTGCCAAGAAGGGAAGAACCAATGAATTGATCCACTGTCCTTTGGTAGTCAGCGGACGACCCTCGAAGCAGACGTAGCTTAAAAGTCGAGTAAGTGTTTTAGATAGGCTTGTACGGATATAAAGCGAATCGAGTTGAGCGACCATAATTCAGGCGGTAAATGCAGTTATCGCAATGGAGAACTACACAATCAATGACAAACTTGAGGCTATGACTGTCTATGGATATGTAGCTTTCTAGTGTAGTAGCTTTTTATACAGTAGATACAGTACACAGAAACGCAGTACATGGAAACACACCAGCCAAAAATGCACCCAGAATATCAGAGTATAAAATATCTTTAGCCCTGATCAGACCTGTCTATGTAGGTGAACCCAGAGCTTAAAAAACCAGCCTATAGAGATACCTCCCCACAGACTGGCTTTTCAAAGTTGTTTTTTTGGGCTATTTAGCTTTTATCTAGCCCTACCGAACGGCTGAGAGGATTTTGTCTATCTTGTTTAATAGCAGCCATCTTAATATGACAAGCATTAATCACAAGTCCAGCTAATAGCCAAAAGTAAAAGCTAAAAGCGCGAAGTCGAAAGATGCGTTCGACAAACGTATACAAAACCGTGAGGATAACCAAGGTCGCAAGCGTTGAGCCGAGCGTGCGATATTCAGGCTCAGCAGAAACGCGAGCGAGCCACTTCCCAGCATCGTACAGGCGCTTCAGCATAAAGACATAAATGGCGGTTCCGACAAAGCCAAAGTAAGCAATGAACGCGAACCAAAAGCCATCGTCAAACACTCCAGCATCTCGCCAGAGCTTGTCCATGTCTTCCCCTTTGGTCATAGTATCTTCAATGGCATGAAACGTATGCCAAGCATCTGGCCCAAACCCGAACCAGCTACGAGTACTCAACACGGCATGCAGAATCGTTTTCATAAACCATCCTCTAGCCGTTTCGTTAGAGTTTTGCCAATAATCTGAGGTAAAGACCTGAAGGAAGTAGGCACTTAAACTAACGGACTGCTGTCGTTCATCAACGTCAGCCATAGACGAACTAGCCGCTCCCACCACCAGAATGAGGATGACGCCTGCTAGCGCTGCTACACCATAAAACCAGCCCATGTTAGCAAGCCGTTTGCTTCTGCCATATATATAAATAATTAAGGGTGGAATGAGTAATGCAAGCGCTAATGCGGCCCTTTTTTTAGTCGCAAAAAGAGCAAACATCAGCGGCCCCATCTGGCCCCAGTCTTTGAGGCTTGGCAGCAACGTCCCCCCGCTTACATAGGCATTGGCAAAGAAAAGTATCAGTGCAATCAGCATGAAGGCCGACAGAACGGCTGGGTCTGAAAAAGTTCCAGAGGTCGAACCGACTTTTACTCCCCCTGTTTCAGCTGCGTTGGAGCCGCCCTGGTAGTTACCAATTGAAAAACCTTTAGGGGCAAAAAAGGCGCGGTTAAAGCTGTCTGGTAAAAAGTACTGAATCGATCCTAGAAGTCCTTGCACAATCATCACGACTTTCAGGCCGCGCAAGAGCCGCTTTAGATCTGATCTATGGATTTCTATGTTCACAACCACATAAAAGACGGAGAGATATCGCCAAATTGTCCTCATGTTGACGAGGCTGCCCTTAATTGATGAGTCGTTAATGACCATTGATATAGCCGTCGCGATAAAAAACGCGAGAACTATCCAGTCAATTGGCGTTCTTTTTAGGGGTTGACCGCGCAGTAGCTTCATTCCACAAACTTGAAACAGCAGCGCGTATAGAATAAGCTCTGGAACAAATCTAAGTACAACTGCTACCGGGCTAGGAAGCCATCTTAGGAAGAACTCTTCGAAAGGAGTATAGAGAGCAATCCAAAAGATGGCTTTAAAAGGAAAGCCACTGGTAGACTCGGTTTGCTTTTCTTGAGGAAAATCGAGCGATAAGGCCATTCATCTACATTCACTTGCTTTAGTGTCAAGCTTACGCCACTCTTCTTGCAAAGTAGGCGGGCAAGGGACGTTTTTTCGGGTAAAATTACTCAGCCTGCAAAGTTATAGTAAAGATATCTGCTTCCGTTCCCGTTCTGTTTTAGCAGATGTTTTTGAAAAGATGTACGTATATCTGAATCAAGTAGTATTTGGTCAAATAGGATCTGGAAAATAGCGCTCTTCAGCTGGCATCGTGGCACTACTAGATGACAGTCCCAGGCCACAGTCCCAGGCCATAGTCAAAAATTACATAGGCTATAAGCTGCGGCTAGGGTAAAAAATTGTGCTCTGTTTTGCGTCTTGAGCTTGCGTATCTGTACGTAGAGGGATGGTATGCAGGGAACCGCCGCGCCGTGACCTACGACATTGCCCCTTCGTAAGCAATGTCGTAAATTGTACGTCATACAAAGGCGATTGTCAGATAAAAAAACGGTTGATGAAGGAGATTTTTATAAAAGCCGCAGGAACCGTGAATAATTCTTTATTTACAGTACATCCACTAGGCTTAAGCCTGACTCTAACTCTACTATCGAAGGTACGAATCAGTAACTATGCTGAATGTTCGAAACCAATCCTGACGGTATTATTACTAGCTTGAAGGATTTCTTACTGAATCTGAGACGTTGCCAGCTTGAAGCGATCGCTTCAAAAAAATTGGCTTCTTCAAGGTTTGGGACAAAGCTTGAAATCGCGTAACCTTTAAGAACCGTGAGGACAAGCTTGGCAAAGACAACGTCACTACAGACAGACCCCATATAAGATGAGTAAAGCGGTGGAACAGTCAATCTCTTCAAAAGATAAAAGCGCAGTCAGACTGACGTATTTCTTGAAAGCGGCTGTAGGATTAGCCTCTATTCCAGCCTTGTGGATTTCAGCGAGCAGCGTTTCGGCACAATCATTACCTAGTCTGCCACAACCTGCTGGGGAAGGGACTGTAGAGACAGCTCCACCAGCCGTTTTCCCCGCCGTACAGCGAAATGGCGTTCTGCCCAGCATCGAACGACAAAATATTCCGCTCTCTCCAGGAGATTTACTGAGCCTCAAAATTCCTGGCATTGGCGGCGAAGAATTTACCGGTGAGTACGTTGTCAACTTCAGCGGAAGCCTGGAGATCCCATTGATTGAGCCTCTCCCTGTATTAGGGCTATCTCCTACGCAGGTTCGCGATCGGCTCACAGAAGTGCTGATTCGAAAAGGCTATTTCCGTCCAGGAATGGTCAACGCGAGCATTCAGGTACTCGACTACTCACCGATTCAAGTTGCGGTCGCGGGCGAAGTGTTTGAGCCAGGTCGAGTTTTACTCTCTAATGCAAATTCAGATAAAGACGGTAAGGGGACGGTAGCACCGGAAAATACCACCGGGACTACGCCTGGAGACTATCCGCTAGAGCGTTATTTAACTAGCGCGCTCAAAGCGATTGGCGGCGTTAAACCAACGGCTGATGTGACCCAAGTTCAGGTGATTAGAGGAACAGAGTCGACGGTTGTCGATCTTTCGGGCCTCTTCCTAGGAGCCACGATTACCGATTTTCCGCTGATCTCTGGCGACCAAATCATCATTCCTGATTCTGGGACGTTTCAACCTATCCTGGTACAGCCCTCTCAAATCACGCCCGATAGCGTAGAGCTATATGTCTCGAACGTTACCGTAGGCTCTAGCAATAATCTAGATCGCAATCAAGGTATTAACTCAGCGAGCTTTAAGTACGGCACGAATTTGGCTCAGGCTCTAGTGGCGGCTCAATGTGTCGGCGGAACCCCCTCAACCAATGCCAATCGGCGAGCAGTGCTGATTCAGACCGATGCGCTTACAGGATCGCTCAAAACTTCGGAGTATAAAGTTAACGATTTGGTGAGTGATGAGACCAAGACTGCGGCTGAAAATCCATACTTGATGCCAGAAGATGCGATCGCCTGCTACGACTCTCGCAATACTAACGTTCGCGGAATTCTCGGCACCATTACCGATTTCATCAACCCACTGAATCTGCTATTCAACATTTTCGGCAACAACAACAACTAACGACTAGCTGCTATCAGCTCATCTGTTTCTATCTTGTAAGCCCTGCTGTTTCCTCCTACCCGTACCCGATTGACTTATGACTGACCTATCTTTTCCTCAATTTCCGCCTAAAGAAAGGACTAACAAAATTCATTCTCAACGCTCTAAGTGGAACTACTTGGGCCTGGGGTTACTTGCCAATACCCTGATTTGGGGGGCGGCCTTGGCCTACATAACGCTGTCTCCCAAGCAGTACAAGAGTGAATCGGGCATAAAAGTGCTAACGACGGCCTCTAATGTAGATGTCACGCTACCTGATGGTTTGAGAACCTCCCCATCTTCTAACAACTCAGGTGCGACAGCAGAAGATCCTCGATCGGATTACGTCTATCTACTTGAAAGCAAAACGTTAAAGAAAGAGGCGGCGGCGCAGGTCGGAATGACGGTTAAAGAGTATGGAGACTTAGAGGTTACCACCGACCCTCAAAGCTCTATCATCCAACTGGTTGTCGAAGGCGAGACTCCTGAGAAGGCTCAAGAAAAAGCCAGAGCGATGTACGCTGTGCTCGATAAAACCATTGAAGATCTCAGAAACTCAGAGGTGGCTCGCCGAGAAAAAGGAACTAGGGAAGACGTAGAATCGGCGCGTCAGCAGGTGGAAAAAGCCCAGGGTGCGCTAGCTGGCTATCAGGCTTCCTCCGGGCTAAGCTCCGACTCGCAGATAGAGAACCTGGCCTCTGGGATTGAGCAACTGCGCCAACAGTATGCACAGGCTTTGGCTCAAGAAAAAGGCTTGGACGGGCGCGTTAAGCAGCTAGCTACCGATATCAATGACTCATCTGCGGGGGCTGGAGACGCCTATAGATTGCAAAGCGATCCTGTCTATCAGAGCCAGTTTGTAGAATACGGCACTGCAGCCGCTGAGTATGCCGATATTTCATCGCAGTTAGGAGATCAGCACCCTCAGGTTGTTGCCAAGCGAGCTGAAGTCGAAGGGCTGCTCGCAGCCATAGAGACCAGAGGCTCTTTCCTGCTAGGCCGACCAGTTGATCAGAAAACCTTAACTCAGCTCGCCCCCCTGAGCCTTGATCCTAGAGTTGCTTCTTCAAGAGGTACGCTCTTTGAGTCAGCCGTTGCCGATCGAGCAAGTCAGAAAGGACTCCAGTCTCAGACAACAGAGCTTGCTAACCAAATTAACGTGCTTGAGGCCCGGTTAGGCACGCTTACGCAAAATAAGTTTTCGGCAGATCGTCTGAGACAAGAGTTGAACACGGCAGAGACACGCTTTGCTTCTTCAGTGGCAACCCTCGGACTATCCAAAGATGACATCTATACCATTTATCCCCCTATTCAGCTCGCTGCTGAGCCAACTCTGCCTGATGAAGACAAATACGTCTCGCCGAGTCCGACAATTGCCGTCGTAGGGGCGCTGGCAGGCTCTTTTTTGGCAACGGTAGGGTTACTGCTATTGTGGACAAACCGTAAAGGCGAAGAAACGCCTGAATCCGCTGATTTCCCGTTTAGAGCATAAATAAGGCTTTGAAGATGCCCAACCGAGCCTTACGCTCAAGATCCTGTTCACAGAGAAAGGAGGATCTTGAGCGTGAAGTGCTTTGTCAACTCTCTTGGCGGGTGAGGCGGCGAGAGTTAAGAACGAAAAATCCTAGATCGCAAGATTTCTAGACTGCGAGATTTAAGTAGCGGCCTGGGTTTGCTTTTCTCTCGGCATAAATCTAACTTATGTATATCAATTCTCAGGTTATATTGGTGTGCGATCGCATAGCATACCGTACAGATAATCGCTGGAACCCAATCGCTAGAACCTAATATAGTACTGAGCAAATAGCAGCAAGCAGTTGGATGTTTTTGTCCAATAGCTGGCCCTGTTACCTATGCACCTACAACAGACAGAATGAAAAGTAAAATAGCTGGCGTTTTTGGTCTAAGACTAACCTACTCGGCCCTAACATTCCTCACCAGCGTTTTACTCGCGAGAGTGTTAGGCCAATCAGGATTCGGCATCTATACCTATTCTATTGTCTGGGCTTATCTATTGAGCGTACCGGCCACAATGGGCTTCGACAACTTTGTTGTTAAGCAAATAGCGGTCTATCAAACACAGGCTTCGTGGCGGCTGATGAACGGTCTTCTAAAGTGGGCCAACAGAACCGTCATTATCTCTTCTATAAGCGTCGGTCTCTTAGCAATTTTAGTTGCCTCGTTTTTGAGAGATGGAACGCAGCCGGAAACCTTTTTAGGGTTTTGCGTAGCAATGATGCTAATGCCTGCGCTATCTCTGCGAAATGTCAGGCGAGGTGCGATGAGAGGACTCAATAACGTCGCTCAAGGATTACTGCCAGAGCTGCTTTTTGATCCACTTATTTTAATTGTCTTTACAATAATCGCCTATTTTGTCATCGGAGATGCCCTAACGCCGCTGTGGGTCATTATTTTCTATGGCATAGGTAGTGGCATTACACTCATTATTGTCAGCTGGTTTTTAAAGCGAACGCTGCCCGACGAAGTCGTTGAAGCTAAGCCAGTATACGAAGGTCGATTTTGGTTCAGCGCGGCGATACCTTTCATGCTGCTAGAGAGCGTACCCATTATTAACTCGCAGGTAGATGTGCTGATGCTGGGATCTTTCAAAGGCGCGACTGCAGTGGGCCTTTATGTACCCATCAATCGAGGCGCACAATTAATCACCTTTATTTTGATGGCGGTTGGCAGCAGCTTATCTCCCGTTATTGCGAGTAAGTATGCCGACGGCAAAATGGCTGATCTGCAAAAAACAATCACCTCAAGTGTGAGGATTGTTGCTGGCGTTGCCTTTCTTTTTGCCTCCACGCTGATTGTCTTTAGCTCCTTTTATCTGGGCTTGTTTGGGCCAGAGTTTCTCGAAGGCCAGGATGCTCTCTACATCTTTTGCACAGGGAACTTTATCTATACATCTATGGGGCTTTCCTACGGCGCTTTAAACATGACCGGACACGAACGGGAAGCCGCAACGATAGGGTGGGGTGCAACTATCTCGAACATTATCCTCAACGCTATATTTATTCCCCTATGGGGCGTCAATGGTGCGGCATTGGCTACTTCATTAGGGAGTGCAACAGGCGCGTTTATTGGTTTGATTTTGGTCAAAAAGACGTTAAATCTGGATATGACCATTATTGGCCCGCTCACTAAATTGCCTGCTCGCAGCGATCCTTAATGAGCGAAATGAGTCAGGTGCGCGAAATGAGTAACCTCGATTGATATAAATCTGCGTTTCTGTCAGCATCTGCCAGCACTAGCCAGCATCTGCCAGCACTAGCCAGCATCTAGAAACGCGCATCAAACCGTCCCGATGCATTAGACGGTTTGTCCGATCAGCGACGGCTGCGGCCACTGCCAACGGATGCAGCTTCGGGCTGAGCCGGAAGAACCTTTTGATGTTGGCTAAACTGAGAAAAGTTACCTATTAGAGCCTGCTTTAATAGTGACTCATAGGCCTGACATTCAATATCTGCGGAGAACCCTTCTCTGAACCGCTGTAGGCTTGCTAGTTTCATCGAGTGACGAATTTGAGCATCGTCTAACAGGCGGTCAAACTCGCGGGCGCATTCGGTCTCATTTTTGAAATAGCAAGCACCTGGGCCTGCAACCCATCGGTTAAAGCGGTTGTCGTGGGCTAGTACAGCAGCACCCGCGCCCATTGCCTCGACCAAAGAGGGATTGGTTCCCCCTACAGAGTGGCCGTGGAGGTAAAGTGTGGCGTAATATCGCAACGCGCCGACTGTGTCCGCATCATAAATTCCCCCTGGGAAGATCACCTCATCGCTAGCAGCCTCTTGAACTTGTAGATGATAGTTGTTTCTATCTGGGTAGTAGTTTCCTAGTACAACCAACTTGGCATTTCTTTTACGACTAGAGAAGGCTGAAACAATTTCTAAAATATTGTTTTCTGGTTCTGGCCTAGCAATGACGATTGAATAGCCACCTGGATTTAGGCCATAAGGAGATAGTAGACTGACGTCTGCGGCTCCTACCCGCTCTGCGCCGTAGGGAATCATTGTGATTTTTTGGCGAGAGACGCGAGTGGCCAGATGATCCGCGATTTCAGGATGATCGGCAACTAGGTGGTTGCCCAGCAGACAGCCCAGCCGTTCGTTTAGATACAGCCAAGCTTTTTCTGGAGCGCTCCATTTCTGCCGCCGCCACTCTATGCCATCCATATTGATAACGTTGGTCAACCCTTTTAGCCGATACCAGCTGCAAAAAATGGCCGTGTTATAGCCTAACGTCAAAATCAGGTTGCCTTCTTTAGCGGCATGTAGCGTAGACTTCCAGTCAAAAAGGATGGTGGCTGAAGCCGTGGCGCTTGGCACCGGAATGTTAATTAGGCGAATACCATTCCAGTATGCTTCTGAAATTTCTTTGCCTTCGTAGTCCTCACAGTAGACGGTCACGGCCCATCCCTGTCCAACTAAATAGCGGGATAGTCGCTCTGCGAATGTTTCAAAGCCGCCATGATTACCGGGGATTCCGCGACAGCCGAGTATGGATAGTTTGTTCACAGTATTAAGTATGCTCGCTATAAGCGGATGGTGATGGATAACAGGAGATGAGCTGAATACTAAAAGACAAGCGTCTCAGGTTGAGAAAAGATGTGATAAGTACATTCAACTAGCCAGCTCTACGGAAAGGGGGGTTAATCGCAGAGTTTTACAATGTCTTCACTTGATCTCTTAAAAAGTAGCCGTTCTTTAAAGACTGAATTAGGAATACATGAAGGTTATTTGGCGTAGAAGCGGATGAAGAAGTTTTCGCGGGTTTTTATACCTAGACTCGGTGTCTTTACTTACAGACTTGCGGAGTAGAAATACAGAGTGCAAATACATAAAGGGTTGCTGCAATAACAGGATCAAATGTTGAGACAAATGTTGAGAAATATGGCCTTAGCCTTGGATAAAAGGCTATGTTTTCTGGCTATATCTTCTGTATGAGGCAGGTCATTTGGCAACTACGTAACTTACGTAACTTTTTGTACATATATTATCCGCGTATGGAAGTGGATTGTCTGTAAGGAGCGTTTAAAGGAACGTAAATTTGTGCCATTTTTTGCGGTGGGCAAGTTTTGAGGAAGGCGCTATGGGATGGCGCTTAACGACACCGCTGCTCGCTGGCACTGAGTTTGCGCTGTAAGTGGGCTTGATCGTCCTTTTGTTGGGTCGTTTGGTATAGTCGCTCGAACTCTCGGCTAAAGTGAGCTGCAACGGTCGGATTCTGGATAACTAGCAGTGTTTCATCGTTGGTTGTGTTGGCTGCGTGGCTCCAGTTTTGAGATCCTACGATAACCGTAGTTTTATCTATGACTGCGAACTTGTGATGAAGTTTGTCGCCGAGGGCTAGCTGAGGCGATCGCACAGATTCAATGGGCTTAGTCCAGGGATGATTATCAGCCTCTATTTGACAGCGCTGATCGGGCATTGCTTTTCCGAGTAAATCGAGCGCTTCACTATAGCTGCGGTAAATGAATCCAGCATCAATGAGCAGGCGCAAATCGCTGCCCGCCGCCGATTGAATTTCTAGCTGATTGGCCAGTGGCTGTTCGGAAAAGACAAAGAGCGCTAACTCTATTTGCTGAGCGGACTGGGCCAGGGTGCGAGCAATGAGTCCATTGACGCTGCTGTCCCAGGGCTGTCGGGTTGATGTGGGAGAAAACTGAAGCGTCAGATGTCCTCGATCTAGCTCCATTTGATGCGCAGGACGCGCGGGCTTTTTCAGGCCAAACCGACTATCGGGGCGAAGCGCTGGCCCATCGCCCCACATCAGGTCGAACTCTGTGGTCAGTTGCTGGGCTAGAGCCGGGCTGTCTATTTTAAGCAAACTGTTGGCATTGCCACGGCTGTTTGGTTCAGCGGCATCGCCATGGATGCCTGAAAGGGTAAAGTTGGCTGAACCGGTGACCACCCAGCGCCGGTCGGCCACTAGAAATTTGTGGTGCATGAGGCCGCTGCCTTTGGATCCATCGGCGGTGTCGTCTAGCTGAGGCACTCCGGCAGTTTGTAGTAAGCTGAGCGCGTCTATGTTGGCGAGTTCTGATGGGGTGAGCTGGCCGTCTTGGTTAGCGTCGGCCAAAAGGCTCCAGTCGGCCAATTGTTCGAGCGCTATTTTTGTGGGTTTTTTCCCAGATGACGCCGGAGATGACGCCTGACTCCAGGGCTGCGAGTATTGATTCTCTAGGACGAGTCGAACTTTGACACCTCGATGATGGCTGTCGATTAGGGCTTTGGCTACTAAGGGCAGATTCAGCGACTGAACGGCCACGTCGATGGAGGTGTTGGCCTGCTCGATGGTGGCGATTAGAACGGCTTCTAGGTCGTCGCCATGGCGGGTGATGTGACGATAGGGATCGGTATAGACGGCTGCTTCGGAGTGGTTGAAGAAGACCTGGACTTGAGGGTCTTGAGCGAGTGGGGCGACTAAGGGCGCGATCGCGTTTGACTGATCGGTTTGATGGGCAATTCGCGTGTTGCGCCACCAGCTACTACCGGCGATGAGTAGCGCGATCGCCAACGGCACGGCATATTGCCACGGCCGCATTTGAGCGCGAGTCTGAGGAAAGGTCATAGTCGTCAGCGGCCGGGGTAAAGATACACAGCTTTATTTATCCCACCCGCACTGAGGCGCTAAACGGATGAGACCGCGAGTGAGGTCGTATAATCAGCTCACACATTCATTGGGCTGATATGTTCTCTCCCGAACAGTTTTTGCAGGCAACCGGCTGGGTCGCGATCGCCACACTAGCCTTAGGTGCGCTCACAGCGATCGCCTTTATACTCAAATGGGGTCTGCGCTTTCGCATGGTGGGCGCAACCGGACTAATGGGCGTTCTCACCGTGGGGCTATTAGGATTGAGTTTTCAACCCTTCGTTCGCACTGCTATACCGGGCGCGGTGCCTTACGAAACAGTGTTTGATTCTGGCGCTTCACAGATTGTGATTAAAGTGCCTAGTACCATCACAGCGCCTGAGCTAGAGGCCACGCTTCAGCAGGCGGCTAGCAATTTGTTTAAGGCCAGCCGAATCGGAGGGAGCGGCAGCAACACCCCGACCATTCGAGCGAGAGCCATTGTTCACAAGCCCGGCGTTTCTGAGCTGGTCTATGTCGGCCAAGTTACCTCAGACGCGCCTAAGCTGGAGGACAGTGGCCTGCCTGAGGTCAAAATTTTCTCGGAGCAGCTTGCAAAAGCAAATCGCTCAGCTTGATTTCAATCGGCTGCGGCTGAAGACACAATGAATGGATACCGGCATAAAATGTATAAAGTCCATCTTAGATAGCCCACCTTAGATAGCCCACCTTAGATAGCTCATCTCAGATAGCTCATCAGATAGTCCCTCTCAGACAGTCGTCGGCTAGGCCGCCCCGAAAAGGTATTCCTATGGCTTCATTAAGCTTTCCCGTTCTTAGTATTGCGCCCGCTCAGGTTATTCGAGGCAGTGGGGTGCTTGCGAGTAGTCCGAAGCTGTTTGCTCGTTTTGGTCAACGCCCTTTGATCGTGGGGGGCGAGCATTCGCTAGCAGTGGCGCTGCCGTTTCTAACCCAACCGCTCTCTACTCTAGCCGTCGCTCAGTCGGCCTATCAGCAAGACTGTAGTGAATTAGCGATCGCTGCCCTTCACCAGAGCGCAGACGAGCATTCAGCAGACTTTATCATTGGCGTTGGCGGTGGCAAAGCTTTAGATGCCGCTAAGCTGCTAGCTCATCAGCGCCACTTGCCGATTGTCACAGTGCCCACTTCTGCGGCCACCTGCGCAGGCTGGACGGCGCTCTCGAATGTGTATTCCGAAGCCGGGGCATTTTTGTACGATGTCGGCTTGTCTCGCTGCCCAGATGCGATTGTGCTTGACTATGATTTGGTGGCGACTGCGCCTGAGCGAACGCTCGTGGCCGGGATTGGAGATGCGATCGCCAAATGGTACGAAGCCTCCGTTAGCAGCGGTCGCTCTAGCCACACGATGGTAATCGGCGCGGTGCAGCAGGCCAGAGTTTTGCGAGATATTCTGTTTCAAAAGTCGGCTAACGCTCTGAAGCATCCAGGGGGTGATGACTGGCGTGAAGTTGTGGATGCGGCTGTTTTAATGGCAGGCGTCATTGGTGGTATGGGCGGTGCGGTGTGCAGAACGGTTGCGGCCCATGCGGTTCACAATGGCCTGACTCATGTTTCTGCGGCCGGGCTAACGGTGCCGGGTGGGACGCTGCACGGCGAGAAAGTGGCCTACGGCATTTTGGTGCAGCTGCGGTTAGAAGAGATGGGGACAGGCAGCGCTCTAGCGGCGACGGCAAGAACGCAGCTTTTGCAGTTTTACCGGCAAATAGGACTGCCCACGAGCTTGGCCGACCTGAGCTTAGACTCGCTGAGCGTGGGGCAGCTTCAGCAAGCCGCTACCTTGGCCTGCAAACCTGGCTCAGACATTCACCATTTACCTTTTAGCGTTCAGCCAGAGCAGGTGATGGCGGCGATGGTTTCGACCACCGTAGCGATGAATCTGGGCAGCTCTGCCAAGCCATCTGGTTCAGACCTGTTGGCTCAAAAGGCCGTATCGGGCAAAACAACGTAACGACCCTCATCGGGGATGCAACGGCCAAACGACTAGACCTGCCTGAGCCGGAAAAACGCTGAAGTGGCGGTGAAATCTGATGTGTATTCCTGATAATCTGATGTTTTGCTCCTGGGTTGATGCCCCACTGACATACCGCAAGAGGTTCCCTGAATGACGCTAGATTGGTTGAAGCCCGCTGAACGGCTGAGTTCGCTGCCGCCCTACGTATTTGCTCGGCTAGATGAACTTAAGGCCAACGCTAGAGCACAAGGGGTAGACTTAATCGACCTGGGGATGGGGAATCCCGGTGGGCCAACACCAGCACCTGTAGTCGCGGCAGCGATCGCGGCCATCAACGACGAAAAAAATCACGGCTATCCCCCTTTTGAAGGGACTGCCAGCTTTCGCAAAACGATTACCGACTGGTATTACCGTCGCTATGGCGTCACGCTCGATCCAGATGGGGAAGCGCTGCCGCTGATGGGGTCTAAAGAAGGGCTTGGCCACCTGGCAATGGCCTATATTAATCCGGGTGATGTGGTGCTAGTGCCTACGCCGTCCTACCCGGCGCATTTTCGAGGGCCAGCGATCGCCGGAGCCGACATCCACACCATTCCGCTCAAAGCCGAAAATAACTGGGTGATTGACTTTAACGATATTCCCAAAGCCTCAGCCGAGCGCGCCAAAGTTCTTTACTTCAACTATCCGAACAATCCAACCGGCGCAGTCGCCCCGCGCGAGTTCTTTGAAGAGATGGTGGCTTTTGGTCAAAAGCATCAGCTCCTGCTAATTCACGATCTCTGCTACGCCGAGCTGGCCTTTGATGGCTATCAGCCGACTAGCCTGCTAGAGATTCCAGGGGCCAAAGAGATCAGTGTAGAGTTCCACACGCTCTCTAAGACCTATCACATGGCGGGCTGGCGCGTCGGTTTTGTCGTTGGCAATCGCCACGTCATTCAGGGACTGCGCACCCTTAAAACCAATTTGGATTACGGTATTTTTTCGGCCCTGCAACAGGCCGCCGAGGCCGCCCTCCAGCTTCCCGATGAGTACCTTAGTGAAGTTCAAGCGCGCTATAGTACCCGCCGCGATTTTTTGATTGAGGAGATGGCGACGCTGGGTTGGAAAATTGATAAGCCCTTAGCGGCGATGTATTTGTGGGTGCCCTGTCCGCCGGGAACGACGGCCTCCGACTTTGCGCTGCTGCTGCTGCAAAAAACCGGCGTGGTGGTGACCCCCGGTACGGCTTTTGGTGAGGGGGGTGAAGGCTATGTGCGAATTAGTTTGATCGAAGATTGCGATCGCCTAAAAGAAGCCGTAGATCGACTGCGCCAGGCCAACATCCGATTTGACAGTTTCGGCGCTGAGTCCTGAATGCTGGCTTTAGCAGCGTCCACCTTAAAAGTTTAGGGCAGACATCTCAAATCAAAAGAGCTGGCCCGGCAGACTGACGTCGGCGCTGGTGGTGACTAGAAAAACCACAATGGCCGCTAGCGCTAACAAGCCTTCTAACAGCGTGCCAATGAGCGAACTGACGACGACGGCAACGCTGACTTTGCCAGAAGCCGCGAACCGCGCTTTGGTATCTAGCTCTTTGCGGTAAAGGAATTCACCGATGAATGCTCCTAGCATCGTCCCAAACAAAATGCCGATGAGCGGCCCGCCAAAAGGCAGCGCTGGCAGCAAGCCGAAAAACCCAACGATCAATCCGATGATGGCTCCGGTCTGACCCCAACTGCTGGCCCCGACCTTTTTTGCGCCCAAATAGGTGGCCAAATAATTGACGACCAAACTAAGCGCCAGCGCCACTACCGCCGTTGCTAGCGCCCAACTAGTGCTGGCAAACCCGGTAACCAATGACCAAATGAGGACGGCGATCGCAATCAACCCGACACCCGGCAGCACCGGGACAAACGCACCCACCAGACCTACAGCCATGAGGGCCACTAAAGCCCAGTAGAGAACAAACAGCGCAGTAGGAGACATAGACAGTTAGAGCGATAGGAGGATACAGCAACTGAGAACGAGTAGAGAAGCGATTATAGCCAATTGACTACTGAGTGAGGGCGCGAATAAACTGCTGAAGTTCGGCAAAAATGCCGCGCTTGCGACCTGTGGATTTGTCTTTGGTGGCCGGGCGATCGCCAGACGGGTTCTCAGACTGACCAATAGACTGGCTA
Organism: Phormidesmidales cyanobacterium; assembly: GCA_038260205.1. GTDB lineage: Bacteria > Cyanobacteriota > Cyanobacteriia > Phormidesmidales > Phormidesmidaceae > Phormidesmis. The sequence continues at coordinate 27,399 of JBBSOB010000009.1, forward strand.
CCGGCTGACTCGTCGCCGTAAAGAATGCGATCAATGTCTTCGCTAGAGGGTCGGTTGGGCAAATCGGCGACCCATTCGTATTCTTCTGGGCTAGTTTCGCGCCAGAGCTGCCAGGGGCCTGGATAGCAGCGATATACCGCCGCGCCATCTATGGGGCGTAAATAGTAGCAGGTTTGAATTTTGCTAATAAATCGTTCGCGCAGTTGGCGGCCCGCATAGCCAATGCCAATGGTGGCAATGTCTTCCAAGCTAGGATTGAGCAATATAACCGGTTGGCCAGTAACTTGGTTGCAAAGCGACTCGACTTCTTTGACCTCAATAGAAGACGGATTGACGAGTAAATAGAGATCGTCATCGGCGTCTATCGGTTCAATGAGTTCGCCCAGCCCTCGAATGACAAAATCTGGATTGCCCCAGTCTCTACGAGCTAGTGCAGCTGCGCCCGCATCGGGAAAAAAGACTTTGAACTGCTGCGACTCAAACAGGTCTAAAAACTGTTCGGCAATGGGCTGATGCTGAAGCTCTGGAATGGCCATTTCTACTTGCACCAGCATCTGACCGGAGGCCAGCGCCGCTTGAACGGCCAACTTAGCCTGCTCGGTGGCTGCGGGAATGGTTTTGGGAATGGAGTTGGTAGGTGTGGGCGAAGTCATGGGCGGGCAAAGGGTCTGTAGGATTTGAGTTAGAAAGAAACGCAGTCTTATACGCTGACGGGGGTTGCCGTTAGTGCGCGGGCCAATACCTGCTTTAGCACTAGTGCCACCCAGTCGATATCGGCCTCGGTTGTATGTCGGCCTAGCGTGAGTCGAATGCCACTGGTTGCGGCGCGATCGCTGTAGCCCATGGCTTTCAAAATGGGGCTAGGACTGAGCTGACCGCTGTGGCAAGCGGAGCCTGCGCTGATACCAATGCCTGCTAGATTCATTTGCCGCACGAGTGTTTTACCCGTAATGGTTGAATTTGGGAGACAAAAGCTGACATGGTGAGGCAGCCGGTAGCGCGGGTGTCCGGTGATCTCTAGCACATCTACATCCGCTAGCAAAGAGAAGAGGCGATCGCGCAAATGAATCAGTCTCACCGTCTCGGCAGGCATTTCTTCAGCCGCTAGCGCTGCGGCCACTCCAAAACCTACCAGACTAGGCAGCGCCTGAGTGCCCGATCGCAGCCCTCGCTCCTGTCCGCCCCCGGCGATAATCGGCAGCGGCAGCGGCGAGCTAGGTTTAATATAGAGCGCACCGGCTCCCTGAGGGCCGTAGATTTTGTGGCTAGAAAGCGAAAGTAAATCTACGGGCAGCTGCTGTACGTCTAAAGGCAGTCGACCTGCGACCTGTACCGCATCGGTGTGGAAGAGAATGCCCTGCGATCGCGCAATTTCCCCTAGCTTTGCAATTGGCTGCAAAGTCCCCACCTCACTTTGACCATAAATCACTGACACCAGCACCGTATTCGTCTGAATCGCTGATGCTAGCTGCTGAGGGTCAATTATCCCCTGCGCATCGACTGAAAGCTGTGTTACTTGCCAGCCCTGGGCCGCTAGTCTCCGAGCTGGCTCTGAAATAGCAGAATGCTCTACCGCGGAAATAATGAGGTGCTGAGGACTCGCATACGTCTGCGCTAGGCCCATTAATGCCAGATTGTTGGCCTCGCTCCCACCGGCGGTAAACACAATCGAATCGGCGCTAGGGGCGTTGATTAAATCGGCAACTTGCTGGCGCGATCGCTCCAATGCAGTGGCCGACCGATTGCCCCAGTGATGCAGGCTAGACGGATTTCCCCAGGCTTGCGTCATGGCCGTTTGCATCGCGGCGATCGCCTCCGAGCGCGGCGGCGTAGAAGCGCTGTAGTCCAAATAAATTTGCATGAGAACGAGAAGACGCTGAGCCAACAGTAAACCTTCTACAGGATATCGTTCAGCGGGAAACTATCGCCGCTGTTGCCTGGGTTTTAGTCCGGTTACTCAACGTCCGTCTTCTCATCTGCTAGAGTCTAAGATGCGAATCTCTATTTCCTGTTAATCGACGCGTGCTTTTATAGTGACTTAACCCACACTATGACCAGTACTGTGGCTGTTACGGTGACTAGGCCCGTCGTCATCCAAACGCATCATTCGAGACATTGTTTCGATGGCTTAGCTGAAGTCTCTTGCGCATTTGGCTGAGCCATCAGACGTTAGAGACTTTGCGCTAATAATAGCCAATAATGTCAGCCACTTAATTTAAGCTACCGTTTCGCTATCTTAAAAAGAACTAGCTCAAGAACTAGCTTTGATCCATGAAGATATAGCGAATAAGCAGGGAACCTATTGGGTTAACAAGCGATCGCCTTTCTAGCAACTCTATAAAAACTCTTTAACAATCAGAGCTGGCCAAATCAGTTGAGTCAGCCAGGTTTAGCTGTATATAACAAGCTTTATATAACAAGCTATGAGAAATCTTTTTTAACATCGCTTTTTAGCTAATATCAATCCCTATTGCCGAGCTTGTACGTACAGATGCCGAGGGGTCTTCTATACAAGCTTGATTGACTCATCAATAACCATGACATGCACCATAGCTAACTCTGCTCGCGATTCGACCACTGGTTATCCGGTTGCTCTGGCCAATAGCCGGACGCCGCAATCCTGGCAAACTCATCTAACGCTTACTCATCCGTCCTTGGGATTGAGCCTGATAGCGGGTTCGGTAGGCATTGTGCTGATGATTTTGTGGCTGCGGTTAAACCGGCTGACAAAACTGCTCAAAAAGCAGAATCAGCAAATTGAGCAGCTCAACGTAACCGATGCGTTAACGGGCCTAGCCAATCGCCAAGAGCTATATCGTATTGGCGCTCAAAAGCTTGCGTTACGCTCAACAGAGCCTCTTGCATTGCTACATCTAAATCTTGATCGCTTTCGGCTGGTCAACGATGCTTTGGGTAGCGATATGGGCGATCGCGTTTTGCGTCAGGTCGGTCATCGTATTCAAGCAGAAGCAGATCCCTGCGAGGTGATTGCCCGCATCGGCAGCAATACGTTTTCGCTGCTGATTTCGGGTGACCATGAGCGGGTCAGTCAGATTGCAGAACAACTGCTGGCTGCCTTGAGTCGGTCTTTTTATGTAGGCGGTCATGCCATTAATGTCAGCGGCAGTTTGGGAATTGCGATCGCGAATCGGTCATCGGAAGAGACGGGCAGTCGAAACAGCGCAGCGGCCACCCTCAAATTTGGACGGCTGATCAATCAGGCCGATATCGCCATGTCTTGGGCGAAGAACTCGCGAGCTGTGCTACCGATTGAGCGGTTGGATGTAGAGAATGGAGCATGCCCCGCTGGGGCCATCCAGTCCGCAGAAAATCTGAGGCTGCAAGCGCAACACAGCCAAAGTCGCTGTCGATTTTTTGTGCCGCAAATGCAGGTTGAAATGAGAGCGCGATCGCAGCTTCAGCAAGCGTTAAAGCGAGCGATCGTCAACCAGGAACTTCGGGTTCATTACCAGCCGATTGTCGATCTAGAAACTGGCCAGACAGTCGGGCTTGAGGCGTTGGTGCGGTGGCAGCATCCTAAACAAGGGCTGCTGCTGCCCAATAAATTTTTACCAACGGCTGAAAAAATGGGGCTAATGGTCGCCCTCGATCAATGGGTCATAGAAGCCGTTTGTCAGCAGATTGCTAGCTGGCGGCAGTCGGGTGTGCAAAGGCAACCTTCGCTTAGCATTAATTTATCGGGGGCACATCTGAGCGAGCCGGGATTGGTGAGCTACTTACGCGCCCTCCTGACGCGCTTCCAGATTCCCGCTCAGCAGATCACGCTAGAAATTACAGAAAGCGTGATGATTACGAAGCCTCAGCAGGCCATCAAAACGATTTTAGCGCTCAAAACGCTGGGCCTACGCATCAGCCTCGACGACTTTGGCACCGGCTACTCATCCTTAGGCTATCTGCATCGACTGCCCGTTGATGTGCTAAAAATCGACCGATCCTTTTTGCACTCCTTGGGTAGAAAAATCCCAAAATCTGGTCTGTCCCAGTCGCCGTCAGACAGTTGGCCCCCCCCCCGGCGGATGGGGCAATGTCCTGAGGAGTCGATGAGTACCACTGAAGCGCTGGCAAAAATACATAGTGCGATCGCAAAACCATCTCTACGAGATATCTCCTCAAGTCTGATCATCCCTGGAACTATTCCTCTTCGCCCGCGCAGCGATGAGGTCATTATCAGAACGATTTTGCTGATGGCAGAAGGCTTAAACCTTCAGGTAGTCGCCGAAGGCATAGAGCACTCAGACCAGCTCCATTTGCTCAAACAGATGCGCTGCCGCTATGGACAAGGTCGTTTCTTTTCTGACGCGGTTAGCGCAAAGTACGTCCCGGCGCTCATGTCTTAGGTTTAGGTCTAGTCTTAGTTTCTTAACTCAATCGCCTATGCCTTTCCAGACTCGTCAGCCTGGGCTAGGGTTCTAGCAACATCAGAAACAGACATATCAGGAACAGACAAGTCCGGTAGCCGCGGCGCAGGCTCGCCTACCCATTCGTCATCGGCTAAATTGTCTTCTAGATCCAACGTCAGCTCTTCATCAGCTTCAGCGTCTCCTAGTCCCGTCCGGTCAATATCTAGCAGATCGTCCGTAGCTCCTCCTAGGGTGCTTTTTTCCCGACCGCTGTTTTCGTCAAAATCACTGTTTTCGTCAAAATCGCTATTTTCGTCAAGACCTGTCTTGGATAGCGCCTTTGATCTGTTGGCCTGACTGCTGCGCTCAACCTGACGCAGCGCTGCCGCCGCGTTTTCCGCATCCATTGCCATAATCTCAGACTTAGAAGCCAGCTCAATCGTTTCCGCTTCAGACGCTGCCTCAATCGGGCGATCGGGTTCCTTGCCCAGAGGACGAATCCGTCGAATAGGCAAATTTGCGATGAGCGCAGTTACCCGCTGATCGGTTGCCAAAGAAAACTCCAGATTCTCAAAGTCCACCTCTACATAGCGAGAAACGACCGCAATAATCTCTTGGCGCATCATTTCCAGCGTTTGCGGATCGAGCGCTAGGCGATCGTGAGCGAGCACTATTTTCAGCCGACGCTTCACATCGTCACGGCTATGCGGATCTTCGGAGGAACCAAAGAGCTTTTCGAGCAGGTCGCTGATAATAGGAATGGTCATGTCGTTTAGTTACCTCGATGTCACCAATGGGAGGAGTGCCGTTGATCGGGTCTTGCCGTTTTGATAGGCAGCAAGACTTAAGATTAGCTAAAAAAACAGATTAGCTAAAAAACCAGTCTGCTATCACTCAAACAGTCGCTTAAGCCGCGTGAGGAAACTTTCTTTTTTAATGCTTAAATCCATCAGTGGCACTTTTTCTCCCTGCAACCGCTGAGACACGTTGGTAAAGGCAATACCGGCCGGAGACAGGTTTTCTTCTAGTACTAGCGGCTCGCCTTTGTTGGTCGAGATAATCACCTGCTCGTCATCTGGAATTACGCCTAGCAGCGGAATCGAGAGAATGCCCTGAACATCTTTTACCGACATCATCTGCTCGGCGGCGACCATAGCAGGTCTTAAGCGATTGATCACCAGTCGAACCGCTTTAATGTCATTGGCTTCTAACAATCCGATAACTCTATCGGCATCGCGAACAGCCGAGATCTCTGGCGTGGTGACAATAATCGCCTCACGAGCCGCTGCAATTGAGTTGCGAAAGCCCATTTCAATCCCGGCAGGACTGTCGATTAAAATAAAGTTGTAAACTTTGGTCAGCGCTTTAATCAACCGCTTCATTTGTTCTGGCTTAATCGATTCTTTAGAGCGGTTTTGCGCGGCCGGTAGGAGGGCTAGGTTGGGCTGACGCTTGTCTTTAACTAGCGCCTGGTCTAGTCGACATTCGCCTGCGAGAACGTCTAGTGCGGTGTAGACGATACGGTTTTCTAGTCCTAGTAGCAGATCGAGGTTGCGCAAACCGAAGTCGGCATCGACCACGGCTACCCGCTGCCCGGCTTTGGCCAGTGCCATTCCTAGGTTTGCTGTGCAGGTCGTTTTACCAACGCCTCCCTTACCGGAGGTCATGACAATAATGCGGCTCATGGGGTTTCTTCTGTAGTCAGGTCGGCTAGGGCAAACTCGGAGACGGTTGCAATGCGAATGCCATCTGGGCCAATATAGGCCACTTCGGGATGATATTGAGCTGGGGGTTCCTCGGGCGATCGCGCGACTTGGTCGGCAATTCGCAGTTGGGTCGGCTGCATGTGCAGGGCCATAATACGGCACTGGCGGTTCCCTTCTGCGCCCGCATGTACCACACCGCGCAAATTACCCCAAATCAGCACGTCGCCTTCGGCCACAATCGAGCTGCCCGGATTGACATCTCCTAGCACAATTATGGTGCCTCGATGACGCACTTCTACGCCCGATCGCAACGTCGTTTGTAGGTATAAAGGCTCTTCCATGGCCTGCCGAGAAGCTTCTTGTCCCTGACCTAGGTGCCCTAGTGTGGTTTGCTGCTCGACTGAATAACCAGCGGTGGCAGCGGCAACGGCTGTTTGGCGACGGCTCGTATAAATTCGTTTGAGCGGAAGCTGAGCTTCACAGAGCAGCGCATCTATTTCTTGAACTTGCTGGCTATCTAGTAGGCGATCGCGGCCAATTAAATGTACGGGCGTATGCGGCTGAAAAAATCGCTCGCCCCCGCTAATTCGGCGTTTTAGCTGCTGACGTAACTCCTCCCAATACACTGGGTTACGGCTTTTCTCAGGCGCTGGCGGTAGCAGCAGCAGCAGTCGGCCCTTTTCACTTTTAAATTGAACCTGTAGGTTTGGATTGCTTTCAGGCTTCACCTGATTAGCGGCTCCATCGGCTCCAACATTCGGCTCTGGCTCAATTTCCAAAATGAAATTATTAAAGTCAGTTTCCTCAGGTGTCTGACTATTCTGCTCTGGAGAATCTGAAATCACTGCTGACACCCCCTGATATCAATTGATTCTGTGAACTGCTCTATGAATTGCTCTATGGACTGCATTCAGGCGCAGCACAGTCGATATCAGACTCCAAAAAGGAGCTGGCCGCAGTGCGCTCAAAGCCTTGGCTATTTGCCTTGGCTATTTTAGAACACTATTGCTTTATGGAAAAATGCTTTATGGAAAAATACCGCTTGGTCAAATTTGGTCAGATTGCTTAGTCAAATTGCCGGGTCAAATTGCTTAGTCAAATTGCCAAATTCATTAGCATTTATCGACGTATAGACTGGGTTTATATTGAGGTTTGCAAAGCAGGGTTTAAAAGGCGATCGCCCCTCATAAACTCAACAGCTCATACCCATAGCAAATCTAATCAACCCAACAGAAAACCCTCCGATCTGCCTGTCAAGATGAGGAAAAAACGCTCAGTGTTTAAAGAAAAGATAAACTCGCGCAAAAAACTGATGGAGCTGACCTACCGTGAGGGTGCATAAGCATGATTACTTACAATTCGCTGCATTTAGCTGCATTTATACGATATTGCATTCAAAAGACGCTGCATTTCGGCAATATCTGCATCTGGACAATCCGGCCACAGCGCGACGAACTTAGCCTAATCTAGACCTGATTCTCTACTGCGACGTTGTCTCACCTGTCATTTCGTTTACAGAGGTTTTATTACAAGATGGTTAATCGCAAAACAGCTTCGGCTCTTAAGTTAGCGGCACTGCCCATTGCCGCTTTGCTCGTCTGCTCTGTGTCTACTCACTCAGTTGCGGCCTGGATGACCCCTGTCATGGCCCAAGCTGCTAGCTTTTCGGTGCCCGATAGCGTGGCCAAAGGCACTGATGTTCAGATCAGCAGCAGCTCTGACAATATGAACCGCATTACCGAAGCGTTAAAAAATGGCTTCGAGTCTCAATACCCCAACGCCAAAGTTTCGGTAGAAACCAAAGACGTTAGCGCTGCGATTCAAGACGTTCTCACCGGCAATGCCGACTTAGCCGCTATCAGTCGTCCACTGACGGATGCAGAAAAAGCGCAAAACTTGCTAGCTGTTGCCGCCCGCCGCGAAAAGATTGCCATCATTGTGGGCAAAGATAATCCCTTTGCCAAGAGTCTCACGGGCAGTCAGTTCGCCCAAATATTTAGAGGCGAAGTTACCAACTGGAAAGAAGTCGGTGGCCCAGACAAACCCATTCGGTTGATTGATCGCCCCGAAACTAGCGAAACGCGACAGGCGCTCAGACCCTATCCCGTGTTTGTCAGCCAGCCTTTCAAACCCGGCAGTAACGCGACCCAGGTTAGCAATGACTCGATAGCGGCGATCGCTAAAGAACTCGGCGACGACGGCATTAGCTATGCACTCGTGGGCCAGCTAAAAGACGCACCTGAGGTCAAAGCCATCCCGCTACACAAGACACTGCCCGACAATCCGCTCTATCCGTTCTCGCAGCCTTATTCCTTCGTTTATGCGGGCGCAGCCTCTCCGGCCGTAAAAGCCTTTTTAGGCTATGCCACGGGTGCCCCTGGTCAAACCGCTATAGAAAGCGCGAAGCTCTCTGGCTATGCGATCGCACCGACAGCGGGGGCAGCTGCAGGTACGGCAAATACGACAACTGACGGCACCCAAAATGCTGACGGCACCCAAAATGCGACCAGTGCAGATAAAACTGCGGGTAATGCAACCGGCTCGACGGTAGACCCTGCGACTGGCAACTTAATAGCACCCGATGGCACCGTCACCGATGCGGATGGCAACATCGTGACGCGAGAAGACGCCGGAACCGCCGCTGACGGCGAAGCAGACGGCACCGTCACCAATGCGGATGCTGGGAGTAGCGATCTATCAGATCGTGGCAGCTGGTGGTGGCTGCTGCTGCCATTAGCAGGTTTAGGTCTATTGATTTGGGCAGCTAGCAAGCGGGGTGCTGAGGAAAAAACTGGCTATATGGCAAACGCGGATAGAGATGATGCTATCCGCAATAACTACGGAGGCGATACAGGCGGTAGCGACGCGGCTCTAATGGGTGGCGCTGCGGCTGCAGGCGCAGGTCTAGCTGGCCAAGCCGTAGAATCTTCTCAAGGTGCAGGCGATGTCGCGATGGGCTTAGACAGCCTAGAAGATCGCCCTCAGACCGGCATTGGTACTCAGACCGGCATTGGTACTCAGACCGGCATTGGCACTCAAACGGGTATCGACAGTGTCATCAGCGATGGAGAAGGATCGACGCAAGGCGGACTAGGCAACCTCCGCACTAACATTCAGGAGAGCGCTGACAGCACGTATAGCGATGTCCCAAGCGGTATAGATAGCGCTAAGGATGACCTTCGGAGAGGCGTTGACGGCGTTGATGGCGGTATTGATGGCACAACAGGACAGACCCCAAACGGTATTAACAATGTCCGTGAGGGCTTCTCAAGCAGCGGTCAAGGCGTTACTCCAGACAAGAGTGGTCAGGGCAGTGTTCAGGGCAGTGTTCAAGACGGCATCAGCGACTTCGAAAGGAATGTTCCAGGTGGCATTGAGGGTGCTAGACGCACAGCTCCAGAAGGATCGAGTGACTGGCTAGATCGCGCTAAACAGCGCATCAATGAGGCCGCTGATCAGGTTAAAAGCAAGGATGCTGATGTCGAAAATGATGTGATTGGCAACGACTAATCACTGATTGCTTTTTAGTTCCTGCGGGCCTTTATTTCCTACAGGGCCTTGAGCCTCTACTTCGACGCGTCCGCTATTTACAGGGAGATAGCCAAGGAAATGACGAACATAGCCTGGTCTTTGGCCCACGCTAAACTGCATACTTGGCTGCGCAAACGTATCCTGCTTCCTGACAACAGCCGGGTTTTGATGGCTGTTTCGGGGGGGCAGGATTCTTTATGCCTGGCGCGTTTACTGTTAGATATGCAGCACAAATGGCAGTGGTCTTTGGCGATCGCCCACTGCGACCACCGCTGGCGCACAGACTCTGCCGATAATGCGGCCTATGTTTCGCAATTGGCTCAGCAGTGGCATGTCCCCTGCTGGATTAAAGTTGCACAGACCCCAGTAGAGAGTGAAGCAGCAGCTAGAGCTTGGCGCTACGAAGTCTTGGCTGGACTAGCTAGGGCCAATGGCTATACGCATGTGGTGACCGGACATACGGCGAGCGATCGCGCCGAAACCGTCCTTTACAATCTGATTCGAGGCACCGGACTCGATGGCCTTGGCACCCTGCGCTGGGAAAGACCCTTAGACAATCAGCAGCCAACCGTCAACCTAGTCCGGCCCATCCTGGCCTTTAGCCGCACCGAAACTGAGGACTTCTGCCAGCAGCAGGGCATTACACCCTGGCAAGATAGCAGTAATCAAACGCTGACCTTTCGCCGCAACCGCATTCGCCAAGAGTTACTGCCCTACCTAAAAAAGCACTTCAACCCTCAGGTTGAGCGATCGCTGGCACAGATGGCAGAAACCACCGCAATGGATATTCAATATATAGAGACGCAGGCTAGTGAGCTTTACGCACAGGTCATCACTCAGCAACAGGCTCATGTTTGGCAGATTAACTGCCCCGTAATCCAGCGCGCGCCACCGGCTCTACAGCATCGAGTACTCCGTCAATTGCTACAAACGGCACTCTGCAACCCTCCCAATTTTCAACATGTTGAAAAGCTCGTAGCCCTACTACAAGCCCCAAACGGAACCCAAACCGATCCTTTTCCCGGTGGAGTGATCGCTCAAATGAGTAAACCGTTCATTCTGCTGTCGGCGCTCTCATAAACACCGCAAACTCCCTGAGAGTGGCACTTGTGATGTTGAACTGAGGGCGATCGCTCA
>JBBSOB010000010.1:0-37871 GCA_038260205.1 Phormidesmidales cyanobacterium
ATTTTGCTCAAAACCGAAGAACGCGCTTACCACTTAGATCATTTCCTCGTCTCCGATACGCTGGTTCAACTCAACTAATAGGGTCTCAAAAGAGCCTTGTACAGTGGCTTTCTAAAGCAGCAGCCGTCAACGGTTAGCTGCTTTTTTCTTGTCTTTTGTAGATGAGACTGACTCCCATTGACTCAGTTATACTCTTAGTTGATAATCAGTGTCAAGAAAGTTTCGGCAAAGTTATCACCCAAACCGGCTTAGTTTCAAATCCCTCATCAGTCGGCAGTTGCGCAGGTGTATAAACCTCCTGTGATTCAACTGGGACAAAATCACCTACATGGCTTCTAGCTTTCTACAACAAATCGATTGAGGTAGTAGCCTTTCATCTTGCTTTTGACCAACCAGGGTAGCTACCGTAGTGTAAAACCCATCACACCAGGAACGTGCTGAATTAAATCGGGGCTGGCGTCTAGGAAGGTGCGCGATCGCACCAACCGCAAATCACCCCATCCCTCAATTTCGTGCGGATCATTGCAAATCCAGCGAAACCAGCTATCCTGCGACATGTAGCGCATCGCATCGTGAGAAGACTGCCCCGCTACCATTTCTTTACTGGTCGTATCCGTCAATATCCACGCCCCCGGAAAGCGATCGGCAATTTGATGAATGGCCTGCTTCGCCTGCTCATTTTCCAGGTAAATAATCACTGCCTCAGAGACAAAGCACCAAGGGCCACCAGTTGCCGCTACCAGTGCCATCCATTCTGTGTCGAGCACGCTGGCTTCGATCATCGTGCGCCTGGGTTCGTCTTGAAAAAACTGACGGCGGAGGGCAATGGTATCGGGCAAATCCAAATCAAACCAGTGAGCCTGACCGTTATCTAACCGCTCAAACCGAGTATTGAGGCCACAGCCAATTTCAATAATGGAGCCTGTAGGATGCTGCGTCAAAAAATCTTTAACATCTTCATCGAACATACGGGTACGCAAAACAGATCCCGTCAGCGCCTTCGATTTTTGCCATTTGCTGAAGTCATAGTCGAGGCTTTCAACAATTTCGACCGCTCGCGAATCGTTGATTAGGCCCCTACCTTGCTGCGTTACTACTGCGCGGCCCAGCAGCGGAATGAGAAGTGTTTCTTGAACGGGGCCAAGGTTAACAGTGCGTCGGCTCATCTCGTAATGCCTCGTAGATTTCTGTGCCCATAGCTGTTTTTTCACCTTTGTTAATAAGAGCATTTCCCATTGGATCAGAGTATATGTTAGTTGGCAATTAGTGTCAATAAGCTATTGATAAAGCTGCACTCCGTGCTTGAACTCCGCATCAAATGATAAAAATCTCTTATAGGTTATTCTAGAATTATTCTCAACAGTCTTCCATGAGCGGCCCTAGAGATAGCGCTAGAATGAGGAGTATTCTGGCTGTTTGGCTGGCTGTTTAGATTTGGTTTCCAATCGCTATGGCTTCAGCAATGGCTGATATGAGTGCGACTCACTTTTGTTTGGTAGGGCGTTTCCTAACGTTTTTGCCGGGAAAAAAGTCACCCTATCAGAAGCTTTCTTTGGAAACAGGGTCAGCCGAAGATCGATCTAGTTTAGGGTCGAGTGAACCAGTAGAGTACCAGATAGTGCTGAGCAAAGACTTGCGGCGCATGATGTATCGCTACCTGGAGCCTCAAGATTGGGTGCGGGTGGTTGGCAGGCGATACTCCAGAGGAGTAGCTCTGCCAACGCTGAATCAACGCAGCGGGCTGATGGAGTGGAAAGCCGATGAAATTTCTAAGCTGTCTCCCAATCAGGTAGATCAGCTCAAGCATCAGACGACGTTACCGAAAGAGACTGAATCACCTAAACCCATTCGAGTCCTGGTCTGCCAAAAGTCAGACTGTCGTCAGCGGGGAAGTTTGGCGGTGAGTCAGGCAATGGAATCAGCAATTTTGCAAAGAAGCGGTTCCGCCAACGCTGAAGCAGGCAGCTCAAAAATAGTCATTCAGGCGACCGGCTGCATGAAACGCTGTCAGGCCGGGCCTAATGTGGTGATGTTGCCGGGCGGATGCCATAGCCGGGTGACGCCAGAGCAAGGGCGATCGCTCATTCAGTCTGCTCTATAAAAATACTCGCGGGATTGTTCAAAGGTTTTGCTGTAAACCATTTTCTCGTGAGGCGTCCAGTTAATTTTGCCATTGCGCTCTAGTGCTTTGAGCAATCGAGTGACGGTTACCCGAGTCGCGCCAATAGTGTCAGCAATTTCTTGATGCGTGAGCTTGAGCAGAATGCGGCGACCAGTGGGCGTGGATTCACCAAACGAGATCGCTAACCAGCAGACGAACTGAAGCAATCGCCGCTCGGACTGACGGCAATGAGCGATCCGCAGTAAGTCGTTAGACTGGCGCACTTGAGCGAGTAGAGCTGCCTGCGAGAGACCGCAAGCGCTACCCAAATACTCAGCGGTCACCGCCGTCAGGCACTGAGCTTCGTAAGGATGCATTTGAGCAATTGCGTGGCCAACGATATCGCCTTCTGCCCAAAAGCCTAGCGGCACAGAGTCTCCTTCCAGATTCCAGGTGAGTGTGCGCACGTATCCCGACTGAATTCTCCACAGTCCGCCATTGCTATGGCAGCGCAAATTTTCATACCGCTTGAAGTGAAAGACCTTGGGCTGCGGAAAGGCGATGACCGGATATTCGAGGCGCTTTTCAGCCTCCACGAGCGGACTGTCTGAGGAGAGTGCAAAAGTAAATGACATAAGCCTTCTAGCCAGTAAGAGAATGTTTTTGATTTCGAGGCGTTTTTAGTCTTTGTTCTAGCTGTGAGACTGTCGTTGATGTCGGGGCAAAATCATCGCAATCGATGGCAGCATCGATGCAGGCGATGATCGGCTGTGCTGCGCATTTGAGACGGTGGTCACCGGTAAAATATTGGCAGCGGTGACAGGGAACTGAGTGCAGCTGCCTGAGGTGGCTAAAGCCCTGCTTGCAGGTGCGCAAAGCGCTCCAGATGAAGAGCAAACTCAGGCAGCTCAGCGCGATCAGCCCAAAACCGCTGAGCACAATCGCCTTCAACCATTCGTTAAAAATCATCATGCCAGCCGGATAAATAACTGCTTGCTTTGAGACGAGGTGGTAGGACCAAGAACCTCTAGCGTTCGATACTTTCAGTACTGGATTGCTGCAAGCTGAGTTGACGGTGATCGCTAGCGTTGATCGAGGCACTTGGAGAATAAACCAACCGCCAGCCGCCGCCCTTTGAGTTTCTGATTCGTGAGAGAAGTCTGTAGATAGTCAGCATTGTTCAGCGAAAGCATTTGCCTGGGGGCAACGTGCGGCGGGGTCACTTATTGAGCATAAATATCAACAGCTAGCTGATTACGAGTATATATCAGTTGCTTTCGAGCCGGTTGTTTGGCTTATTCTAATTTATTTATCGAGATCTATTGCCATTAACCGAAATCTGTCATAAGGTTGAGTGAAGCCGGAGCGAGCTGATTTGTGTCAACGTCAGTGCGATCGCGCAGCTTTTTAAAGAAATCGCCTGGTCTCTTCTCTAGAGAACGACGCAGTGAGAACTTCGCAAATCTCTCCTGAAGGCACCACGTCGGAATCATTTGAAAAATAAATATACGAGGCATTGCAACTATGCAAGCGTACGGAAAACCAACTGTAAAATATGACTGGTGGGCAGGCAACGCCCGCTTCGCCGATATGCCGGGGCTGTTCATTGCCGCCCATGTTGCCCAAGCCGCCCTAATCACCTTTTGGGCAGGGGCGTTCACTCTCTTTGAAATCTCTCAGTTTGATCCTGGCCTGCCCATGGGTCAGCAAGGGCTGATTCTGTTGCCTCACCTGGCTACCTTGGGAATTGGAGTCGGCAGTGGCGGTGAGGTAATTGATACCTACCCGTACTTCGTGATTGGCTCTGTTCATCTGATCTCTTCTGCTGTGCTCGGTGCAGGCGCACTGTTTCACACGGTAAGAGGCGACAGCAATTTGAAGGAGGCCAATGGCCCCGCTCAGCGCTTTCACTTCGACTGGGATGACCCGGCCAAACTCGGCTTAATTTTAGGACATCATCTGTTGTTCTTAGGAGTCGGGGCACTGGCGCTAGTGGGTAAAGCGACTCAGTGGGGTGGCCTTTACGACGCTACCATTGGCGAAGTGAGAACGGTGACGAATATCACCCTCGATCCGGCGGTCATCTTTGGCTATCAGACTCACTTCGCCAGTGTAAACAGCCTAGAAGACCTAGTGGGCGGTCATGCGTATGTCGGCACACTGCTGATTGCTGGCGGCATCTGGCATATTCTTGTACCCCCGTTGAAGTGGGCCAAGAGAGTGTTGATTTTCTCGGGTGAGGCGATTTTGTCTTACTCACTGGGTGGGATCGCTCTAGCCGGGTTCGTGGCTGCTTACTTCTGCGCGGTGAATACGCTGGCCTATCCGCCTGAATTTTACGGCGCTCCCTTAGCCATTAAGCTAGGCATTACGCCCTACTTTGCAGACACGGTAAACCTGCCAGCGGGTGTGCATACCGCTCGCTGCTGGCTAGCAAATGCTCACTTTTTCCTGGCGTTCTTTATGCTACAGGGCCATCTCTGGCACGCCCTGCGGGCAATGGGCTTCGACTTTAACCGGGTGACCGATGCTTTGGATGCGACATCCTCAACATCGACAGCGTCCCAACGGCCCGTTTAAGTCAACTCATTGTTACAAATGTCCTCTCAAGACATACGGCCCACTGTTATTTTTAGCAGTGGGCTTTTTTTGTATCGGATGTAGGGCTTGAAAGGATTATCTAAACCGTAGAACCTAGTACAGTAATTATCAAACAATGAAACGTCTCTAGGGCCGAGGCACTGGCTATCAAGGTATTCCGGCTCCCACTATGTTGCATAGTTTATGATTTCCTGCACTAGACCTTAAAGTACTTTGTTCTCAGCACTCTTCTGCCCTCGTTGTTCAGCTGTGCACTTGTGCAAAAGGTCGAGCTGTAGCTATGAGTGTCGCACCAAGTCTGGCAAACATCTCGGATAGTGCCGTGCCATCGCCGCATCAAGCCGAGCGCACTGGCTCTTAATAAGAGTCTATTTCAACTGCTGATTGACAAGCTCTTCTCTAATGGCATCAGTTGATCGTGAGGGGTATGCGTGCACTGCACAGGGCATAGCGTGCTCTTGGCATTTTCCTAGCCGAATGTAAACGCCGACATCCTTGTAGGGGCTTAGCAATGCTATGCCCAATACGATAACTATTTGGCCAAGCTTACGATCCCTTTGATTTTTCGATTGATTTTAGAGGATGACCACAGTAGTATTAGTGGGAGTCTTTCCCGATTAAGGAGGGCATTTAATGGATGGCGTAAGTTTTGACCCAACTCGCTGGACTCACTGGCTGCTGATCGGTTGCTTTATAGGTGTATCAATTTGGGGCTTATCGCTCTCGTGGCAATGGCAGCGGCAGGCCGGGCTGAAGCGCGAACGGGCTCAGCTAGCTCGGCGTTTAGCGATGGAATTGCACGGCGTGAGCTACCTATCCGAGGAGCGGCGAACTTTGGCTGACCGCTCCATCACCGCTGGCGACGAATAGTGCTTTTGCGGGAAAAAATCTCGGCAGCTTCTTGCTTCAGCCGTCAGCACCTGCTCGGGATTGACGGCGCAGGGCAGCGCTTCACAGGCGGAGAAGTAGTGACAATTTTGGCAGGGCAGAGAGCTATAGAGGAGTTGCTGTTTGCGGTCACGTCTTACCGATATCCCCTTTTCAACTCCCTGCCAGACAATGAATCCTATAAACAGAATCGGGCTAAGCAATGTGCCAAACAGGAGCAACCCGTTTGTGACAATTTCTGTGGCTGACACAACAGTTTCTTTGCTGGTGACTAAAACTATACACATTTGAATGGGATTAGGCTGAAAGCTTTAGAGCCGGTACCGCATTGGATTGGTAGATGGCGACGGCGGATTGAGGGGGGACGGCGGTAAAGAAAGTTGTTAGGGTTTGGAGCGATCGCTGCCAGCAGAGAGTCGCTGCTTCAAGTGATGAACTGTTCGCTGTCCGGATAAAAATTGCACAGGAAAATCCGCCGATATTAGCATCTGAAAAGTAAGCTTTTTCGAGCTGCCAGTCGAATTTAACCGACTGAGAAAACGGTTGCTCGCGTAAGAAATTATCAAACTGAAAAAACAAAGTGAAGTAATTGTGGGCGTCTTGCACGCAGCTGCGGCAGTTGAACGCAAATTCAATATAGCCACGACAGCGATGGCTTTCACGCCGATTTTCAGGTCGGCTTCCGCATTGCGAACATTCGCCAACGGTCTGACTGAAGCAGCCTGCACTGAAAAAGTTAGAATGGGCGTTAAGTGCGCGTACCAGTGACTTCAGCGCGCCATCAGCGGCTAGCTCTGGAATAGTCTCGATCAAATCGGGCTTAATTTTTAGATTCTTAAAGCCGTAGTTGGCGTTTCCATCTTCCCGGACGAGGCCATTGCCTACGTATGGAATACATTTTCCATGAGGGCTCATTAACAAGGCGTTGAGGTAGGGCTGAGATAAGGACATAATTCTGAGGAGATCAGCAGGGGTGAGCAGAATGATTAGAAAAGTTCACCTTCACTGCCAGCAAAGGTGAACCTGTTAGCCGAGAGGAGAGATTTCGCAGCCAACAAAGCTGAATAGTTGAGCTAAATAGCTGAAAGTGATAGAGGCTACAGGCTAACAGCGGAGCCAGAAACCAGGATCAGGGCAACAATGACGAGCAAAACCATGGCCGCAATAAACAATCCTTTACCCACATCCTGATTTGAACTCATCCAGTCTGTTATCGGCTGACTAACTAGGTCTGGACGCTCGTGTCGGTCGTACCGGGCCATGCGCACAAAGGGCAGGTTGCCCAGAGCTTGCTGGGGTAAAATGCGTCGCTGCTGGTAAGGAACCACAGAATCACCAAAGCGCTGCTCATATTCTTCGCTGTTTAGCAGCGTGTCAATGAAGGCGGTTGCGCCTTGAGTGGCGATCACAATTGACCAGGCGATTTTTTCGCGATCGCCATACACATCTCGCCCCAAAATCCGCTGAATACAGAGCTGCGCAAAGCGATAGTTGCTGTTGCTCTCGTAGTTCAGCCGCCGAAACGCATCTGAGGTGACCAACCCGCGAATAAAGTCTCTCGTGCTCAGTTGAGCAGAGTGTAGCTGAGACTCCAAAAATGGCTGTCGGTAGCTCTCCAGCATGTGCTGCTCGTGAAAAACCTGTCGGTAAGCCGCCTGAATCAATTCGTTTTTTTCACTGCTTGAAAGCAGGGTCTCAGCATTGTAAATTCGAGGCTGCTCGTCGCTGCCCACTTCATAGCTCGGCACGCGCTGGTTTTGGCTGGTGGGCGGATAGGGCAAAGTGGGTAAAGTCATGATTGCACGGCTGATAAATTTTTCATTTCAACATTTTTCGACTTTTAGCTTCAGTTGTTCAGACGTACCGGTGGTTTGCCCTCTGACTCGGCAACGCCCCGATAGGCGTGCCATAAGTGTCCGCCCAGGAACAGCAGACCTAGACAGAGCTGAACATTCGCCATACCAAGCCGGTTTGCGCCGTACAGATCAACCGGGAACACGGTTGTATTGTGGCTGACAAAACCCCAGGAGACAAAGGCCATAAACGCTAAAGCGCCTAAGCTATAGGAGAGAATGGCATCCGCATTGAGCCGAATCGGAACAATGATTGGAGCCTTGACTAAAATATGCCAGACCCCGCCCGCTAGCAGTAGTGCGCCAATCCAAATATGCCCGCCCACTACATCTTGCAAGTTGTTCACATGCGCCATACCCCAGATATTCCAGCCATCCGGCGTCAGGCCAAACAGGTAGCCGAAGATGTCGACCGGGTTTAGATTCGGATTCGTGATTAATCGCACCTCGCCTACTGCCGGATCGTAAATGCCGCCGAACCTCGTCGCCTTGAGGACAAAGCCAAAAGCCGCCGCGCCTAAAAACAGTAAATGATGTCCCAAAATGAGCGTGAGCTGTTTCGGATCGTCCCACTCATAGTGGAACCTTTTTGCCTGCCCGGTCGCATCTTTTAGCCAGGCCGGGCCGCCGAAGACATGAAACAGTCCGCCTGCGCCCAAAACTGCCGACGCTATCAGATGCAGCATCCCAATTACAAAATAGGGATAGAGCGTGACAATTTGACCATTTTCTCCAATGCCCCAACCCAGCCTGGCTAAATTGGAAATTAGAAAGAGATTTTGCTCGCCTAATGCCAGCGAGGGATCGTAGCTGAGCGCTTGAGAAATGGTGGTGGATCCGGCCCAAAACATGATCAAACCGGCATGGGCAATATGAGCCCCGAGCAGCTGCCCTGAACGATTGATTAACCGGGCATTGCCTTCTATCAGAGTCTGGTAGTCAAAGGGAGAACCCGCGCCTTGAAAGGCAATGTCTGAAGCCGGAGAAACCAGCCCCGGTGCGCTCGGATTGTTAGCTGATGTCGATACCATAGGAAATCTCCAAGTAAAGGATAGATAAAAACACAAACAAGTTATAACGAGTCACCGTTGACACCTGAGCGGGAAGAAAATGTGTGGAAAATGAAGAGAAAACACACCTGTAGCTAATATGAGGTGGGCTATTGGTATACAACCGTTCAGACATAGCTACAGATGTGGGGTGAGAGGAATCCATCGCGGCAGGCTAGGCGCTGTCTATTGAGGACAACACCATCGCCAACCGCTCCGGATTGCGGGCAAACTTTTGTCTATCCAATGCGGCTGAAGCCGTCTAGCAGCAGGGCGGCAAAGACTGCACCGCCTAGTCCGCCAATCAGGAAGCTAACTGAGAACTGTCGCCAGCCGCTTACGCTGCGCAGCGTAAGCGGCAATTCCAAAACGTCGTTTTTTGCTTTTGTATAGGCAGGTGTTTTGGCCTGGTCCGCAAAGGAGACTAAACCGTAGCTGAGAAGAACAATAGAGGCGATCGCAATCAATCCACAGCCTGCCAACGTCCCTACCAGCAGCGCACTGTCGCTATCGCGCAAAGGCCCCAGCTTCACAAACGGGCCAATCGCCCAGTAGCCGTGCGCCATCCCCACTTCTAGCCCGCGCCGTAAAGGAGATAATCCCTCCCTAAGAATAGGCAGCTTGCGGATAAAGTCCACGCTTAAATCAGAGGCATTTAGCGGGGTTTGTAACGTTCCTTGCAGCGCTTCTTTGGGTGGGGTCACAGCGGGCGATCGCTTAAAATCTACCCCGGCTGCTTCGCCTCTGGCACGAAAAGCGTGCCACCAGTGACCAGCCAAAAACAGCGCACTCAAAACAATATGAGAGATAGCCAGCGATCCTCTCAGTGTGAAGCCGCCGCTCAGCGTTCTCAGTGCTCCGACTGGCCCATAAAAGGCTTCAGGATACACCATGTCATTCACGGTAACAAAGTAAGCCGCCAGTGCGCCCATGTAGGCCAGCGCTGCCAAGCTATAAGACAGGTAAGCTTCACCTGACCAGATCAAAAATCGCTTTGCCCAGGGCAGCGGCTGGGTAGCCATGTGCCAAAAGCCGCCTAGAATGCACAGACTGCCGATCCAAATATGACCGCCGACAACATCCTCTAAATTGCTGACCGCCGCCATCCCTTCTAGCCCCCAGCGCCCGACCAAGTAGCCGAAGATAATACCAGGATCTAGGGTGGGAGAAGCGATCACCCGCACATTTTCAATATTTGGATCGTAAAGTCCTCCCCAAAACATGGCCTTAAATACCAACAGCCAAGCACCGATACCCAAAACAACAATATGAATGCCCAGGATAGTCGATATTTTGTCAGCGTCTTTCCAGTCGTAGCCAAAAAAGCCGGTCGTAGTATTCTCTTTAGGCAGCACGGCAGGGCCACGAAATACGTGGAACAGACCGCCCGCGCCCAATACAGCCGATGAGATTAGGTGGATAGCGCCGACTACAAAGTAGGGATAAGTGCTCACAACCACACCGCCTTTGCCGACACCCAAACCCAATGAGGCTAAATGCGGCAGCAGAATCAGCCCCTGGTCGTACATCGGCTGCTGAGGATTGAAGCGAGTAATTTCAAACAGGGTCATTGCTCCTGCCCAAAAAACAATCAGCCCAGCGTGAGCGACATGAGCGCCTAAGAGCTGCCCCGAAAGATGGGGTAACCGAGCGTTGCCTGACAGCCAGCGGGGGTTGTCAAGATTGCTGAGATTGCCATAGGTCTGCATGGATGCCACCAGTAAAATATGCCAGTGAGTAGGAATCAACTATCGAGAAATAGAGTCATTAACGAATTGAATCCTAGATTAGACTCATTCTCAATAGAATGAAATTAACTTTTGTTGCGATCCAAGCACTAGAGTTGCGGTCAAATTAGAGACAACTGTTGGGAACGGCGGTGCTGAGCCCTTGTAAATAGGGGTTTTATCCAAAAATTACAGTGAAATTGATTCTATCTTCTCGGAAACTATCGATAATTAGAATCAATAGAATTAGAGAATTGAGATTAGAAAGCTGACAGACTGGATAAAGGTTGCCTAGCGATCGCCCGCCCAAAAGCCTTCTAAGAACTAGAGACAGCGCCCTAAAGTCCTATTATTTCGTTGATTTTCCCGTTTGTTTAAGCGACTGGCATTGTCAGCATCTGCTCAAATGAACTTATTTACTTGGCATCCACTCTCATCTAAAATTGTGTTAACCCTAATGAATCCGCCCAAAAGCGCCTCCTGCTTCACATTCATCACGGAATCGCCCCATGACTCGTCACTTTTTATCAAGAGTAATTCTCTTTACGGCCCCGCTTCCGTGGGTGCTTATTTCAGCTGATCTCACCAGAGCTGACACCTTCGAGTCAGATCGGTCGCCATTGGGTTCTATCGATCTTGCGACGGCTAGCCCTGCACCCTATCAACCGTTTAGCCCCAAACCAACTGAAACCATCAAAGGGCCGGCGGCCACGCCTATCCAGATTCCGGCTGCGATTCCCTTGGCAGGCTACGCCATCGCTCAAGCAGAACCCCTCACCGAAACCGCCCCGTCAGGCAACGGCACCCTGCGCATTAACGTGACGGGCACCCGGACGCCTCGCCCTATTCAGATCACGCCGGCCAACGTCACCGTGATTGAAGCCGATGACATTGACGAACAGCTGATCCGCGACCTGAACGATCTGATTCGTTACGAGCCGGGCGTTTCGGTCCAAAACAATCTTCAGTTTGGTGCACAGGGATTCAATATTCGAGGCGTTGACGGCAATCGAATTTTGATTCAGGTAGACGGCATTCGGCTGCCGCCCGCTTTTCAGTCCGGTAGTCAGTCTGTTGTTGGCCAAGGTTTCAACGTTGGGCGAGACTATTTTGACCTGGAGATTTTGAGAACGGCTGAAATTATTCGAGGGCCGGCTTCTACGCTATATGGCAGTGATGCCTTGGGCGGGGCAGTCAGCTATTTTACGCTAGACCCTAGCCGTCTGCTAGATGCGGCTGGAACCGACTCATCGACTGCACTCTCCAGTAATTTTGACAGTGAAAATAGCGGCTTTGTTAACACTATTGTGCAGGCGAGGCGATTTGGCGATTTGGATGCGCTGCTGGCCTACACCCGCCGCAATAGCGGTGAGTCAGCTAATTTGGACGACGACCAAGGCAATCGGCGCAACAACATTCTGGGTCGATTTGTTTACCGCCTCAGTGACGAAAGCGCCCTCGACTTTACCGCAGAGTATTTTGACAACACCTCTGATACCACCACGTCAGAAGAGAATTTACCCCTGATTTCTAGCACCACAACCGGATTTACAGAACAAATTGACACTGAGCGTACCCGTCTTAGTCTTGCCTACCGGTACGAAAATGAAGCCCGCGAATCGTTCTTGAACTTCGGTCAGGCTCGCCTCTATTTTCAAGATTCTCAGACAACTGAGAACAATCAGCGCACGTTCTTGCCCTTCGATTTTCGTGCGATGCGAATTTCTCCTCCGGCGGTACGAGACAGCCAAAATAGCTTTACTGATCGGGTCTTTGGCGGCGATGTGCAGCTCCGCAGTGACTTTGATTGGGGGGAGAGTGCTCATCAGCTGACGTATGGGATAGATGTATCGACGACGTTTAATGCAAGGCCGCGCGATCGCACCCAAACCAGTCTCACTACAGGCGCACAAACCCAAACCGGCATCCCCGACAATTTTCCCACCAAAGACTTTCCCGATTCCAACACCTTCCGCATTGGCTTTTACCTGCAAGACGAAATTGAGATTCATAGCGCCCGGCTGAGCATCATTCCGGGACTGCGCTACGACTACTACGACCTCAGCGTCAATTCTGACGAAGACTTTGAGCGCAATGGTGCGATCGCCGCTGAATTTAGTGACGGTGCACTTTCTCCCAATCTCGCTTTGGTCTATCAACCCACCGACGAACTCAGCTTTTACGGGCGCTACTCTCGCGGCTTTCGGGCCCCGCTCTATAGCGAAGTCAACAGCGGCTTCACCAATCAAATCTTTGGCTATCGCACGCTGCCAAACCCTGAATTGGATGCAGAGACCAGCAACAGCTTTGAACTCGGTGTGAGAGGAGCCTACCCTCAATTTAACTTCGGGCTCACGAGTTTTTACAACCGTTACAGCGATTTTATCGACTTCCAGCTCGTAGATACTGAGCAAATCAACGGGCGACCGTTCTCCGTTTTTCAAAACGTCAACCTTGACAATGCCGAAACCTATGGGCTGGAGGCCAACGCAGAATATCGGTTTAGCCGCGATCCGGGTGGATTTAGCTTGCTTAGCTCGCTGGCCTGGACAATCGGCAACAACCTTACAAACAATGAACCACTCTCAACCGTCGATCCGATTGAGGCCGTTGTCGGCCTGCGCTACCGGGCTCCCGCAGAAAAGTGGGGCGCAGAGCTAATTACAACGTTAGTCGGCAAAGCCAGAGGTCAGGGATTTGAGGCGGAGCCAGGTCAAGATCCTTTTGTGCCCAGTGGATTTTCGGTGCTTGATCTGATTGGCTACTATCGCCTCAATTCAGATGTCACTTTTAATCTGGGTTTGTTTAATCTGTTTGACAACAGCTACGTTCAGTATTCAGATGTTCGCTTTTTAGATGCCAACGAGTCGCTGTTCGACCGAAGACGCAATCGTTTTGAGCAGCCGGGCTTTAACGTCAGCGCAGGCGTGAGCTGGAAATTTTAACCCCTCAAAAAACTATGAAATTTAGAAACAGAGACAGACAGCTGAGACTTTTTTTACTGGCAGGGGCGATCGCTGCCAGTCTTAACCTTTTTGCCTGTACAACCGCCGTGAAAACGGAGCGGCAGTCTACCGGCCCTACAGAAAACCCTGAAGTTACAGCGGCTGCCAACCAGCCCAGTACCGTCGAATCGGCTGAACAGGTTGTCTCACTCACTTCTCTAGGTGCAGATTTAATTGACAATCTCAACGCAGAGAGATTGATAGGCATTCCAGGCAGTCCCCTTCTCAAAGCGGATGCTCGCTTTAACAACCTGCCGACGGTGAGCGAAGGCCGCACTGAACCCGATTTGGAAAAGATTGTTGCCCTTCAGCCTGATTTGGTGATTGGGGCCAAAGGATTCCACGACAAGGCTTTACAGCGGCTCAGCGACCTGGGTGTTCCAGTATTGAGTGCTGAAATCAACAGTTGGGAAAATCTTCGCAGTTTTACCACAACGCTAGCAGGCATCTTAGATGCTGACGCTCAGCCACTTTTAGCCAGATACGACGCTTGTTTGGCTGAGCCACCTACCGGAAATCCATCGGCTTTAGTCTTGGTGAGCCGTCAGCCCATATTAGCGCCCAATAGAGACAGCTGGGCAGGCGATTTTCTTGAACAGTTCAACATTCAGAATCTGGCGGCTGACTTACAGGGCGAAAGTGAATTTGATGGCTATGTCACGCTCTCTGCGGAGAAAGTGATTGAAGCCGACCCCGATAGTGTGATGATCGTGGATACTGGAGAAGATCTGTTACAACAGCTCAAAGCTGATCCTTTTTGGAATCAGCTAACGGCAACGAAGGAAGGTCATGTATTTTCGTTTGACTACTTTGGTTTGGTGAATCCGGGAAGCGTTGCCAGCATT
This sequence comes from Phormidesmidales cyanobacterium, assembly GCA_038260205.1. Classification (GTDB taxonomy): domain Bacteria; phylum Cyanobacteriota; class Cyanobacteriia; order Phormidesmidales; family Phormidesmidaceae; genus Phormidesmis. The sequence continues at coordinate 14,070 of JBBSOB010000010.1, forward strand.
GAAGCCACTTGCGAGCAGTTGAAGAGTTAGGCTGCTGAATAGCCCCGACTAAAACTAAAACTACTCTAACGGACTGATGTCGGGAACCGGGGCGGCTGGCGCAGGCTGTGGTGCGGGCTGAGGAGTAGGTTGCGGGGCAGGTTGCGGGGCAGGTTCTGGAGTAGTAGGCGCAGGCTGGGGGGCAGGTTCTGGGGTAGAAGGACTGGGCTCTGGAGTGGTTGCAGGTGTGGGAGAGGCTGTTTCTGCGGCGGGTGTGCTGGGAGCCTCTTCAGGGCGATTGGCGGGTGGATCATTGGCAGGTGAAGGATTGGTCGCGGCGGCTGGGGCGGGAGCGGTTTGCTCGGGCTCGGGATCTCTTACGACTTCTCTTTCGGGTGTGGTGACAGATTCTCGCTCACCTCGTTGGCGGGCACGCCGCGATCGCTCCGATCCCTCAATTGCAAAGTCAGTCTCGATAGAAATCGAACCGCTTTGCCCATTGGTATTCAGCTGACTGTTGCGTGCAGCTTCTAAAGCGGCTCGATCTAGCTCCTCGTTGCCGCTCGACCGCTCTAGGAATACGCTGGTGACATTGCCGTCTGCGTCAAAGGTGGCGCTGACAGAAGCTGCCCCCTCAAAACCCTCTTCTAAGGCTTCATCGGAGTACTCGGCGCGATCGCACCGACGGCAGCTTACCGTACTAGGCCCGCTGCTATCCCCGTCGCCATCGCCACCTGCCGTACCTGATCCTGAGCCTTCTGATGGGCCAGTACTCCGCGCGGTCTCTGTTCCTGCATCGGTGGAGGCTGAGGGGGTATCGCCGGTATCGCTCACGCCTGCACTTTCCTGTTCACGGGCACGTCTTAACCGCTCTCTTAAAGCGTCAATATCAGGAGCATCGAGATCGGTATCTTCTGTATCACCGATATTGTTGGCTGCGGTTTCAACCGGTTCCGAATCGCTCTCGGCGCTGTCAGATTCTGGCTCAGGTGTTTCATCTGCCTCGGCTTCTGGCTCTAAGGCAGGCTCATCTGTCGGCTCGGCAGACTCTTCTGGTTCAGGCGCGTCGGCTTCGGGCTCTGTTGCTTCAGGCTCTTCAATCGGTTCCGGTTCGACCGGATCGGGATCGGCTAAGGCTGAGGGGGGCTCGGGCGCGGGTTGGGACGCGGACTGGGGCGCAGGCTGAAAAGAGGCAATCGGCGGGGGGGGGGGCTGATGAGCCGCCTGAGCTTTGGGCTTCAGCCGCTAGTTCTGCTTGGGCCAAGGCTTCTGTCAGTGCTTCTACACTTTCTTCGGGCGGCACTTCAGGCGTTTCAATCGGTTCGGTTGGCCCTGTAACCACAAGGGCAATCCGCTCGGGCGGGTCAATCACATCTGGCGGAAGAAAGGCCATCAGCGGGATCAGCCCTAAGTGCGCGCCTGCTGCGATCAGGAGCCCTCGCAAGAGCCATTTTTTGGCGATCGCATCTTCTTTGGCATGTTGCTTTGAACAGGTGGCAGAAAGACTCATAGCGGTGAAGGCTGGGAACAAAAAGCAAAAATGCTTGTGTAAATAGATCTAACGGGATCAGTTCCCATTAATATTACAGTAACTTACTTTCTATTGCTATGAGTCTCGATTTAACTTTGCAAGAATCCGCTGCGCTGTGGGCAAAGGCTGAGCGGCAGTATGCGCCTGTGACTTCGATTGACCGCCTGGAAACGATTTGTACCGTACCGCCTGAGATGGGCAGCGGCTACCAGCGAGAGATAGAGATACAGCCGGGGATAGAGCTGTGTATTTTCAATCGCACCTATCGGGATGTCACCATCCGGCTGCCTGAGAGCCAGCATCCGGTGCAGTTTGCAGTTAACCTGTCGGGAGTTGTAGACAGCGGCAATTTTTTGTATCAAGACTCAGACTGGGGATACATTGGCGGCAGCGGTATTCAGCGTCCGGTGGCTTCTTTTTTCCCGCGATCGCAGCGCAATATAGGCGTCAATATTCACCTTCAGCCACAGATCCTCACTCAGCTGTTTGGCACATCCGCCGGGGAATTGCCGCCTGAGCTAGCGCCTTTGGTACCGGGCGACACCCACTGTCAGCGGGTGTTTTCGCCTAAGACGACTGGGGCGGTGCGGGCGGTGGCGCAGCAGATGATTGACTGCCCTTTTGTTGGGGTAACGAAGCGGCTTTATTTGCGGGGCAAGGTGTTTGAGCTGATAGCGCTTCAGTTAGAGGGTGTAATAGAGCAGAGGGCCAGCCCGCAGACACAGGCGATGAAGCCGGATACGGTGGCGCGGCTGCATCAGGCGGCGGCGATTGTGCGATCGCGCTTGGAAGATCCGCTGAGTCAAACGGAGCTAGCGCAGGAAGTTGGGATGTGCGATCGCTCACTTCGGCGTGGCTTTAAGCAGCTTTTTGGCACGACCATTGTGGGCTATCTTACGCAGCAGCGACTTCAGCAGGCTGAGCAGTCTTTGCGAACGGGTGACCACACGGTTACGGAGGTGGCCAATCAGGTGGGCTATGCGCATTTGGGCCATTTTGCGACTGCTTTTAAGCGGCATTTTGGGATTACGCCGAGTCAGTGCCTGGCTGGTAAACGGGTGAATGTAGGCTCGTAGGTATTTGACGGTATCGTTTTTTTGCTGGTTTGGCCGTTTTGCGATCGCCTGTCCGTTTTTGGATAGACAGCTCTCCGTATTTCTCCTTAAACTGCTTTCAATTCTTATTAAGAACAGCTCTTAATAGTAGTGGTGTAAGGGAAAATCAATGAAGCGAAAGGGTTTGGGAAGATGGCTACCGATAGGGGTTGCGAGCGGATTGCTGGCGGGAGTGCTGCCGCTGGCTGCACAGGCAGAAATTGCAGATGAAGGAAGAACAGAGTCGGCAGCTCCGGCAACGACGGTGGCAGAGTGGATGGCTCAGATAGAAGCTTCGCTAGTGCAGGTGACGGGCGTGCGGGTAGAGGAGACTGAAGCAGGCTTGCAAGTTTTGCTAGAGACGGCAGGCGGTGAGTTGGTGACATCGCCTACGACGGTAACGGGAAACGCGCTGATAGCTGAAATATCTAACGCAACGCTGGCACTGCCCGAAGGCGATGAGTTTCAGCAGTTTGAACCGGCTGAGGGGATTGCGCTGGTGCAGGTGAGCGAATTGGGAGGAGACCGAGTGCGGGTGGTCGTGACGGGGACAGAGGCTGCGCCAACTGCTCAAATCAGCGCAACAGAAGCTGGGCTAATCCTGAGTATAGTACTGGGCATTGCTCAGGTAGGTGAGACAGACGATGCGCTGAGGATCGTGGTGACAGGTGAAGAGGACGAAGGCTACAACCCATCAAGTGCGACTACAGCAACGCGAACAGATACACCCTTGCGGGACATTCCTCAGTCAATTCAGATCATTCCTCAAGAGGTCATCCGCGATCAGCAGGCGGCTAACCTCACAGAGGTACTGAGAAATGTAGGCATCACTCAGGGCGTCAATCCCTCAGGGCGGGGCGCTTTCTCGTTACCAGTAATTCGGGGCTTTGACAGTAGTGATAACATTGTGAGAGACGGGTTGGCCGATCCAACGTTTCGCTTTGCAGGTCCCGATCTCTCCAATATTGAGCAAGTGGAGGTGCTGAGGGGACCCGCTTCGGTTTTGTATGGTCAAAGTGTTCCGGGCGGCACCATCAACTTGGTGACAGAAAAACCGCTCAAAAACCCTACTTACGAAGTCGGATTCTCTGCGGGTAACTATAGCTTCTATCGCGGTGATGCTGATCTTTCTGGCCCACTTAATCAGGAACGAACATTGCTGTACCGCTTAAATTTAGCGGCTCAGACCACCGAAAGCTTTATCGATTTTTTCGAGCGGCAGCAGTACCAAATTGCCCCCGCATTAAGCTGGCAGATTAGCGATCAAACCACCTTAAACTTATCGGGCGAATATTTTTATCAGCCTAGCGTTTTTGCTCAAGTTGGGCTTCCCGTCGAAGGCAGCATCGAGCCCAATCCTAATGGAGAACTCTCCCGTAATCTCAATGTCGCTGGCCCGTTTGGTGAAGCAGATTTTACGATTTATCGAGCCGGGTATAGTTTAGAGCATCGCTTTAATGAGAACTGGTCACTTCAAAATGCATTCAGATTTTCAGAAGTTCAGCGCCTGTTCAATTCGGCCATTCCCAGTAGTCTAGCGGCAGATAGTCGGACGTTAAGTTTGAATAGATTTTTAGGCTCTCAAACAGAGAAATTTTTCAATATTGACACGTACGCCGTAGGTGAGTTTGCAACGGGTTCTGTTCAGCATCAACTAGTTGCAGGACTCAACTTGACCAGGCAATCTTTTGATAGTGAAGGGGGAAATCCAGAATCGACTACAGTTGATATCTTTGCACCAGAATATGTTCGACCATCGGATTTGATTGTCGCTGGCTCTGAATTTTCTAGCGACAGCGCAACGAACGCTCTTGGCATCTATATCCAAGATCAAATAACACTGCTAGATAATCTGAAGCTGTTATTAGGTGCGCGATTTGATGCCTTTAGACAAACCAGCGAAGATTTTATTACCGAAACAGCGCAAGCTCAGTCGGGAGATGCATTTAGTCCACGTGTAGGCATTGTCTATCAGCCTGTTGAGCCAATTTCGCTCTACGCCAGCTACAATCGCTCGTTTTTACCTGTGACTGGAACATCATTTAGCGGCGAACAGTTTGAACCCGAGCGCAGTAACCAGTACGAGGTAGGGGTCAAAACAGACATTACTGATCGCCTGTCTGCAACATTAGCGCTGTATCAACTAACTCGTTCTAATGTTGAGACTGATGATCCAGCTAATCTAGGGTTTTCTATTCAGACTGGAGAACAGCGCAGCCGAGGTATTGAGCTTAACGTAGCAGGTGAAATTCTACCCGGATGGAACATCATTGGCGCTTATGCCTACACCAATGCCGAAGTAACACAAGATAATAGCATTCCAGAAGGTAATCGGCTGAGATTGGTTCCCGAACATATTTTCAACGTCTGGTCAACCTACGAACTTCAGGAGGGCGATCTGCGCGGTTTAGGCTTTGGATTAGGCGCTGTCTTGGTAGGCGATCGCCCCGGAGATTTCGCTAATTCTTTTGCGCTGCCTAGCTATTTGCGCACAGATGCGGCGGTCTTTTACAACCGCGATCGCCTGCGGCTAGGACTCAATATTCGAAACCTCTTTAACATTGAATATTTTGAGACAGCAAGCAACCGTCTCAATGTCTTTCCGGGTGATCCATTAGCCATAGTAGGAAGCATTTCATGGGGATTTTGAAGTATAAGCTAGCTCGAATAGCGCGTCGCTTAATCAGCGTCTTCATGTTAGGAGCTTTGAGTTTCTTACTGGCTACAGCCTGTTCAGGCCCCTCACAGTCTGACCCGAAAGCCTCTAATACCAATGCTCCAGCAGCGTGCAGAACCTTTCAGCATGAGTTTGGTGAAACCCAAATTTGCGGGCAACCCACCCGCATTATTGCCTTTGATCCCCCGGCACTAGATATGCTGCTGTCGCTAAATATTCAGCCCGTTGGGTTAGCAGGGGCCAAGGCCAATGGTTATGACCAAGATCAAACGGTGGCAGGTTCGCCGCAGCTAGGCGCTGAGATTGAGGGAGTAAGCTACTTTGGTGATCGCCTAACCAGTCGCCCTATTTATATTGGTACATTGCAAAACCCATCCCTTGAATCTACCCTGGCATTAAAATCAGATTTAATTGTTGGTCGATACATCAGTGAGACCCAGTATGCAACAATGTCAAAAATCGCTCCTGTTTTGCCGCTAAACACCGATCAAACAGATTGGCAGCAAGACTTTTTGGCGTTATCCGAGGCAATGGATCGTGTCCCACAAGCGCAGCGAGCGATCGCACATTATCAGGAACAAATTGCGGATGCCAAAACCGCGTTGTATCCCATTAACCAAAATGCCAAAGTCCTCATTCTTGACATGATAAATCTGGGGCAGATTACAGCTCTCACGACTGACAACTATATGGGACTTTTATTGGAGCAGTTGGGTTTTCAGGTAATGACTCCTCAGTCGCCAGTGTCTAGTCAGGGAATAGCCCCTATCTCATTGGAGTATTTACCGCAAATGAAGCCTGAGCTGATTATGGTGCTAGAACGTGGCAGTTTAACCGAACCAATCAAACAGCAATGGAACCAAAATCCCATTTTGCAATCAGTCGAAAATCAAGCTGAGCATCTCTTATTTGCCGATTTCTATCTATGGGCAACATTAGAAGGGCCAATTGGAGCTGAATACATGATTAGAGATTTACAAGTCCAGCTATCTTCTCAAAGATGAAAATCATCACGGCGACTTGACCTGAAAAGATAGCGAAAACTTATAAACACTAGCGACTGCTCAAACCGCCTTTGATTGTCAGCCTTACCGATGTCATCACCCATACTCACTCGCTCTGTTCGCCCACTTCTACGCCTACTCCGGCATGGAAAACCCTATCGAACGCAAGCTAGGCAGGCAGCCACCTGCTCCATTTTTCGCACCCTGTTCGACCTAGCTCCGCCCTACCTCATCGGCGTCGCCATCGATATCGTCGTCGAACAAAACACCTCATTCATCGCCCGCCTCGGCCTGCAAAACCCGCTCACTCAGCTACTCGCACTCTCCCTACTGACAATCATCACCTGGGGCTTAGAATCTCTCAGCCAATACAAAGCCGACAGCCTCTGGCGCAACCTGGCCCAAACCCTACAGCACAAACTGCGTGTCGATACCTACAGTCACTTGCAAGACCTCGAACTCGCCTACTTTGAAGACCGCAGCACAGGAACGCTGCTCTCAGTATTAAACGACGACATCAATCAGCTAGAGCGATTTCTCAACACAGGCGCTCAAGACCTGATCAGCTTCTTCACCCGAGTCATCGCCGTTGGCGTCAGCTTTTTTATCTTAGCGCCCGGCATCGCCTGGTTAGCCATGCTGCCCATTCCCTTTATCTTATGGGGGACAGTCTCCTTTCAAACGCGACTCGCCCCCCGCTACGATGTCGTGCGCGAACAGGCCGGACTCATCAGCGATCGCCTCACCAACAACCTCTCCGGCATCGCCACCATCAAAAGCTTTACCACCGAAGCCTTTGAAAGTGATCGCGTCCGGCAAGAAAGCGAAGCATATCGCCGCAGTAACCAGAGTGCGATCACCTTGAGCGTTGCCTTTCAGCCGGTGCTGCGGTTTCTAATTCTCTTGGGCTTCGTGATGACGCTATATCTAGGCGGTCGAGAAGTGCTTCAAGGTCGTCTCAGCGTGGGCACTTATAGCTTCATCGTCTTTATCGTTCAAGATTTACTGTGGCCCTTCACCGAACTCAGCGAAATCATGGACGAGTATCAGCGAGCCATGGCCTCAATTCGACGAGTCATGAAACTGCTAGATACCCCGGTCAATCCATCCTTGGGCAATCACCCATTACCGCCCAACGCAGTACAGGGCAAGGTACAGTTTGACAACGCTACGTTTGCCTACCACGGTCGCAACAACATCCTAACAAATCTATCGCTACATATTCCATCTAAAACAACCATCGGCATTGTCGGCGCGACAGGCTCAGGTAAAAGTACCCTGGTCAAGCTCCTGCTGCGCTTTTACGACGTGCAAAGTGGCCGCATCTCAATCGACGGCATAGATATTCAAGAACTCAGCTTGGCTGATCTGCGCCGCTGCATTGGCTGGGTGAGTCAAGATGTCTTTTTATTTCACGGCACAGTCGCCGAAAACATCACCTACGGTAGCTTTGACGCCAGCCGCGAGCAGCTCATCCACGCGGCAAAACTCGCCGAGGCCCACACATTTATTGAGCAATTGCCTCAAGGCTACAACACCATTGTCGGAGAGCGCGGCCAAAAGCTCTCTGGGGGCCAGCGGCAAAGACTAGCGATCGCCCGCGCCATTCTCAAAGACCCACCCATTCTAGTGCTCGATGAAGCCACCTCAGCGGTTGATAACGAAACTGAAGCCGCCATCCAAAAGTCTTTAGCAGTGATTACTCAGGGGAGAACGACAATTGCGATCGCTCATCGCCTCTCCACCCTCCGCCACGCCGACTGCATCTACGTCATAGAGCAAGGCCAAATTATTGAGCAGGGCACCCATGCCGAACTGCTTACCCTATCAGGAAAGTATGCGCATCTCTGGCAGGTACAGTCAGGCGCACACAGGGCCATACCCTGATCGAACTCAATGAAACACACTGCTTTAACTGAGCGAAGCTGATTACGACACCTTCCCCATGTGTTTCATCGAATGAGTACGAGCGTCCCAGCGAGTATCAAACCCACCCCACAGACTGCCTTTACAGTCAACGGCTCGCCCAAAAACGCAGCCGAAAATAACACAATCAAAACCAACCCAGACTTATCAATCGGGGCCACCAGCGACGCCGGGCCAAGCTGCAAAGCTCTGAAATAGCACAGCCAAGATAGCCCCGTTGCCAAGCCCGACAATACCAAAAACAGCATCGTTTTTTGAGAGATATCGGCCCAGCCCTGTAGCTCACCCCTCGACCAGGCAATTCCCCACGCCACTACCAAAATCACCACCGTCCGAATCGCTGTCGCCAGATTAGAGCTGATAGACTCCACACCAACTTTGGCAAACACTGTAGTCAGTGCCGCAAAGAAGGCAGACAGCAAAGCGAAAATCCACCAGCTCGAATCAATGTCTCTCATACGAAGCTAAAGAGCGATCGCCAGACTACAGCTCGCCCCACTCCTCAGGCAGCATATTGGCCTGTAGCGTAAAGCTACCGCTGCCGTCGGGCGTCAGCACATAAGCAATTCCTTGAGGGTCAGGGTAAATGCCCGTGGCCGCTTCAAAGATATCGTCATGGCCGACTATCACCGTGTTTGTACCCTCAGCAGGCACTTCGGTTAAAAAGGGCATGACGTTAGCCTTCATCTCTTCTACCTGCTCATCGGTGTAGTCTTCAAAGGGTAAAAAGTTGAGCTGTGCGTTTTTCTCGTAAGTGCCAAAAGCTAGATCTGCGGTTTGCCAGGCACGGCAATATTCGCTAGTAATCACCTCACCTACCGGAATCTCTTTCGCTGTGAAAGACGCGCCAATTTCTTCGGCTTGATCAAGACCCTCCTGGCTGAGCTTGCGCTGAGTTTCGCAGTCATCCAGGCTCATATCAGGGTCGGCTTGGTCAGCATAGTCTGTTTCTGTTTGCGCATGGCGGAAGTAGATGACGTGACCGCCTGCTTGCAGCGCACTGAGGAGTTCTGCGCCGCTCAGCTGATCTTGAAAGTCAGCATTGGCCTGTTCGCCTGCACTGTAATCACCGCCCTCGCCACCTTCACCGCCCTCGCCACCTTCGCCACCTTCACCGCCCTCAGCAACCTCAGCAGCAGCATCCGGCGCAGCTCCAGTTTCAGCCTCTGGTGTGCTCGTATTGCCGCAAGCGGTCACGCCTGCTACTAGGCCCACTGCTAAAAATAGCTCTACCGCTTTTAGTCGTCTGATCATGGGTAATCCTTACGTTTCGCAAAATGGATAAGCTTAATTTATTGGGAATGGATGCCAATAGAATCTGGAGTATATCACATTTATCCTGGCCGTAATACGAGCGATTTTTCTAACCAAATCTCCACGGGTCAGGGAGAGGCCCATCATTATCTTGTACGATGGTTGAGCGAAGGGGAGTAGCTGCCAGGTTATCTGGCCCCGCTGAATCAACATGCTGGTGATGAGCCTGGTTCACGGGATGAGAGAGTTATCTATTCATTAGCGAGACCTTCACTGAGTCCACATCTGACGTGGGCTTGGTGAAGTGTTGTGCCTCATCAAGTTCTCGTCAGGTACTGTTGTTATCTGAGGAGTTTGAGATGCTCTCTGCTTTTACCGCCAGCTTACTTTTAATTACAGTCTCCGAACTAGGGGATAAAACCTTTTTTATCACTGCAATTCTATCCATGCGCCACGCTCGGCGGTGGGTAGGAATAGGGGCTGTTTCTGCCCTAGCGATGATGACGGTATTGTCTGTGTTGGTGGGTCAGGTGGCAACGTTCTTATCGCCAAACGTTTTGCGGTGGGGTGAAGTTTGTCTGTTTCTTCTTTTTGGCCTAAAGCTGCTGTATGAAGCAAGCCAGATGACGGCGGCTAGCGACCGTGCAGAAGAGAAAGAAGCGGCTGAGGCGGTGGCAAAGGCTGAGACTGGCAAGCCACAACAAGAAACGCCTCTGGCTGTTGTGGTTGAGGCGTTTGGGTTGGTTTTTGTGGCGGAGTGGGGCGATCGCACTCAAATTGCCACCATCGCCCTCGCCGCTGCTAATCCGCCTGTCGGTGTGGTGCTAGGTGCAGTATTAGGTCATACGATTTGCGCAGCGATCGCCCTACTTTGCGGTCGCTGGCTCTGCGGTCGGCTATCAGAGCGTACGCTCACTGCACTAGGCGGCGGACTTTTCCTTTTATTTGCCTTACTAGGACTGATTTCGTAAAAAACAGAGTCCAGTCAGTGCCAGACAAAGAAATACCAACATGTAATTTAAATTACTACATTCGCCGTAAGAAGAACTTTACGCTCCATAGGCGACAATGCACAACTTAAGGTGTGAAGAGCGAAAATGAAAACTTGGAAATTATTAATTGCTGCCCCTGCGGCGGTAGGGGTAGTTCTGTCTGTTTCTACTGAGGTTAGAGCCTCAGATCCTATTCAGCTAGCTCAGGTAACTAGCGTCTCAGAGCTATCTGACGTACAGCCTGGCGACTGGGCATTTACAGCGCTTCAGCGTTTAGTTGAAGAGTACGGCTGCTTAGAAGGCTTCCCAGATCGCACCTATCGAGGCGATCGCGCCCTGACTCGCTATGAATTCGCCGCCGGTTTGAATGCTTGCTTAGACGTGGTCATTCAGCTCATTGGCGAAGGCAGTGACCTGGACGAAATCCGTCGCTTGCAGGAAGAATTTGCCGCTGAATTAGCCACTATCCGTGGCCGCGTAGATACGCTTGAGACTGACGTTGCTCAGCTAGAAGCAAACCAGTTCTCTACGACGACTAAGCTCCGGGGTGAGGTAGATGCGCATCTGGTTATTCCTTTTGGCGATACGACTGAATTCGATGACAACATTGGTGCGGGTGGCCCGGCTGAGGCCGCTGTTGCTGGCGAAGGTAACGGCGGCGGCGAAGAAGCTGACGCCACGTTTGAATACCGCGCTCGCTTAAACTTTGACACCAGCTTTACCGGCGAAGACAGGCTGCGAATTCGCCTGCAAGCTTCAGATGATGCGGGCGCTTTGGCCAATACTGAAAGCGGATTGGCCAATCAGAGTGGCCGCATTAACGATGCTGAAGACAATGTCGGTTTAGATGATGTTTACTACAGTTTCCCCATTGGTAACCGCATTAGCGCGATCATCGCCGCGAACAGCATCGTGACAGATGACTTTGTCACGAGCACAATTGTGCCCTTCGATGGCCCTGGTGTGGCAGGTGCGAGTACGCCTGAATTCTATGGCCTATACCCTGGCGGCAATGCTTTAGGGGCCGGTGCTAATATCGCCTTTACTAACAACTTAGTGCTTGACCTGGGCTACACCACAGATTCTGGCAATGATAACAGTGCTGACGGCGGGATATTTAACAATGGCAGCTACATCGCCCAGCTGAACTTTTTAACAGATGGCCTTTTGAACGCTGCGATCGCTTACATCGGTGCAACGGATGCGGCTGATGGCGATGCAAACAACTCCATTGCTGGCCTGATTAACCTCAACTTTGGCCAGTTCCAAATTGGCGGTCACTACGCAGCCAACGACATCGAAGGCAGCGGCGATGCTGATTCTTACATGGGTGGTATTGCCATTGACGATTTATTCGGAGTGGGCAATCAGTTTGGTGTTTACGGCGGTATTTCACCTGCGGTAGGCCGCGATCCTTTGCTTGTTGAGGCTTACTACCAAATTAGCGTGAACGAATTTTTCACCTTTATACCCGCTGTTATCTACGCCGACAATGATTCTGGTGTGGGCGAAGACGACAACATCTACGGCGCTCTTCGCGCTACTTTTGAGTTCTAGTGCGATGAAAGTCATGGGCAGTGCCTGAGAAGACGATCTTGCCTGCTTCTAAAGCAACGATCTGATCGGCGCGTTTTAACAGCGAGGGCCGATGAGAAACCACAAGGCAGGTTGGCCTGTGGGCAGGGCTGAGCGTAGTGTCAAATAGTCTTGTCCACAGCTGCTGCTCTGTTTTAATATCTAGCGCGCTGGAGAGATCGTCAAAAACTAATAGCTCAGGCTGACGCAGCAGCATTCGGGCGGCGGCAACTCGCTGTTTTTGCCCGCCCGAAAGTCGAAAGCCACGGGTGCCAATGAGGGTTTCGAGGCCGTCAGGCAGGGCGGCGAGGTCTTGGTCAAAGGCGGCAGTAGCAATCGCCCTTTCCAACACATTAGTCTCTGACGAACCCAGCAGCAGATTATCTCGCAAAGACGCACTAAACAACTGCGGAATTTGCGGTGTGTAGGCGGATTGGGGCGGCACTAAAAACAGAGCTGGGTCGTGAATGGGCTGGTCATTCCAGAATAGGTGGCCCGACTGCCTAGATAACAGACCGAGCAGTACTCGCAGCAGAGTAGTTTTGCCTGTGCCTACGCCGCCTGTGATTACGGTTAGGGTGCCTTGTTTCAGTGTGAAACTGATATTATGAATGCCGCGTTTGCTGTCAGGATAGCGGTAAGTAAGGCCGGTCACACGCAGCTCCCTGAGAGGATTAGCCGAAGTCGTTTGACACGTTGACGGCAGCGGGGGGAGAGATCCTCGCAAAGGTTGGAGGTATAAGGAATGGGGAAAAGTGAGCGCGTGAAGTGCTTTAGTCTGTTTATGTTGGAGAAGACGATTGCTGGTGAGATCGGCCATGCGCTCGAAGGAGACTTCGCTTTGCTGGGTGACGGCCAGAAAGCTGCCGACAAAAGCCAGAAAGTAAGTGATGAAAGAGAGGTAGTAAACAAATAGGGCAAAGTCGCCGACGGTGAGGCTGCTCTGGGTATTTGAAGGCTGTAGATTTTGGGCGGCAAGCAGCAGAATGAGGGCGGTGCCCAGGCTGACGATGCTTTCAAAGCCTGAGTTGAGCAGGGCGGTAAAGAGGCGATCGCGCACAGTCAACTGCTGGCGGTGATCGCCCCTCTGCTTCAGCTCATGCAGCATTCCCGCTTCGGCCCCGGCTACCTTAATCGCCTGCACTGCTGTGAACATTTCGGCAATCAGGCCGGTGACTTGCCCGGTGGCCTCGCGGCTGGCGCGGCGGTAGCGCTTAATGCGGTGTTCGGCTTGGTGAACGAGGAAAGCGATCGCACACAGCGGCATAAAGACCAGCCAGGTCATCGTAGCGTTTACGCTCAGCAGGAGGCCCATAGAAACGATTGCAAATACGGCCTCTGCAAAGATCTCATTGGTACTGGCAACCGTGTCTTCTATATGGCTAGCATCGTCACGAAAGTAGTTGAGAATTTCGCCAGGAGAAGTTTTTTGGCTAGCCAAAAGCTCTGCTCCGGGCCGCTTTAGCAGCGCTGATAACAGATTATGACGAATCAGGGCGCTGATCAGAAAGCGGTGTTGGGTTTTGGTAATGCGTCCGATAAAAATCGCCACGACTCTGGCTAGGCCAACGGCCAGGAGCAGCGTGATCCAAATCCAGGGTGATTCTGAAAGGGAAGAAAATCGCCCAGCATCTTGAGTAAGACTGTTGAAAAATTCGCGAATGAGCACACCCGGTACAATCGGTAGCCCTGCAATAAAGAGCCACAGAAGGGTGTCTACGCAATACAGCTTTGGCGCATAGCGAATCAGTCGCCCCAGAATTTGCCAGATAGAATCAGACGCCATAGCCTCAGGTAGCCAATAGATGCACCACGTCTGATACTTTATCTCAGCGGCCCGATTAAAAGGAGCCTTACAGGGATTTTCTTGACCGCTCAACGGAGTTTTTATGAGTTCACGCTTCAGTTTTAGAAAGCTTGCTGTGCCAGCAGTGATCCGGGAAGTCAGTCCTGGTTTGCGCTAATCTAGAGGGGACAGGTCGTAGTTAGCCCGCTGACCCAAGCCGATGATTGCCTCACCCCAGTATCTTACGCCCGATGACTACCTTCAGCTAGAGGCTGAGAGCGCCACCAAGCATGAGTATATTGATGGCGAAGTTTATGCGATGGCTGGCGCTAGTGATAATCATGTCACCATCGCCCTCAATCTAGCGACCTTACTCCGTAGCCATGTGCGAGGAACCGGCTGTCGGGCCTATATTTCTGATATGAAGGCTCGGATTGAAGCGCGCAACCGCTTTTATTATCCTGATGTGATGGTTACTTGCGATGCACGCGACCGTGAAACTTCAGACCATAAGCGATTTCCCAAACTGATTGTAGAAGTGCTTTCTGAATCGACTGAGGCGTTTGATCGCGGCGACAAATTCGCCGACTATCGGACGTTGGAGAGTTTAGAAGAATATGTGCTCATCAGCACTCGTCACAAGCGGGTTGAGTGTTTTCGTCGTAATGAAGCGGGGCTTTGGGTGCTGCAATTCTATTTGCCTGAAAACGAAAAGTTTGTTCTAGAAAGTGTTGGTTTCGCAAACACGTTTGCAGCTCTCTATGAAGATGCCGTGATAAAACCGCCGGAGCGGGAAGGGCTAGAAAATGATATCTAGGCCGCAGTCAACAAAGCCTGATAATTTGGGGCACAGCAATGCAGAGCTTTCAGCATGTTGTGTAAAGCTTGCAGTACTCTAGTTCTCGTCGCTAACGGTGCTGTGTTTTACCGCAAGTCCCTTGATTTAGTTTAGCGATCGCCACTATTTACACCTTTGGGATTCTAACGATTTCTGCCGATTGTAGTACTTCTGGAAACAGTTTCCAGGGAATTGAGCCATCTTTGCTGTTGAGGTAAAGTTCACCAAAGTGAAGCAGGGCAATGGCTGCGGAGACAGGAGTGCTGGTAAAGAGGTAGATGGCTTTGTGTGGGTGGGAGAAGGCAACGGCACAAGGCTGAGCGCAAGTCCACAGGCAGCCCACTTCACGAATTTCAATTTTTGTTTGGTGTGCCCAGGTTTGATGAAGTGCTTGGAGTTGGTTCAGTAGCTGAGTGCCTTCGCAGGCGGTTTTTGAAGGTGTTTCGTCAGACTCTTGGTCAGACTTGATTCGACAGGACTTGCAGACAAACAAAACGTGCTTGGACATAGTGGCTACGGTTCTTTGATTAAGTATTTGAAGAGGTCATCTAGAATCGCATTGGCTGCTAGTGGCCCACTGCCAATCCAATAGCTAGGAACGGAATAAATGCGCTCTTCTTGAACCGCTTTTAAGTTTTGCCACAGGGGATCAGCTTTAAGCTCTGTCAGCTTTTTTTGAGCAGTTTGGTTTGCCTCTTCAGTGTTTTCTGCCGTCCAAATAAAGATAGCGTCCCCATCGGCATAGTCAAGTCGCTCTAAGCTGACGGAGGCTTGAATTGGATTCTGATAACGGCGCTTTGCTTCTTGGGCACTGATGTCTTGCTCGGTGGGTCTAGCGAGCCCAGCATCGTCCAAAACGGTGCCCGGAAAAGACTCGCGAAAGTAGAGATTGATGCTGTCTGGATACATGCGGACGACTGATACCTGCAAAGGAGAGGCTAAATCTGAAGGCAACTGACTGGCTAGCTGTTGTTGAAAGGCTTGGGCTCGCCGCTGATAATCATCCATCACCTGCTGCCCTATTATCTCCTGGTTCAACACCTGGCTATAGTTGGCAAATACTTCTTTCCACTGGCCGCTGTGCTCAAACGAAAGAAGTACGGTTGGGGCAATTTGAGACAGCTGTTCATACACCGACGGTTGATAGTCGAGCCCCAAGATAAAATCGGGTTTGAGCGCTACTATACTTTCTATATTGGGTTCGCCGGACTGGCCAATGTCTGCTACATCAGCTAGCTGATCTGCTAGGTAAGTATCAAGTCCCTGGGAGACCACGGTACCTATAGGCTTTAGGCCAAGCGCGATCGCAGCCTCAAAAGATGGTGAATCCAAAGCCACCAATCGCTCTATCTGGTCGGGAACGCAGGTTCTTCCTGCTGCATGATCCACCCAATGACAGTCAGTAGCCTGTCTGCTAGAGATAGGCTCAGCACTCTGACGCTGGCAGGCAGACAGACCACCGAAAATCAATGTACCGAGCAGAAAAAAGAGAATAAGCCGAAAAGGTTTGAACCAAAAATGCATCATGCTTTGAAGAGGCTGCTTTTAAAAATCGATTGAGAAAGAGGCCGAAATGCCAAAAGGTGCTCCCGGATTAACACTTGTCCTGCCGCCAGATGAGGCAAAATATTCGGTGTTGAACAGGTTTTCAATATTGAGCTGAGTGCGCCAGTTGTCGCGCTTGTAAAATAGGGATGCATCGGTACGGAAGTAGCTTGGTAGGGTAAAGGTGTTGTCTAAATCTCCCTGGCGATCGCTCACATAAAAAAGCCCTAACCCAGCCCCTAACCCTGCCAAATCACCCTGTTGAATCTCGTAGGTTGTGAATAGACTGAACTGATTATCCGGCACATTCGCCAGTCTGTTACCGACAATATCCGTCGTATCTTCACTTACAAAAGCATCTAAATAGGTGTAGGCCGCCGTCATATTCCAACCGGGTAATATCTCTCCGCCCAAATTCAGCTCAATGCCGCGACTGGCGACTTCCCCGGTTTGTATAGAAAAAAGCGGATTATCGGGATCATCTGTCGTCACGTTTTGCCTGCGAATATCAAACGCAGCAAGATTAAGGCTGAGCTGCTCTGATAGGTCAATTTTTGTACCAATCTCGAACTGTCGCCCGGTCTCCGGTTCAAAAACTGAGTCGTCGGCATTACGACTAGCGCCAAACGATGGATTAAATGATGTGGTGTAAGAGGCATAAAGCGAAACGGGCTCGACCGGCTGGTAAACAATTCCGAATCTAGGCGTGAAAGCGTCGTCCTTTAGATCAAATTCTTCCCGAGCTTCACCTAAATTTCGGACTGTGCGAAACTGGTCTACGGCGTCGTAGCGGATGCCTGCGAGAAGCTTCAGCTCAGGAAGAATCTCGATCTGGTCTTGAAGATATAGGCTAATGGTATTGATGTTGTCGTCGCGGAAAAAAGTGGGCGCAATCTCATAAGGCGCTCTCGTATAGACCGGATCAAACACGTTAATCGGTGTATAGAGATCGTCAAACTGAAATTCCGGTTTTTCAAAATCATTGCGGTATTCAACCCCAAACAAAAGCTGATGCCCAATAGAACCCGTGTCAAACCGGGCAATGGCTTCAGCGTTTGTAAAAAATCGCTGATATCTGCCGCCCGCGAAGTACTCAATGCGCTCTACATCGCCCGTCAATTCATCAAAAGAGTCGGTCAGGGGCGCATATCTTCTGGGCGAATACTGCAAGTACTGCAAAGTATGTCTAAATGCCCAATCTTCGTCAAATTCATGGTCTAGCCGATAGCCGAGACTAAACTGCTCTTGTGTAAATTCTCCAAACTCCTCACCCAAGAATCGACTACGAGGAACAT
Organism: Phormidesmidales cyanobacterium; assembly: GCA_038260205.1. Taxonomy (GTDB): domain Bacteria; phylum Cyanobacteriota; class Cyanobacteriia; order Phormidesmidales; family Phormidesmidaceae; genus Phormidesmis. The sequence continues at coordinate 31,566 of JBBSOB010000010.1, forward strand.
CAACAATACCGTCACCTAAAGCAGGAATTCCCTCATCTATCGTTTCGCGATCATAGGCATACTGCCCGTATAAATCTAGCGAAGTATCTTCGTCAATGTCTAAGGTGATAATTGGAGATATCAGTACCCGCTCTCCGCTGACAAAATCTCGAAAGCTACCCTCGTTTTCATAGGACAAGTTCAGCCGGTACCTTACGTCCTGCCCCTCATTCAGTGGCCCCGACAAATCGAGCGCACCGCGATAAGTGCTAAAGCTTCCTACAGTGGTCTGCACTGAGTAAAAAGGTTCACTTAAAGGCCGCTTAGACACTAAGTTGATAATGCCACCCGGTTCTCCTTGCCCAAACAAGACAGAAGCTGGCCCTCTCAGGATTTCAACCTGTTGAATGTCATTCGTGCTCAAAGGCGATAGGGAAATGGTAGAAATGCCATCTCGAAAAATGCCGTCACTGACCGGAAAACCTCGGAGTAGAAGACCTGGGCCAAATACGCTGGTGCCTCTGCCACCGGCATCAACAACGCTTCCAGCCGTCTCTAAAGCATCGCCTAGCTCAGTCACGTTGCGATCTTCAATCACCGCTCGTGGAATCACTTGAACTGAAAAAGGAACATCTCGCAGCGGCGTATCTGTGCCTGTTGCCGTGCTAGCGCTAGAAGGGTTGTAGCCTTCGTCCTCATCACCTGTCACCACGATTCTCAGGGCATCGTCAGCCTCACCGGCTTGAGCAATTCCTGGCACGACGCTCAGCGTCAGCCCCGCCGCCCCACTTGCAACTTCGACAGTCGGGGCTGCGTCGGTGCCGGTAATCGCTATCTGCACCCGATCTCCAGACAGCGCCGAGACTTGCACCAGGGCAATGCCGTCGGCTGGCGCAAATTCCTCAAATACATCCTCCTCCGGTAGGGCCAGTACTACATTAGGGATCTCTACTGTGAGGGCATTGCCCACTACCGAGGTTTCGGGAATCGTTAGTGGCTCTGTTGTCTCTAGCGTGAGTTCCAAACCACCTTCAACCGTATTTATCTGAACGCCGGTAATTTGGGTGAGTCCCTGTGCCACAACAGAAGTGACAGGTATTAAGCTGTCCTTAAGCCTTTTAGGTTCAGCCCCTGCTGACTCAGCCTCTACTGCCGAAGTTAGCAGCACAGAGAACAACCCTATCCACCAAAACAATTTTCTCAATCGAATCATCATTCACATCCACACACTTATCGGCAAGCATCCAATTCTGCTGACATCAGCTTATTAATTAGAATCGTTATCAATAAGACTACCGAAGAACCTCGCATCACAAAAGCCATGCTTGAACGGTAGGCGGAGCTTTTTTGAACGGTAAATGGATATTTTTCGTCTATGGCTTCCGGCACTTTGCTGCTAGCAATACTAAAGGCTCGATTTTGCTGTAGTCGGTCTGCGATCAGGTATAAACTGATGAGACAGCTTCCATCAGTGAATGGCATGGACTATCAAGATATCATCACCATAGAACCTGGCAAAAGGGGCGGAAAGCCTTGCATTCGCGGTATGCGAATTACTGTCTACGATGTTTTGGAATATCTGGCCTCTGGCATGACCTACGAAGAAATCCTAGAAGATTTTCCCTACCTGAACCAGGCTGATATCCTCGCCTGCTTAAGCTTTGCTGCCAATCGAGAGCGTATTATGATTTCTGCCTCTGCATGAAGTTGCTCTTCGATCAGAACTTATCGCCCAGATTAGTCAATCGCTTTTCGGATCTGTATCCTAACTCTGCCCATGTTGATCCTGTGGGTTTGGGAACCAAAGATGACCGCGTTGTTTGGCGTTATGCGAAGCAGCATAATTACCTAATTGTCACCAAAGATTCGGACTTCAGTGAGTTGATACTGCTGCTTGGATTTCCGCCAAAAGTAATTTGGATTCGTCGAGGCAACTGCTCAACAACTGCTGTTGAAAAAATCTTGCGCGATCGCAATGCTGCTATTTCTCAGCTAGCGACTAATAGGCAGGCAGGCATACTGACTCTCTTCTGATAGAAGCAGACCTTTTCGACTTCTGCGATAGTTGCTAGGATTTATGCCAAACTTTTTGCGAAAGGCAAGCGCGAAATGACTGCGGTTTGCAAAGCCGACGGACTGTGCCGCCCCGCCAACGCTAGTTTCACCGGCTTCAAGTAGCTGGCGTGACTTCTCCATCCGGCAATCGTGCAAATAGCCAAATACCGTCGTCCCAAACACCTGCCGAAACCCGACTTTTAGCTTGTGATCGTTGATTTGCACCAGGCGGGACAGCCCTATGAGTGAAGGGGGGGCGGTGAGCTGCGATCGCAATATCTCCCCCGCATAGTGAATCCGCTCCACATCATCGGGCTTCAGCGCAGGGGGCGGCACATTCGCTGCCATATCCGCTAAAATCAGCGTCATCATTTCCCAAAGCTTGCCTTCCAAATACAGTCGCCGGGTGAACCCCTGATAGGGACAGTGCAAAATCTGCTGAAATACCGTCTGCATAGGCGCTGAGGGCATACTCGACTGCTGGTAATAAGTTTGGTCAGGCGATCGCAGCAAAGGCTTCAGCGCAGCAGGCAAGGCGTCTGCATTCCCCATCCACTGCCGAAACGCTGACGGCTCGATATGCACATTGACGCTAACAATCCGCTCTCCGCCAGCCGTATGCCACAGCTCCTCAGGAGCCAGTCCGCTGCCGCAAACGTGATAGCGCTGAGTGCTTTTGCCCGCCGCGCTGGTTTGCTCGAAGGTGTATTCGAGGGGATGGGGGCGATCGCCGCACCTCACCACCACATCATCTTGCAGGCAATAGTCTGCAATCTCCAGGTCTAGCCCCTCACTCAGCGGCACCGAGCGATAGTAGCCCTGGCCTAAGCAGGCAGGAAACGGGGAAATTGAGTCACTGTCAGGGTCAACAGCCGTCTCAGATTCTGAGGTTGCAAGTAAATTCCAGTATTCTGCTTGCAAAAGTGTCATGGTCATAGTGAGTTGTGGAAGATGCTGAGGGGGCAAAGCATTTCTGATGCTCACAAATGAGAATAGTTCTTGATTGAGCTTGCCGTCAAGTTGACCGGCTAAGCTAATAATGGCGAATCTGTTTGGAGCAGTTGAGAAAATCTAGAGGTTGGGCTGCTTGTAAGAGTCAGGCGATCGCCATACTCCACCACCCTACCTTGCTCCAAAATCAAAATCTGATCCGCCCGTCTCACCGTCTCTAGCCGATGCGCGATAATAATGCCTGTGCGCTGATTGAGCAGCCGATCCACCGCCTGCTCAATCAGCGCCGCCGTCGTCGGGTCGAGCCGAGAAGAGGCTTCATCAAGGATCACTAGCCCCGGATCTTTTAAGAACACCCGCGCAAAGGCCAAAAGCTGTGCCTGCCCTGCCGACAGTCCGCCGCTGTCTGCGCCTAGCTGCGTATCGAGTCCCTGCGGCAACCGCTCTAGCCAGGGCATCAGGCCCAGATCCGCCAAGGTTGGCAAAATCTGTTCATCTAAAATGCGCGGATTAAAAAACGTCAGATTGTTGCGCACCGTGGTTTGAAAAAGCTGCACATCTTGAGTCACCAGCCCAACCCGATGCGGCAGTGCGCTCAGCGGCACCTCAGCCACATTTACCCCACCCAAACATATTTCTCCTCGCTGAATATTGTACAGCCGCAGCAGCAGACGAGCCAGCGTACTTTTGCCGCTGCCCGTGCGCCCCAATAGCCCCAGGGTTTGCCCAGCAGGCAGATCAAACGTCACATTCTCCAGCGTCGGTGCTGCCTCGTACCCAAAGCAAACCGATTCAAACTGTACAGACAGTGCCCCCTGCGGCAGTATCGCCTGTCCTGCTGACTGTTTGCCTAGAGACAAATGACTTTGCTGCTGTAAAAGATTTTGAATACGCTGAAAGCTGGCGGCAGCTTGTTGAAACTGTTCGAGTTCTTCACGGATTTTCTCTATGGGCTCTTCTAGCAGCGTCGCGTAGTAATACAACAGGTAAACAGTGCCGATGGTGATAGCACTGCGGCTCCAGAGGTAGGCACCCAGGGCAAGCGCGATCGCCGTCCCCACCGAAAACAATCCCACCGTCGTCCCCCACAGCAAAGTGCTCGTCAGCCTGGCCCGATGAAAAACCTTCAGCCATCGCCGCAGAATGCGATAGAAGCGATCCATCACATAGCCGGTCGCGCCATTTGCCCGAATATCTTCCAGCCCGCCCAAATACTCTCCCACAAAGCCATAAAATTCAGCGCTAATTTGGCGATACACCCGCCAGGGGCCAACCGCCAAAGCCTGCAACCGACTTAAAATACCCAGCGCCACCACAGCAAACAAACTCAGGGCCAGTCCCGCTCGCCAGTCTTCCCACCACAGCACGCCCAGCACGCACGCCACCAGCAGCCCATTCCCCACCACCTGCAACACAAACTGCGAGAAAAGTCGAGAGAGCGCATCGACATCGCCATCGACGCGCTCAACCAGTTCACCGGGCGTATGAGCTTTGTGAAAGGCTAAGTCAAGCTGAAGGCAGTGCTGAACCAGATCCAGGCGAAGGGTGTTAGTCGCGCTCCAGGCAACGGTTTCGCTGAAGTAAGTGGCGGCGACAGCTAAGCTTTGGCGAGTGAGCGCGATCGCCATAAACCCCAACGCTGCCAGCACCAACAGTCGCTGCGGCCCGCCCGCAACTGCCGCATCAATGAAGTAGCGCAGAATCTGCGGGTTGAGCACCTGCAAACCGATGCTGGCGAATAGGGCACCGGTCAAACCGACCACCCGCCCTCGCTGAGGCGAGAGATAGGTGACGAGAAATTTGTGATAGGTCCGCCCCAACTTGCTCATGCACCAGACTTATTTAACAAAATCCAGCCAGCAGTGTAACCATCTACAAGGCTTTAAAGGAGTCCTGTACGGAGTTTTTTGGCTCATAGCCGGAAAGTTCCGGTGAATAGAACTGGGGAAACGCCTGACGGTCTTGATAGAAAAGCCCAACCAGCCTATTATTAGTGAGAATATTTCTTCTTAATGGAAGTCAGTCTTTCGTGTCAGCCCATATAGCCCAACGTAATTCATCTCAAGCGCTGCTATCAGCAGGTCTACTTTTAGGACTCATTCTCCTTTTGGGCTGCTTTGTGGCCAGCGTTGCTTTGGGCGTGGCTGACATTGGCCCAGGTGCGGTTTATCAGGCGCTCACCGCACCTGACGGCTCTACTGAGCATTTGATTATTCGCACGGTGCGGGTGCCCAGATCGCTGACGGCCCTGCTTGTGGGCTCAGCCGTCGCCACTGCCGGAGCAATTATGCAGGGGCTGACTCGCAATCCGCTGGCCGATCCCGGCATTTTGGGCATTAACGCAGGAGCTGCTTTTGCCGTGGTGCTCGCTGTCTTTTGGCTGAATGCGGCTTCGCTGAGTGTGTATGCCGGGTTTGCGCTGGTGGGGGCTGCGATCGCTGCTATCACCGTATACGGCTTGGGCTCTCTGGGCCGAGGTGGCTTAACCCCGCTCAATCTCACCATTGCCGGAGCCGCCCTGACGGCATTGGTCTCTTCTCTCACAACGGGCATTCTCATTCTCTCTCAGCGCACGTTAGAAGAAATTCGCTTTTGGCTGGCCGGGTCAGTGGCGGGGCGAGATATTGAGCTGGTCCAGATAGATCTAAAATTAGTGCCTATGAATTTCTATCGGGCATCAACTTGTCCAAAGCGGCTACAGAGCAAAGGTTGAGCGCTTCCATCCAAGGCAAACCGTGAAGTTGTGCGCCAAAGAATTCAGCTAACGATTGCCCTGCTTTCTGGGCATCGGGCAGAAAGGGTCTGAGATTGTTGACGATCGCCCAGGCATTGAGCATGGGATCAATGCTGTCAGCCGCGCGAAACTGACCGAAGGAGAGCAACTTCTCATCTAAGAATCGCATGGAGCGGTCTAGGGCAGAAGAGAAAGCTGGGGCATTCTCAAACTTGAGATGATTGGTGAACATGGCACGTTTGTCAGCGAGAATCTCTAGCCGTTTGAGTAAAATCGGTTCCTCGATGTGTTGCTCTCGGCGACGGCGTATGCGCTGTGAAAAAGGAGGCTGCTAAGAAGGCCGCAAAGATGTGGTCAAACTCATCTTTCAGCTGTTGCCGGTCGTGGCTGAAGAGGTCAGGATTGGCTTTGGCATGGTTTTTGAGGCTGGCACTCACGCGCTTTCGTCCGTGTAAGTTGCATTCAATTAAATCTATCTCTGGCACCAGAGTTTGCCAAGCGTTTTGCACCGGTTTCCACCCGTCAGTAGTGACTGATCGCGGGGTGTAGAAGCCGTCTGGAGCCCATAAGTATAAGTTCTCAGTCTG
>JBBSOB010000011.1:0-34661 GCA_038260205.1 Phormidesmidales cyanobacterium
AGGTGGCCGTCGTTTCTAGGGCAGCTTCGGCTGGCTGTGACACGGCTAGTTCGGTCTGTGCAATTGCTGGAGATATTGCCCCCAAGCCCGCTGTCAACGTCGCACAGGCAAAAAGGGGGAATGTGCGTTTCATAAACTAATCTCTAAATAATGGCGCAAGGCCGAATCTATCAATGCAGCGTTGTGTTAAAACGCAGCGTTTTGTTAAAACACCGACACAATTGTCTTACAAAATTACGACTTTAATTTAACTATTCAGAGATACTCGGGTTGTCTTTATCGAGACTTTAAGTAATTTTCCCTCAAAATTGTGCGTTTTACTACAGATAAACTGTTGTAAAAGGGATAGTATGATATGGCTTACTAATTTGCGCACAAGGCTATTTTCTGATATAGATAATGCCCTGCTATTCTATAGGGCTAAGCAATACAGAGCTAAGCAATACTGCCTCACTTGCACTTCTTTGAACGAAATGCCGACATCGGTGTTGAAGAGGTCGGTGCGATCGCGCTTTATTGAATCCACTGGTCGAACGGTTGTACTACTTGCTCTAGCGATAATAAATGAATGCGTGAGTCTTGTTTTGCCGTTTCTCTATCTGGTTCCAAATTGTAGCCCCAGTCGGCTAAAAATAGCTGAACCTCTGATAGATCGTTCTGTTGCTTTACCTGCGTGAGGGCGGGCAATCGATCTTCAACAAACCAAATTTGCGAGACTGAATATTGTTCTTTGAGTAGACGTAATGTCTCGTACTTTGGCCGCTTTACCTCTTTACCTATAATTCGCTCTGTTGGAAAGTCTATGTCGCTTTGAGCGAGCAATGCTTTGATAAACCGGCCTTCTTTGGTGCTGACGATGTATATCGGTAAATCTGCGGCTAACAGTTCGCGCAGCCGCTCGACCATGCCGGGATAAAATCGGTGCAGCGAGAGCCAAGACGGCAAGTCTGTTTGAATCCATTTGTCTCGAACGCCGTCTAAAGCGCCTACTGACTGGGACTTTCCTAAACCCACCGCTTCTAAATAAGGCAGCGCCATTTGTGGCCAGTTGGCAATAATTTTTTCGCTGCTGTCGCCGAGGATGAGCGATCGCACCAAAACCGGCATTTCCCAACCCGTCTCAATTACCGGGCGCAGCGGGTAAAACTTCTCGGCTAGTCCCGTAGGTGGGCGATCGCTCTCTGGCTCGAACAGCCGACAGTAGGCCCGCCAAGCCGTTTGAAAATATTCAATTAGGCCATCGCAGATGACGCCATCGAAGTCGAACGCAAGTAGTTGAGGCAAAGCCATAGATAAACAATGTCAGATGAATAATGTCAGATGAATAACGTCTCAGAGACTATAAAAGCACGTTTATAGCTTAATAGGGCGGGGTATGGCTATCGACTAGAATTGGCTCGGGCCATCGGTTGCCTGACCGCTGCGTTTTGGCAATTTCAGTTTTTAGCGGCTGGTTTTTCGAAGGGGCTGTTTTTTCTGTGATCTCTGTTTCTGCAACTGTTCTCTCTATCACTCCTTTCTCTGAAGCCTTCTCCATCTGAAGCTGTAAAGGCAGCAAAATCGTAAACGTAGATCCCACTTTTGGCTCCGACTTAAGGTGAATACTGCCTTGCAACAGTCTGACAATCTGATGGGTAATGGCCAGTCCTAAGCCCGTACTGCTCTGTAATTGTTGCCCGGCTTTTCCCTGATAATAGGGTTCAAAAATCAGCCCCTGCTCAGAGACATCAATGCCGTATCCAGTGTCTTTCACTTCGATTTCAACACAGGTTTTCCCAACCTCGGATAAAGACCGGTTGTTGGTAATTAAATGCTGCTTTGCGCGATCGCCTAAATCTAGACTGCCGGGTGCTTCTCCGTTCACCAGCCGCGTTCGTATCTGAATACTGCCTGACTCTGTGTAGCGAATAGCGTTGCTCAGTAAGTTCGTAACCACCTGTCGCAGTCTTACCTTGTCCGTCACTAGTAGCGCATCTGTCTGGTCGCATTCCACCCGAAGAGCTATTCCCTTCTGCTGGGCCAAAATTCTCAGCGCCGTAGCGACTTCAGAGACCACCGCACAAGCATCCACTGGCTGAGTGGCCAGCGACACCTTGCCCGCTCGATAAGAGGACATTTCTAGCGCATTATTAATCGTCTCTAGCAGCCGCCGACCGCTGGTTAGCACTTGCTCTATATACTCTGGGTGAATCGCCTCTTCTTTGTTCTTTCGCTTTAAGAAAAGATCGGAGTAGCCAATAATGCTGCTGAGAGGACTCTTCAATTCGTGGGCTAAATGAGCCAGGTTAGACTGCTCGTTGCGAACAATGCGATCTAGCTCCTGATTGCTGGTAATTAGCTCGTCGTAGAGTACGTTTAGCTCACGCAGCCGCTCATCGGCATACCGCTTCATCGAAAAAGCCACGACCTTATCGACGACGCTATTGACCGATGCTAGCAGAGCAAAAATTTCTGAAGCTTCAGCTTGGTTAATTTCTTCTGAGAGTACCTGAAAAATAATTTCGCGCAGAATGGCATATTCCCACACAATCTCCTCTGCGTCGTAGCCCTGTTTGGCGCGTAGTTTGCCATGCCCTAGTGCTTCTGTTAGTAGCTTTGTCGTTTTGGCCGAGTTCTGCTGGAAGGCGTTGGGTTCGATCAGAACTTGGGCGATCGCGCTCAAAATATCCGGCAAACTATCTAGCGTCTCAGAAGAAGACAGGGCGCAGCTACTGTCGATGAGCGTGTCACGTTGCACTCGGTTCATCCACCGTTGGATAATATCGTCCTGTCTGCTGAGTAATATCTGTCCGGTTTTCATGATTTTTATAGCGCCGCGCTGTTTTTTTACCGATAGTCTAAGGCTATTGCTTAAGAAAATGTTTAATTATTCTCTTAACCTATCAAACTGTGGGGGGTATACACCGATTGCCGATCAATCTCCCTCAACTGGTAGACCCGATTCTGCACCTAAACTGCCTAACGGGGGGATTAGCCACTAGAATCAGGGAAAGACAAACGAAAATGAAAACGAAAAGTTAAATGGGTTTATGAGCGTCTCTTTTTCAGACGAATTCGATGTGGTGGTCGTCGGCGCAGGTCATGCGGGCTGTGAAGCAGCTTTGGCCTCGGCTCGGCTCGGCTGTCGGACGATGCTGCTAACAATGAACCTAGATCGAATTGCCTGGCAGCCCTGTAACCCGGCGGTCGGTGGCCCGGCCAAATCTCAGCTTGCTCATGAGGTCGATGCGCTCGGCGGTGAGATTGGCAAGGTGGCGGATCGTACCTATTTGCAAAAGCGAATTCTCAACAGTTCTAGAGGGCCTGCGGTTTGGGCGCTAAGGGCGCAGACAGACAAGCGCGAATACGCCGCTGTGATGAAGTCGATTGTGGAAAATCAGGAGAATCTGGTGCTGCGCGAAGGCATGGCGACCGATTTGGTATTGGGTGACCACGACGAAATTATTGGTATAGAAACCTACTTTGGTATGGCCTTTGGCTGTAAGGCCGTGATCTTGACCACCGGCACCTTTCTTAACGGCACCATTTGGGTGGGCAAAAAGTCTCTCTCGGCAGGTCGCGCGGGTGAACCGGCAGCAATTGGCATGAGCGATACGCTAAATCGCCTGGGCTTTGAAACCGGACGACTTAAAACCGGAACGCCTGCTCGCGTAGACAAGCGCTCGGTAGACTACAGCAAGCTCGAGCCTCAGCCCGGTGACGAAGACGTGCGCTGGTTTAGCTTCGACCCCGATGCCTGGCAAGTGCGCGAGCAGATTCCCTGCTATATGACGCGCACCACCGCTGCCACGCACAAAATTATTCGAGACAATTTGGAACTCTCTCCAGTCTACGGCGGCTGGGTGGATTCTAAAGGGCCGCGCTATTGCCCTTCGATTGAGGACAAAATTGTTCGGTTTGCGGACAAAGAGAGCCATCAGATTTTTATTGAGCCAGAAGGGAGAGATTATCCGGAGCTGTATATTCAAGGATTTTCAACCGGATTGCCAGAGTCTATTCAGGGGGAGATGCTGCGATCGCTCCCCGGTCTAGAAAACTGCACCATGCTTCGCCCCGCTTACGCCGTAGACTACGACTATCTTCCCGCAACTCAGTGCTTTCCGACCTTGATGACCAAAAAGGTAGAAGGTCTTTTTTGCGCGGGCCAAATTAACGGCACCACCGGTTATGAAGAAGCCGCAGGTCAGGGAATTGTTGCGGGCATTAACGCGGCGCGATTGGTGAACGGTCAAGAAATGGTGATCTTTCCGCGTGAGGGCAGCTATCTAGGAACGCTGATTGACGATCTTTGTACGAAAGATTTGAGAGAGCCGTACCGAGTACTCACTTCTCGCTCTGAATATCGTTTGATTTTGCGCTCGGACAATGCCGATCAACGGCTGACTCCTTTAGGGCGTGAGATTGGTTTGATTGACGATCGTCGTTGGGCCTTGTTTACTCAAAAGCAAGAGAATATTGCGGCTGAAAAAGAGAGATTGCACAGTCGGCGAGTGAAAGAACAGGAAGAAACGGGCAAACAGATCTACGCCGATACCGAACAGCGAATTAAAGGATCTGTGACGCTAGCCGATCTGATTCGCCGACCAAAGTTTCACTATTCAAACCTAGAGAATTACGGTTTGGGCAATGCGGAGCTGACTCGCGCCGAAAAAGAAGGTGCAGAAATAGATATTAAATACTCGGGCTACATTCAGCGTCAGCAGAGCCAGATTGACATGGTTTCTCGCCAGACGAATCGGTCTTTGCCGCAAGATCTGGACTATATGACGGTAGAAACGCTGTCGATGGAGTCGCGCGAGAAGTTGAATAAGGTGAAGCCGCTGACGGTGGGGCAGGCAACGCGAATTGGCGGGGTGAATCCGTCGGATGTGAATGCGCTGTTGGTGTATTTGGAAGTGCGCGATCGCAGGGCTGGATCTCAGAAGCTATCGGTAGTCTCTACTGCTAGTTCTTAGCTCTTTTCGTGAGCGACTTTTATAATGCTATTGAGGAAGGGTAATATGATCGAACTCAGTAGTTCGTAGCTGAGTCTTACCACACTGCGTTATACAAAACTGTCTTTCTGTGCTCGATACCAATCCTGAGACTTCATCTGGCATCGTTTACGTATTGACTAACCCAGCTATGCCTGGATTAGTCAAAATTGGGAAGACTGCTCGCGAGTCAGTTCAACCTCGACTAACCGAACTGTATTCTACGGGCGTACCTGTTCCATTTGAGTGTGTGTACGCAGCGCGTGTTGGCGATGAATTGTTGGTAGAGCAAGCCTTTCATGAAGCCTTTAAACCTTATAGGATTAATGGGAATCGTGAGTTTTTTGAGATTGAGCCTTATCAAGCAATTGCTTTGCTTCGATTGGTTGCAATAGAGGACGTTACGCCAGAGATTAAGGGAAAGGCAGACAGAGTTGATCCAGATTCTCAGTCAGGTGCAAAAAAACTGAAATCTCGCCGCCCAAATCTGAACTTCTCAGAAATGGGAATCTCAAATGGTTCGGAGTTAAAATTTACACGTGCAAATGAGCTAGTGATAGTAACAAATGATAAAAGGGTTAGCTATCAAAGCATAGATTATTCACTTACGGCAATTACCCGGAAGCTGCTTGGTAACGACTATGCGGTTGCTCCAGCACCCTATTGGACTTACCAAGGAAGAGGTCTAAAAGAAATCTATGATGAAACTTATGACTCTCTATAATAACGTTAAATTAGAGATCTTAATTCTCTATAACAATCTCAGAAGAAATGACTTTTATTAAAGAGAAGGAACGCTAGATGAAAATCATGATCGCTTAAGTTCCTAAACCTCTGAGCTGTCTAATAGCCTTTCGAGAGTTTGAATTAGCTGCTCCAAGTCATTTTCTATAATGTCCCAGATAACATCCAGATCTACATCAAAGTAAGCATGAGCCAATCTATTTCGTATTCCTTTAATCTGTCTCCACGGAATATCCGGTGAGGCAGACTGAATATCTTTAGAAGTATTTTGAGCTGCTTCTCCGATAATCTCTACGAGACGCACAACCGCTAGCATTAGCATCGTATCGTTATCCAAATCCTCGCGCGATCGCCCTTCCATGAATGCTGAAGTTTGTTGTGCTGCATCTAGCATGTGCCGGAGTCGCACGCCGTCTTCTGAATCACTGTTTTTAAGATTGCTCATAGACAATTCTAGCCTCAGCCATTACGCGATCACGAAAATAGCGACTTAGAAAGCCGGGAGTGTTGAGATCGACCTCGCGCCCGATAATCTCTGAGAGCTTATCTTGAACATCAATAAATCCGAACCCAGGCGTATGTCCCGGCTCAAATTCAACTAGGACATCAACGTCGCTATCCGTGCGAAAGTCGTCGCGGAGGACAGAGCCAAAGAGGGCTAGTTTAAGGATATGGTATTCCTGACATAAGGAGGCGATCGCACCCTGGTCTATGTCAATCGGAAGTGTTTGCAAGCCCATACTCAATCAATAGCCCTTTATGAATAAACTACTTTTGAGTGCTAGAAGCGTAGCGTCTTTTAGTGCTATTTCCAGTTGATTTTACGGAGCGTTGAATGGGTTCAGCGGCTCGCAGGCGCAGGCAGGGAATGCGATCGCACACCACCGCCGTCATCATCTTGCCGGTACTCACTTCTAGCACCGCTTCAGGAACCGTCTCAAAAAATACCCGCTGCCCCGCAAAAACAGTCCGCTCAAAGTTCCATCCGTCTATATTAGAAATGCGAATGACCTGAACGCTGTTCGTTGGGTTTACGTATTCGCAGCTAATTTGAGTGTGCTGGCGCGAAAACTGATACCCGGTAGAAGTCTTATCCATGGTTATATCCAGTGAATTCACTGAGCGCTGTAGTTTCTCTATGTTGTCTTTATGTCAACAGTTTGTGCTCCACATAAAGAAGTGTTTGCGATCGCTTTCATGTAAATTTTTAAAACAAACGTCAGGATGAAAAACTCTAAAGCTCAAACACTCGAACGAATTCTAAGTCATATCTTCAACAACGCAGCGACAAGTAAAGAAAAGCATTATGAACGTTTACTCAACTTTGCATGAGACTCAGCTTCCTAGAGTGAGCGATTCTGCCATCACCTCACTATTTGAAACCTGCGACCCGGCCAAACGCAAACTCATCCTGATTTGGCCGCAAACCGGCGATTTTGACCCGCTGGAGTATGCCTGGTGGCTGTCTCGCGCCCAGGTGCATTTAGATAAATTAGACCTCGAAGTGCGCGCCGTTGCGATTGGAAATATCCCGGCGGGGCAAAAGTTCTGCAACTATACTGGCTTCGCGCCGCAACATCTCTTCATAGATGCTGAAGCTTCTTTACATCGCAAGCTGGGCCTTTACGAAGGGCTAACGGCTAGCCTACCGGGTTTGAACTCCCAGCAAAATGGCTATCTCAATTTGCTGTTGATGTGCGCGGGAATCGGCAGTCCTGGCACGCTGAAGGAAGTGTTTCGAGGATATTTGGGCGATCGCACTGCGCCCCAACTGATCGCCGATGATGAAACCGTAAAAGCGCCACCGCTCCCCGCACTTACGGGAGAAGTCTTTAAGCGCGCGGGTGGAAAAGGATTTCAGCGGCCCTTCGAGCTAGCAACGCTGAGGCTGCGCAATATGTCGGAAGTGCTGAGCCACTGGAAAACGTATGTGCCCGATGCTACCTACTTGACTCAGCGCGGGGCGACTTTTTTGTTTGAGGCGGATGGCAAATTGATTTATGAATGGCGCGATCTCAACATCCTGGGCTTTGCCGAAAACATGAGCAATCCCTTATCTTTCCTCGACCCATTACAAGATGGTGAAGGGTGAGTGGGGCGATCGCTTCAACAGCCAGCCTAATCATCCCGCAATGCCGATACCTCGCTGTTTCACGCTTTAAAAATAGCTGATATCATTTTTGAGTGATTCCAGCAAAAAGACGAGACTCCATGGCAAAAGCAAAGCAGTCTGAATCTGTTCCCAAAACGATGCAGGCAAAGTTCGACAGCATTACTGCTCTCACTGACGACTTCGCAGCCAACCACCTAAACGACGAATACGCTCAGCTCATTCGCTTTGCGACGGCTGCCCTTTGCCGCAAGCGACCCTCTCCACTGGCCAGCGGTCGCGACTACACCTGGGCCTGCGGAATCACCCACGCCCTCGGCATGGTCAACTTTCTGTTCGATCCATCTCAAGATCCACATATTAGCGCAGGCGAACTCTACGAAATGTTTGGCGTTAGTTCCAGCACCGGACAGGCCAAATCCAAAAAAGTTCGCGACACTCTAAACATGAGCCAGCTAGATCCCAACTGGGGACTGCCCAGCAAAATGGACAGCAATCCGCTCATTTGGCTGCTCGAAGTAGATGGCTTCATTATGGATATTCGCTCAGCCCCACTAGAGCTTCAGGAAGTGGCCTTGGCGAAGGGGCTGATTCCCTTCCGGGTTTAAAAAACGAGCCGATAGGAGAGTCAGCCGAAACCAGAGTCGAGGGCACTGCCGATACGCTCTATGTTTTGAATGTCGGTGTTTTAGGCGGGCCAATGACAGATGACTTCATCGAGAAGAATCCTGTCCTCTATCGCACTATCGAGATTAAAGGCAGCAACACACTCGCAGAGTTGCACAATAGTATTTTTGCTGCTTTTGATAGAGAAGAAGAACACCTGTATGAGTTTCAATTGGGCGGGAAAAGACCCAACGATCCAAAGGCAAAAAGATATGGAATGCCAATGCCTGACGATCCTGACTCACTCAGCGATCCAGCAAAAACAACTTTAGCCTCTCTAAAGCTGCGACCTGAAGATATATTTGGCTACTGGTTTGACTTTGGCGATAATTGGTGGCATCAAATCGATGTAGCAAACGTGAAGCCTAAGGCACCCAAAGGAAAGTATCCTAAAATCACTAAAAGCGTGGGTAATAGCCCACCTCAATATGCAGGCTTCTAGGTAACAGATATTGCGCCTCAACATAGTGCTACAGCGAATTGTAAGAGAAATTGCATGAACTAAAAAAAGCCTATTCTTCTATAGACAACTAATCTGCCGTTTCTGAAACACGCCGCGTCGCTTCTCCTAAGATGACCTTCGCTGTGGATAAAATTTTGTATAGAGCCAAACAGCGCAACTCCAATTACCTAACTCTATTTTGTCAGATAGCGATCGCCCCTCCCTACAAATCATCTAATGGCGTAAAATCCGCACCCGCCCAAAGGCAAACGGATGCCACGAGCCACACAAAATAATTTACAATGTTTAACAGCCAGTACTCTTGCTAGATGCGCTGACTAGCTTGTTTTGTGAGCACCATCTGACACCTGGTGTGCCGACAGTTTCCAGATTACTAAACTAAAGAATCCCCATGAAAGACCTGACCCGCTACCGTAATATCGGTATCTTTGCCCACGTAGATGCGGGCAAAACCACCACCACTGAAAGAATTTTGAAGCTCACTGGCAAAATCCACAAAACCGGTGAAACTCATGATGGTGCGGCAACCACAGACTTCATGGAGCAAGAACAAGAGCGCGGTATTACCATCCAGTCGGCGGCTACAACCTGCTTTTGGAAAGACCACCAGCTCAACATCATCGACACCCCAGGCCACGTAGACTTCACCATTGAGGTGTACCGCTCCCTGAAAGTATTAGATGGTGGCATCGGCGTATTTTGCGGATCTGGCGGCGTAGAGCCTCAGTCTGAAACCAACTGGCGCTATGCTAACGATTCTAAAGTGGCTCGCATCATCTACGTTAATAAGCTAGATCGTACCGGCGCTGACTTTTACCGTGTGGTCAAGCAAGTAGATGAAATTCTGGTGGCTAAGCCGCTGGTGATGGTGCTACCTATCGGCGTCGAAGAGACGTTTACCGGTGTCGTCGATCTGCTCACCGAGAAGGCCTGGATTTGGGATCAGTCCGGCGACCCGCTCAACTACGAAATCACCGATGTTCCTGAAGACATGGTGGAAAAGGTCGCTGAGTATCGCGAAATGCTGATCGAAACCGCCATCGAAATGGACGATGACGTGATGGAAGCCTACCTTGAAGGGAATGAGCCTGACATCGACACCCTCAAGCGCTGCATTCGCAAAGGCACCCGCGATCTGGCCTTTTTCCCCACCTACTGCGGATCGTCCTTTAAGAACAAAGGCGTTCAGAACGTGCTAGATGCCGTTGTAGACTATCTGCCGAATCCGACTGAAGTGCCGCCTCAGCCTGAGGTTGATCTAGAAGGTAATGAGACAGGCGGCTTTGCCAAAGTCACGCCGGATGCGCCTTTACGCGCACTCGCGTTCAAAATTATGGACGACCGCTATGGTGCGCTGACCTTTACGCGCATCTATTCCGGTACGCTCAATAAAGGCGACACCGTACTCAACACCTTTACCGGTAAGTCTGAGCGCGTGGGCCGTCTGGTCGAAATGCATGCCAACTCTCGAGAGGAGATTGATTCGGCTCAAGCCGGTGACATCGTCGCCATTGTAGGGATGAAGAACGTGCAGACTGGCCATACGCTGTGCGATCCGAAGCATCCAGCTACCCTGGAGCCGATGGTTTTCCCCGATCCAGTGATCTCTATTTCTATTGCGCCGCTCGATAAGGGTGGCTCTGAGAAGATGGGTATGGCCTTGAGCAAAATGGTTCAAGAAGATCCTTCCTTCTATGTGGAGACTGACCAGGAAAGTGGCGAAGTCATCATCAAGGGGATGGGCGAGCTTCACCTCGATGTGAAGGTGGACATTCTTAAGCGGACTCACGGCGTGGCGGTGGAAGTCGGTAAGCCTCAGGTGGCTTATCGCGAGTCGATCACTAAGGTGCTGAACGATACTTATGTTCACAAGAAGCAGTCGGGTGGTTCGGGTCAGTTTGCCAAGATTGACTATACGATTGAGCCTTCTGAAGTGGGCGTAGGCTTTGAGTTTGAGTCCAAGGTGACCGGGGGTAACGTACCGCGTGAATTCTGGCCTGCGGTGGAGAAAGGCTTTGCTAGCAGCATGGAGAAGGGGCCTTTGGCGGGCTATCCGATGGTAGACGTGAAGGTAACGCTGACTGATGGCGGCTTCCACGCGGTGGACTCTAGTGCGATCGCCTTTGAAATCGCGGCCAAATCTGCCTACCGTCAGTCTTTCCCCAAAGCTGGCCCGCAGATTCTAGAACCGATCATGAACGTCGATGTGTTCACCCCTGACGATCACATGGGTGATGTCATTGGCGATCTTAACCGTCGTCGCGGCATGATCAAGTCTCAGAACTCGAACCCTATGGGCGTTCGCATTAAAGCCGACGTGCCTTTGAGCGAGATGTTTGGTTACATTGGCGATTTGCGCACCATGACCTCGGGTCGCGGTCAGTTCTCAATGGAGTTTGGCAACTACGCGCCTTGTCCTAAGAACGTCGCTGAAGAAGTGATCAAAGAAGCCAAAGAGCGTCAGGAAGCGGCTAAGAAGTAAGCGATCGCTTCTCTGCGCTGATGTGAAATGAAAAGCGGGCCTGGTCTAATTGGACTGAGGCCCGCTTTTTTGGTGTAATCTCTGCAAAGGAATGACGACACCTGAGTTCGAGCATTTGCCCGGCATTCAGCAAAAAAGCAGGGATGATTATGAACATCCGTCCGCTAGTAGCAGATTTACAGTAGTTTTTGAGCTAGCGGTGCGTCTAGCGCTTGAACATTTTCTAAGACGGTCACGGCTCCTGCGGCGCTCAGCTTTTCTGCATACTCAGCCTTGTAGCCTGCGTTTTTTTGGGCGTGAGGCGGCAATATGCCAACCGCGAACCACTGCCGATTTGGAAACTGTTCTTTCGCAGCGGTAATGGTCTGCATATCCGCAGCGGTATCGCCTGCATAAAGAACAGGCAGTCCCTTCGCGGATGGCTGCTGTGCCTCTATCTGTTCTACCGCCATCATTAAGCCGGTAGGATCTGGCTTGCTAGGGGCGTCTTCCATGGCGATGAGAATAGGCGAGGTGAGACCGATTCTACGCTGTAGAACAAAGTGGGCCGATCCTTGAGTGGCCCCGCTAAAGAAGGCGTAGGGGATGCCGGATTGAGAGAGCGATCGCAAATAATCTGTATCCATCAACAGCGGCTCGCTGGCAATATAGCCCGTCCACTGATCGGGGTCTTCTGTATCTGGCCCTCGATACCGTCGCTGAAAATAATCAACAATCTCTTCATAGCTTGCGTCGGGTTTTGGCTTACCCTGCTGCTCAAAATAGCGATGCATCATCACTTCTGAGGCTTCCCAGTCGTTGTTCCAAATGCCTTCACTTTTGAGCCGGTCGATATCTTCTACGGTGGGTCGATATTGATTTTGCGTGTAATACTCTACGGTATCTGCGATCGCCCTGCGGTAAGATCCGCCCACATCTCGCACCACTCCATCAATATCAAACACAGCTATGGCAAAGGGTTTCATTCTTCTACAATGATTGGACAATCGGTCTTAAAACGGAGCAGGGCATGGCAAAGCATATCTGGGCGCAAAGCCTGCTAGCCGTGCTGACTAGCTTACTATTTGCAGGCAGCTTTGTTGCAGGCAAGTATACGACTAGCGAAATGAGTCCGCTGATGATTACGCTGTTGCGCTATGCGATCGCCAGTTTCCAATCCTAGATCGCGTGTGGCTCCCCTGGTATAACTATGGTATAACTATGGTGTACTAACTTTGAGGGTAGTTTTATGAAAACTGCTATCTCGCTTCCAGACTCTGTTTTTCAAGAAGCAGAATCCCTGGCGAAAAGGCTGGGTATGTCTCGTAGTGAACTTTATACTAAGGCAATCACTCATTATCTGAAAAAAAAGAACAAAAATCGCATAACAGAAAAACTCAACGAAGTATATGCTGAAGAAGATTCGAGCCTGGATCCTGTGATGGCTAAAATTCAGGCGCTTTCAATTCCTCAAGAGGACTGGTAGTGCGTAGAGGTGAAATTTGGTGGGCGAACTTACCTAATCCAGTCGGTTCAGAGCCAGGGTATCGTCGTCCAGTTCTGATTATTCAAGCGGACGAGTTTACTCAAAGTGCTATTAGAACTATTATCGTAGCCATCCTAACTTCTAACGTTCGGTTATCAGAAATTCCCGGAAACGTACTCATACCAAAAAGTACTTCTGGCTTAGAGAAAGATTCTGTTGTTAACATGTCTCAGCTTTATACGGCAGATAAGTCCTTCTTGACAGACCGTATTAGTTTTGTTGATGCCCTTACACAACAAAAGGTAGATGATGGGCTAAGAACTATTTTATCCCTAGATCCGTTCGGCTTCTAACCGGATAAAGTTCTTAGCGTCTGTTTATTTCAGGCGCGAAACTGCCTCCATGATTTTTTTTCTTTCAATTTCTGGATCGGTTTTTTGGAGATACTCGACGTCGGACAAATCATCTCCTCTTTTTCTATTTTGACGAGGCTCTAAAGCCTCGATTAGGATAGCTTCTAAAATGGGAATAAAATTAGCCGCAACATATGAGTCAGGTAGTTCGCCTATTTGTCCTTTCTCTGTTACGGGCAATAATCCGAACCAAGAAAATCTGTCCCAACGAGCTGACAGACGATCTTTTGTGTGTTCGTAAAGTCTTCGACCAAGATATCCCTTAGCAGCTCTACCAACATAAATTACTTCACGACCATCGTATAGAAGATAAACTCCTAATTGTTTGAAGAAATTTACAGGTGTAGCTCCAATTCTCTGCATTCCAAGTATCTTTGGATTCGCCGTCCAACATACTTCTGCTCTTCGCCAAAACATACCAAAGGAAGTAATGATATCGCACAGTTCTTCTGGAAAATCAGATTCGGCACTATTAGGCGTAAGCTGGGAATGCGCTCCGGTATCATCAGCTCCCTTGCGTATGGTATAGAAACCTCTAGAAATCTTTACGTAAGGAGAGTTACTTCCTTCCTTTTGAAGAGATGTTGCTATGTTTGATCTAACTGTTCTGATTGGTGTCGCTGTGATGTTACTTCTATAGCCCTCTAGAGCAATTCTCTCTAAAATATCTCCACAACGCATTGGTTCGAAGGAGGAGCGTAGAACCTTAATTATAGCTTCCGTCCATGTTAGTTCTTTGACGCTTTTTTTCATCTTAGTAAAGGGTTAGCCAACAAGCCAGTGGAAAGATCAGGTACTCGATAAAAAATAATTTCCAGATGAACTGATAGAAATCTGGATAGGAAATGTCTTTTGGTGTGGGCGAGCTGTCTAAATCCACGCGGCGGCTGAGCCACCAGAAATAGGTAATGCCGATGCCTTGCGCGATCGCCAAAAAGAGAGACTGCACACCCGGTAAAAAAGGCGCGGCGACTATCAATCCGCCGTAGCAAACAGTAAGAACCCATCTAGCGAGATTAAAGACTTTTCTTCTACCGAGTTGCAGCGTGTAGGTGGAGATGTTGTATTGGCGATCGCCTTCCAAATCTGGAATGTCTTTGAAAATGGCAATCACAAAGCTAAACACCAACACAAACAGCATCAGCGCCCAAACTCTGGCCGGAACCACCGAACCCAACCCGAGCTGAGTCGAAAAGTATAGATACAGCCCCAAATTTACAATTGCGCCGCGCACCGTCAGGATGCAGACTGAGGCCCAAAAAGGAAAGCGCTTGAGGCGAATGGGCGGCAGCGAGTAGGCGGTGCCAATGATCAAGCTCAAGCAGATGGTGAGAATGAGATAGATGTTTTGAGAGATCAGCGAAAGCGCGATCGCCAATCCTCCGGTTATCAAAACCAGCTTTTGCGCATGAGACTTAGAAAACTCGCCTGAGGCAATGGGTAGTTCGGGCTTGTTGATGCGATCAATCGCCACATCTTCTACTTGGTTTAGCCCCACGATATAAACGTTGCCACACAAGCAGGCGATCCAGGCAAATAGCCAACTGCTAATGACGGCTCGCGGTTCAATCGGCGGTGGCGTTGCGGCCAGGGCGATCGCGAGTAAGGCAGCTACACTCAGACTAGTTCCGATAATGGTGTGTGGTCTGGAGAATTTCCAGAGCGCCTGAAGCCAGGCAACGGGTTCCTTGATTGGATGAATCGATTGTCGAGCGGGAGGCCGCGCAGAAGCTGAAAATTTTGACATGTATTAGAATTTACACCGATCTTTGTGGTTCTGTCGCCCAGTGTAAATTTCCAGTATAAATTTTCAGTATAAATTTCTCTTTAGCGTTTTTAATGGCTTGGCTGTGCCGGATGTTTGTATCCGACTTCGTGTTCGACTACCAGTTTCTTTTGCGGCTCTGCGTAATTTGCCAACTCAGAAAAATCACCGGTAGCAGTCCAACTAGCAAAATTGTCAGCGCCGGAGCCGCCGCATCGGCTAATCGTTCGTCAGAGGCATATTGATAAACGCGCACCGCCAGCGTATCGAAGTTAAAAGGCCGCATCACCAGCGTGGCAGGCAGCTCCTTCATCACATCTACAAACACCAGCATAATGGCCGTAAGCAGGCTGCTAGTCATCAGCGGCGTATGGATTTTCACGAGCGTTCTCGTCGGCGAATAGCCCAGGCTGCGGGCGGCATCGTCCAAATTTGGGCGAATTTTTGCCAGCCCAGATTCTACAGACCCAAGAGAAACGGCTAGAAACCTGACCAGATAGGCCAGCACTAACGCGGTGACAGTGCCGCTGATCAGCAGGCCGGGAGATCCCCCAAAAACGGATTTGACGGCGCTAGCTAGCTCATTGTCTAGGCGGGCGACGGGAATTAAAATGCCGACGGCAATCACGGCGCCAGGAATGCCGTAGCCCATCGCGGCGAGCCGAACACCTAACCGAATGGGGCGGCTGCCGTTGAGCCGTTGCCCGTAGGCCAAAATGAGTGAGAGCAGGAGCGCGATCGCCGCTGTTATCCCTGCGATCGCCAAACTATTGCTCGCCAAACTGTAAAACCGATGGCTCAAAGCGCTGTCCCAGTTGCGGATAGTCATCTGTACCAGCAGAGCGCCCGGCAGCAACAGCCCCAAAAAAATCGGTATTAAACAGGCAAGAGACGCCATCAGCCCTCTAAAAAAACCGAGCTTATAAACGGTAGGTGATTGCAGGCTATTGTTGGCCTGATAATACTTAGCCTGCCGCCTCGACCAGCGCTCTAGCAAAATAAGCGTCAGCACAAACAGCATGAGCATGGCTGAGAGCTGAGCTGCGGCTATGCGTTCTCCGCGCCCAAACCAGGTGCGATAAATGCCGGTGGTAAAGGTCTGAACGCTGAAATACTGTACCGTGCCAAAGTCGTTGAGGGTTTCCATCAGTGCCAGAGATAGCCCCGCAATGATCGCCGGGCGAGCGAGGGGAAGGGCGACGCTCGAAAATCCTCGCCAAGGCCCGCAGCCTAAAGACCGACTTGCTTCTAGGGTGCAGGTAGATTGCTCCAAAAAGGCAACGCGAGCCAGCATATAGACGTAGGGATACAGGGTGAGGGTGAACATGGCGATCGCACCTGCCATAGAGCGCACATTCGGAAACCAATAGTCGGTAGGATTCTGCCAGCCAAAGGCACCGCGTAGCCCGGCTTGCACTGGCCCAAAATATTCCAGCCAGTCCGTATAGGTATAGGCCAGCAGATAAGCGGGAGCCGCCAACGGCAATAGCATGGCCCATTCAAAAATGCGAACCCCCGGAAACTGACACATGGTTACTAGCCACGCCGTCCCCACGCCCACCACCAACACGCCAGCGCCCACACCCACCATCAAAACTAGCGAATTCGTCACGTACTCGTAGAGCACGGTGTTAGCCAGGTGATTCCAAACGTCGCTCGTATCGGCAAACACGCTGCCTAAGACCACGAGAATAGGCAAAAAGACCAGGGAGGCAATGAGCCAGGTTGCGATCGCCCACCCACTGGGAAAGCCACCCATTCCATCCTTCTTTTTTCTCGACTGTCGCCCCACCAGATTTGGACTAGAAGACTGAAACCCAAAGGGAAAAAGAGAGCGAAAATTCGACATATTTCTTAGCGAAGCATGAGGTGATTTAATGACACTGCCCCCGATACGATTTGCCTGTAACTCTTGGCAATGTAGTGCTTTAGCAATGTAGCGCTTCGACCTCCCTTTTAGGTATCATTCTCAATAAGCATTCGCTGTTGCAAATAAGAACTCCCTTCGCTATCATTCTCATTAGCGAGCCGTTGTTGATACGTCGCAGGAGAACGCTCATGGTTGCTTACACACCGCTAGCTCTTAAGGCCGAGCTACACGAACGCGGTTGGCGAATGACGCCTCAGCGAGAAACGATTCTCAACACGTTTCAGAATTTGCCAGAAGGGCGACATCTGAGCGCGGAAGATCTGTGCGAGCTTTTGAAAGCAGACGGCGAACCGATTGGCCTGTCTACTATCTATCGCAATCTCAAGCTAATGGCGCGGATGGGTATTTTGCGAGAGCTAGAGCTAGCTGAAGACCAAAAGCGCTACGAACTGAATCGGCCTGCCCCCCATCACCATCACCATCTGATTTGCGTGCGGTGTAATAAAACCATCGAGTTCAAAAACGATTCTGTTCTTAAGGTCGGTGCCAAAACGGCCGAAAAATCTGGCTATCAGCTCTTGGACTGCCAGCTCTCAATTCATGCGGTTTGCCCGGCCTGCCAGCGCTCAATCTTGCCCGCCTAAATCGGCTCAAAGCGTTTTGGCGACGGCAGCGATCGCACCTGTAACCGCGCTCAGGTCGTCCGGCTCAATAATATAGGGCGGCATCGTGTACAGCAGTCGCCCAAAGGGTCTTAGCCAAACCCCTTCGGCCACAAACTGCGGCTGAACAACGCTCATATCTACCGGCTGATGCAGCTCTACAACGCCAATTGCGCCCAATACTCGAACGTCTTTTACGGCCTTTAGCTCGCGGCAGGGGTCTAGCTCCCTTTTGAGCTGAGCTTCTATATTGGCCACGGTCGCTTGCCAATCGTAGCTTTCTAACAAATTCAGGTTTTCTAAGGACACGGCGCAGGCCAGTGGATTGCCCATGAAGGTAGGCCCGTGCATAAATACGCCCGCCTCTCCCGAAGAAAACGTTTCGCTAATGTGTGATGTCGTGAGCGTGGCGGCAAGAGACATAAAGCCACCAGAGAGGGCTTTGCCGACGCACATAATGTCTGGGCAAATGTTGGCATATTCGCAGGCGAAGAGTTTGCCCGATCGCCCGAAGCCGGTGGCAATTTCATCTAGAATCAGCAGTACATGGTGCTGTTTGCAGAGTTCGCTAGCTCGGCGGACGTATTCAGGATGGTAGAAACGAACGCCACCAGCATTTTGCACTACCGGCTCGAAGATGGCAGCAGCAATGCGATCGCCCTTCTCTTTCAACAGCCGCTCAAAGCTGGCGATATCCTGCTCCTGCCACGTTTCGCCAAAGCGCACCTGCGGCGACTCGGCAAAATATTGCTGAGTGAGAACGCCGCTAAACAGGTGGTGCATCCCGTTGACCGGATCGCAAGCCGACATCGCTGCAAAAGTATCGCCGTGGTAGCCGCTGCGAATGGTCAAAAACCGGTTTTTCTGGGGCTGGCCGCGATTGTGCCAGTACTGCACGGCTAGCTTCATCGCCACTTCTACCGCCACCGATCCGGAGTCGCTAAAGAAAACCTGCTGTAGCGGCTCGGGCGTCATCTCTATGAGCTTTTGGGCGAGGGCGACGGCTGGCCGATGGGTGAGGCCGCCAAACATGACGTGCGACATTTGGGCCATTTGAGCGGTGGCGGCGGCATTCAGGCGCGGATGGTTGTAGCCATGAATGCAGGTCCACCAGGATGAGATGCCGTCAATCAGCGATCGCCCATCTTCTAACTCAAGGCGCACCCCTTTGGCCGCTCGCACCGGAAACACCGGCAGCAGATTGGGCATGGCCGAGTAAGGATGCCAAACATACTGGCGGTCGAGCGCGATGAGCTGGTCTAAATCCATGGTGTGAACTCTCCACACGTTAAGCTTCAAACTATAGCGCGTGAAGAATTCAACCTGTTCATCTAACTGGCCTGCTAGAAGTTATGGGCCACAAGGTAATGTACTAAGGTGATCTGAAGGTCTTATGCGTTGCTCTGATTTTGATTAGATGTTGATTAACCGATCCGAACGAAAGAAATCGGCTGTTAAGACAGCAGCCATCTTAGAAGGCGCGCGGCAAGAGTTTCTGGCACATGGCTATGCCTCGACCAGTATGGATCGAGTGGCCTCAGCGGCGGGCGTCTCAAAAGCAACCGTGTACAGTCATTTTCACGACAAGGCGTCGCTGTTTTCAGCGCTGGTCAAGCAGCTCGCCGAAGACCGATTTCAGACGATGCTATTCGACCCGCAAGATGAGCGTACGCTGCGGGATGATCCGAGGGTTGTCCTCACCGATCTGGCCCAAAAGTTTTTGGATGAAACGGCCTGCGATTCTCAGTTCTGTGAGTTCATGCGGCTGATTGTTGGTGAATCTAGCCGCTTTCCAGAGCTGTCCGATCCTTACATAGAGAACGTAGCTAAGCCTTTAATAGATGTGCTGACCCGGTATTTGAGCAACTGTGAGCGGCTAGAGGTAGACGATCCGGAGGCGATCGCTCGGACATTTATGGGCACGCTGGTTTACTTTATCTTGGTGCAGCGGGTGTTAGGCGGTGCGAGCCTGATGCCGATGGAGGGCGATCGCATGATTTCAACGCTGGTTAACCTGATTGCCCCATCTGAGCAGACTGCCTAAATAGTTTTCGCCGCCTAACCCCGCCGCCTAACCAGAGAGTCCTTCCCAAAATTAAAGTGCTAGGCTCGATAGACCTTATTATTTTTTCATTGTTATGCCCCTGCTTCCTTCGGTAACGGCTGCTAATGTGCTTGTGGTGGGGGCTAGTCAGGGCATTGGCCTGGAGTTTGTCAGACAGCTATTGCTAGCACCGCGCGTCGTCCACCTATTTGCAACCTATCGGCAGACCCAAACGGCCACTGACTTGTTGGCCTTAGGCGATCAGCATCCTAACTTGCACTGCCTACAGATGGATTTGACCGATGAAGCCCAGATCGCCTCGGGCATGGCCTCTATTAGTGCGATCGCACCCAACTTACATCTGGCCATTAACTGCGTGGGCCTATTACACAATGAAGCGCAGCAGCCCGAAAAAGCGATCCGGCAGCTCGATGCTGACAAATTAATCAATTACTTTAAGGTCAACAGCATTGGCCCGGCCCTGCTCGCTAAACATTTGCTCGCTCCGCTCAAGCACTCAGAAGCCAGCTTGTTTGCAACCATTTCTGCCAAAGTTGGCAGCATCGGCGACAACCGATTGGGCGGTTGGTATGGCTACCGGGCCTCTAAAGCCGCGCTGAATATGTTCTTGAAAACAGCCGCGATAGAGTACGCTCGGCGCAGCCCCAACACCGCTATTGTGATGCTGCATCCCGGCACCACCGACACTCAGCTTTCCAAACCCTTTCAGCGCGGCGTCCCGCCAGAAAAGCTATTTTCAACAGAACGCACCGTCTCTCAACTGCTTGACGTGCTCTCGAACGTAACGCCCGCAGACAGCGGTGAATTTTTCTCTTGGGATGGTAGCCGATTGCCCTGGTAGTGGGCTATTTGGGATAGCGGGCGATCTCAGAAAGATCGCGCTACTCTCGAAACTAGCTGCCTAGCCTTGTGAGAAATTTTTGCTCTTAACGTTGCCGTTGGGGCCTCGTAGGAAATGGGGGTGCTTGTTAGCAATGGTGGGCGATCGCCACTGTTGAGATAGCGATAATGCAAGAACAAATCACGATAGGGAAAAAGAATGTTCTCTCCTGCGCAGAGCCTGGTAAAAAAGCGAGATCCTACGCCGATATAATGTAGATAAATGAGCTGTTGTTCTTGATCGAATAGAATGTGATCTTGTTCTTGAAAGTGTGATGAAGTTACACAGCAGCCAGTGCGAGCCTCTGCTGGCAGCGTTCTGGCTAAGTTCATCGCCTTGATCTTTGACTTCATCACCATGTAGTTTAAAATCGACTGGTCGGGGCCGTTGTAGTAGAGTATCTCGGCCTCACCTGCTTGCAGACTAGCGAGCAACTGACTGAGCATGCGGTCGGTGAAAAGCCCTTTTTTGGAGGCGAAAAGACCCGCACAAAAGATTTCAGTATTAAGGCGATCGCGCTCAAACACATCGGTCAAATTTGGCGCATCCACCGCAAACACATGACTCAAATCTTTGTATTGAAAATCGTAAGTTACAAAATCGTGGTTATCTAGACTATTAAACAACAGATCGAAGTTGTTCATAGCCAAAATGTCCGCATCTAAATAAATGAACCGATCAAAAGGCCCATCAAAGCAACAGAATCGGCGATGCATTCCCATGCGGCCTACGCCCACAATGCCACGGGCTTTCCAGTCTGCGATCGCGGCAGGATGCGCGTGCCAAATCTCGCTAGCGAAGTTCTCCCACTTGTTCAAAATCGCTTCGTCGTCAAACCATTGCACCTGCGAATAGCGCTGCGTGGCTAGCCTGGCCTTTTCGGTATTGTCGTCATAGGGCACCACGCAAATTGGCAGATCTAGGCCAACATTTTTCTCCAGACTATTAATCAGCGCCATGAGCTGATCGTAAACAACATCGTTTGCCAGAATATATATGCCGTTTGCCATGATTTGAATGTTCTTGGGTGGGGAGTGCGATCGCCGAACCCCTGATTATCGTCCCCGTTATTGTGCCTACATAGCCGCCAAAAGCCTCTACGAGCTGTCTGTCTTTTAAAAAGTTTTGCTGCTTGCTCGTAGATCTAACGAGATAGGCGCTGTAGGGCGAATGGGAAACCTATGTAAATTAACGAGTAAGCCGGGTGGCTAAGGATTTCTTTCATGGTTCCTCTCACGGTTTCCAGTTCATGGATGGTTCGTACAGCGCTGCTTTCTCTGCTGACTTTGCCGTTGCTTTCTCAGGCGGCGCAGGCGGCACCCTGTACTTATCGGTGTGAGTCCGGTCAGATTCGTTTTGAGCCAGGACAGCCGCTAAAAATTGAGTTTGTCAACAAAACCAACGGCCTCATTAACCTAGAGCGTATCCTCAACATCAAGCTGCACTGGCTGCGTCCGCAGACCGACTTTTCGATTCAAACTAGAGTGGGCGCTGATCCAGACATGTCTCTGGTGTTTTGGAACGACGATAACAAAGCCGTCAACGCGGTGCTACATCGCCCGAATGCAGAGACGTTGCAGATAGAATTTTTGCCCAGCGCTTCCGATAGCGATCGCGCCGTACATGTCTCCAACGATGGCCGCGTCCTCGTGTATTAAAACCTGTCCTAATCAACCTCAACCTAATCAACCTCAACTAGCCAGATCGATCTATGCTCATTAGAGCAAATAATCTATAGCCGCCGCATCTATAGCCGCCGCGTCGCCAGTGTCTGCCATCGCCGTTCCTAAAGACTTCTCTCCGCTGAGATTTTTAGAGACGGTGGCCCAAGCGGTGTTCCTTCTGCTATGGTTCTGTGGGTCTGATGAGCTAATTTCCTGTGTCCGAAACTGTCTCGCAGCCAGAATCTGAGCGTGCTACCGTCCCCTCTTCTCCGGTGGATCGGCCTATTCGGCAACGCCAAATGCCGCAGCAACGGTGGCAGGTTTTTCCGCCGCAAAAGGCCCAAGCTAAGCAGATTGCCGAGGCAACGGCGCTGTCTCCGCTGCTAGCGCAGGTGCTGATTAACCGAGGCATCTATACGCCTGAACAGGCTTGGGCGTTTTTAGATCCTGAGACGCTGCTTTTGCCGTCACCGCTAGATGAATTTCCCGATTTAGATAAAAGTTTGAATTTGCTGATTGAGGCGATCGCCCAGCAGCAAAAAATCTTGATCTGCGGCGACTACGATGCAGATGGTATGACCAGTACGGCTTTGTTGATGCGATCGCTCCGATACCTGGGCGCTCAGGTAGACTACGCCATTCCTAGCCGCATGGACGAAGGCTACGGCATCAATTTGCGCATCGTTGAAGAATTTCATGCCGCAGGCGGCGCAGTGATTATCACCGTGGACAATGGCATCGCTGCGTACAAACCCATTGCTCGCGCGGTCGAACTGGGCCTCACGATCATTCTCACCGATCATCACGCGGTGCCCGAACAAATTCCCCCTGCCACCGCTATTCTCAACCCTCAGCTGATTCGCGAGGCCTCTCCCTATCGGGGGGTGGCCGGTGTGGGCGTGGCCTACATTTTGGCAGTGAGTCTGGCCCAGCGCATGGACAAAATGCAGGCTCTGACCGCCACTTTGCTAGCTCTATTTACGCTGGGCACCATTGCCGATTTGGCTCCTCTAACGGGGGTTAACCGCCGCTGGGTGCGCCGAGGGCTAACGCTGCTGCCAAAGTCTCGCATTGCCGGAATTCAGGCGCTAATTGAAGTGGCCGGACTTTCCGAAGATGCGGCCTTGCAGCCTGAGGCCATTGGCTTTCGCTTGGGGCCACGCATTAACGCAGTCGGTCGCATTGACGATCCGCAAATTGTGATTGATTTGCTGACGACAGACGATGTGGGCATTGCGTTGCAGCGGGCGATGCAGTGCGAGGAGACTAATAAACTGCGCCGCCAGCTTTGCGAAGTGATTGAGGCGCAGGCGGTGGAATGGTGCGAGCAGCAGCAGGCAGACGGGCTGCTCGATTTGAGTCGGGAGCGGGTGCTGGTACTGGTACAACCCGAGTGGCACCATGGCGTCATTGGCATCGTGGCTTCTCGGCTGGTGGAGCGCTACGGCGTACCCGTTTTTATTGGGACTTACGAAGATAAAGGGCAAAAAGAGATTCGTGGCTCGGCCCGGAGCATTCCCGAGTTCAACGTGGTGGAGGCGCTGAGATTTTGCGATGACTTGCTAGATAAGTATGGCGGCCATAGCGCGGCGGGAGGCTTTTCCTTCTCGGCGAATAAGCTGCGTCAGGTCAAGTCTCGGCTCAGTACATTTGCCTGCCAGCATCTTCAGCTTGAGCACCTGAAGCCGCTGGTAAAAGTAGATGTTCGAGCGGCGCTAGAAAACATAGATCTAGAGCTGTTCTCGCAGATCGATCAGATTCATCCCTGTGGAATTGAGAATCCCGATCCGGTGTTTTGGACGGCGAGCGTTCGGGTGGTGGAGCAAAGGGCGATTGGTAAAACGAAGGCTCATTTGAAGCTGACGGTGGCGCATTCGGTGGGTGAGGGCGAACCAGCGATAATGAAGGCGATCGCCTGGCGGTGGGGCGAATACTATCCGCTGCCAAAAGTAATTGATATTGCCTACAAGCTACGGCTAAATGAGTGGAAAGGCCAAAAAAACGTAGAGCTAGAAATTGTGGGCGTTCGTCCTGCAACCGATCAAGCTGAGAAGCTGCCTGAGCCGACACATTCTACCGCTGAAGCCCTTGTCTCTGTTCAGTCTGAGAGTTCTGTTTCCGAGAAGACCGTAGCCAGTAATCCCGTAGTCAGTAATTCTGTAGTCAGTAATTCTGCTAGGCGCGGCTCTGGCGCGTCGAAGGTGCGAGAAAGTCCGGCTAGTGCCGCCTGCTATGCGGAGTTTTGCTATAGTCAGCGCCATTACAAAGGCAGTTTAATGGCGTCGAACGACGGGCGGCAACTGACGATTGAGAACCCGGAAGGGCATTTGCTAGTGGTGAGAATGAGTGATTCTTCACCGGAGAGGTTGCGCCAACGCCAGGGCTTTTTGTACTTACCGAAGTCGGAGCCTCAGCTGGTTAACATTAGCGAGCTAAAGTACTTTAATTTGGTTCGCGCTGGGCTAGGCGCAATAGAACTGAAGCAAAAAACTCAGCTATTGATGAAGCAGGATGAGCTGCTGGCTGATAAGAATAGCCAAATTGCTACGATGAAGGCCCAAATTGAGCTGTTAGAAGAAAAAACAACGCAGCTCTCGGCCTCGCAGCAGCAGCAGTTTGCCGTGCTAGAAACCGAGCGTCAGGCCCAAGCAGATGCTATTCGGGGCCAAGAGGCTCAAATTAAACAGCTACAAATTTGGGTGGGCCGTCCGCTTTGGCCCGGCGCAGAAGCTGATGGCGACGTACAGCAGCAGGTGCGGGCCGATGTTAGCGATGAGGTTTGGTTTTGCTTGCAAGCGGCGAGTCAGAAAGATTTGCTGGCGGCTTACCAAGCCTATCAGCGGGTGTATACCGACGGCCCAGATATTTATATTGAAGACTATTCGGACGCAGGCAGCCAGTTGAGTTCTGTAGTGAATCGTGAAGTGCTGATGCCGTTTTTTGAAGTGCTTCAGGTCTTTTTGTCGGCGGGCGGTGCTGACCAGATAGGGGGAATCCGTTTGAGTGCTGCGTCTGTTTATCGGCTAGAAATGTTGCCGCCGCTGCTCGCCGATCAGTGGCAGACCTTTTCGGCGGGGCAGTTATTGCAGCGATCGCCCAAAAAGATAAACAGAGTATCGGTAAGTGCGCCCGCAAGTGTTTTGATGAGCGATCGCGAGTTGCTACAGCAGTTTTTCTCGCAGTGGACGCATCCCATGGTGACCTGTTTGAGTACAAAACACCGCCAGGCCGCGTCTAGCCTAGATCAAATTAGCCAACTGCAAAAGATTGCGACTCAACCCGAACGCTGTCTGTACCGATGGCAATACGATCTGCTGCATCAATTGATTGCGGGCAAGGCCGGTAAAGGCGGACTGCTCAGGCAAATCTTTGCGACTTAGCCGCCATTGGCGCGCCCGATAGCATGGGTTACCCCAGCTTTCTCGAAGTTTTCCACAGGCTTTTCCACAGGCTTGTTTATTTGATTAGCCTGAGATGGCGCTATTTATAGCTTGTATATAGACAAACCCTTCGTATACAAGAAGATTTGCCCCGGCATGGGGCCAGCTACGTAATCTCACCGGAACGATTGGGATACGATAAAGGCGTGATGGAAAGCTCTTTCCAAGCCTTAGTCCTTTCTCCTTCTTACTTTAAAGCTATGTATGGCAAGCGCAAAAACCTGTACCCGTCAACCCCTGATCAAGCGGCCCTAGCGTGCTGTGAGGCAGCGTTGGCCGTAAGGGATGACGCCTACGAAGTTTGGTATGGTCGTGGTAAGGCGCTAGCGAAGCTGAATCGGCTAGAAGAGGCGGCCCTGAGCTTTGAGCAGTCGCTTCAGCTCAATCCACAGTCGGCTAAGACCTGGGCGAGCCTGGGCCAAACGCTCATGCATCAAGAAAAAGACGAAGCGGCTATTAGCACGTTTGACCAAGCCATTGCGCTATTGCCAGCAGATTCGCCCAAAGCAGCGCCGTTTTGGACGCATAAGGGCTTTTTGCTTAAGCGCTCAGGCCAATACCGGGCGGCGCTTAGCTGCTTTAATCGGGCTATTGAACTGGATGCAGAAGCGGCTAGAGCCTGGCATTACCGTGGCCTCACGCTAATGAACCTGGGTCAGTACGATCAGGCTTACGAGAGCTTTGAGGCGGGGCTAAAGTTTCAAGCTTATGACCATAAGAGCTGGCTGAGTCTGGGTTGGGCCTTAGAAAAAAAGGGCGCTTACGAAAAAGCAATTGAAGCCTACAACCAGTCGCTGACGATTGAACCTGACCAGGCGTTTGCTTTTTATCGGCAGGCTCGCTGCTATGCGCTGTTGCAAAAACAGTCGTCGGCGATGGAGTATTTACGGCGAGCCGTTTCCCTACAGCCAGAATCCTACGCTCAGCGTTCTATGAGCGATCCGGTTTTGCGGGGTGTACAAACGAAAGCGCTGGTGATGGGTGCGCTCTCGTCGCGGTAGGCTCAGATGTGTGGGGCTAGTCTGAGGTTGATTTGCGCAGAAGTTTTCGGGCGATCGCAGCTCCACCTAGCAAGATGGCAATATACGGGCTGTAGACCAATAGCCACAGTCCTAGCTGTAAAAGATCGGTAGTAAAGTGACCCACTGAGCTAGTAGATGCGCTCCAGGTATTGGCGATCTGTCTGGTAAAGGCTGGCTGGCTTGGCGCTTGGACGATTGCGCTAGTTAAACTGACGCTGATAGTGGAGTAGCTGACCTGAGTTTTTAGCGACTGCTGCGTCGCTTTCATCTGTTCAATTTCTTGTCGTACCTGGTTTAGCTCGCGTGAGACTGCCAACACATCCGAGATCTCTCCAGAGCGGGACATAATCTCTTGAAGGGCTTTCTCAGACTTTTGCGAGTTGTTAATTCGCGCCTGCAAGTCGACTAGCTGGCTAGATACATCCTCGGTGGTGATGGAACGATCTTGCAGGTCGCCCATTTCAGCAAGTGCGTCTATAGTGCTGTCAAAGCGGTCTTGAGGTACTCGAATTTCGAACAAGGTTGCTTGGTGGCGGCTCGCGGATGATGGGCGATCGCCTGTGGCAGACTCTGTACCTTGGCTGCGATCGCTCAACGATAAAACATCCCCTTTCTCAGCCCTAACAATATCGCGCACTTGTTGAATGCTCTCTTCTACAGACTCTACGCTAAGCGAAAGAGACGCTCGTTTAATGAGCTGAGGGCGCTGAGCTGATGCTTGTTGAACGGGCGGTTCACTGCTGCTATCGGTCGGTTTTTGCGCAGCGGCGGTGGGGGCCGGGGAGATCGCCGAATCTGCGATCGCACCCATACTACTATCGGAACCGCTAGACGACGGCGCTATCTCTGCGGTAGACGAAGACGAGTCTGCGCAGCCAGTAAGTCCTGTAAGTGTTAGAACAGAACCCGCCAACAATGAGAGCCAAAGACGCTTCATGAGATTTCCTGTGAGTACTGGTGGAGTGATTATTGATGGTTGCCGCGGCAACTTCTGTTGCGCTTAGTTTGGCAATTTGACCGGTTAAAACCCATCTGGTTGCAGAAATTGAAACCTGATCTCATCGTCACTGCCGCTGATTACCGTTTCGGGCGATCGCAAATGAAACTTCTGTAATCCTCTAAACCATCAGCAATCAAAAATAAGTATTTGTAAACGCTTCTAAACGTTTAAAAGACCAGCGTTTAGAAGACGGTATCGTCTCCCTCGCCTATGCTGCGCTCGCACAGCGCAAAGAAAGACTGCAATCTGCCCAGCAAAATAGGCAGCTCCTCAATCCCCGAAAGCAGCGATTCGCTGACCTCGCCGTCAGTCTCCATCCGATAGAATTTCCAACCTTCTCCGTTGGTAATAGCCCCATAGACGTTGACCAACTTACCCGACAGCTCTGTGGTTCGTTGGCAGGTTCGCATTCCTACTAGGCACTGCGCCGTGGCTTGTTTGAAGTCGTCGTCCTCAATGCCCACGATGCAGGCTAAAGGAGCCTCTACATAGGCTTTACGGGGCGCGATGAGGTAGCTAACTTGACCTATTACATCCTCACCTTCTAGCACGGCCCCTTTCCATATTTTGAGCTGGCTGGTGTACTCTAGCCCCTCTTCGCAGATAGCATCTACCAGCAAATCCGTAGAAGATGTCCAGTCAAACCGCTGTAGTCTTTCAAGCCGCTGACGCAAGAAGCTACTCAGCGGAATCGGGTTGCCTTCTACTCGCCACCGCTTAAAGTCGGCAATGTTCGCGTATCGCAGGGCCTCTGGATACGTAAAGCTCGAAAACCTTCTCTTAGCGACTTCTGTGGTTTGAAGGGCGGTCATATCCTGGGGCCTCTAATCCTTATGCTTCTACTGGGAGGTTGCTTTTATATGGGAGGTAGTGCGTCTCGATATTGTAATATTTGCACGATACAGGCTAGTTAGACGTTCACTACGCATTTACCGAGAGAACACGGGTAGATCAGGGTGATTCGCAATCTCGAAATAATCCTTGCCTATCGGGGGACATCGTATGCTACATTTTATAAGCTTAGATGGCTTGGGGGTCAGTGCCCGAGTGGTTAATGGGGGCGGACTGTAAATCCGCTGGCTACGCCTACGCTGGTTCAAATCCAGCCTGGCCCACCATCTAGCTAGCCCATGTGGCTCAGTGGTAGAGCACACCCTTGGTAAGGGTGAGGTCACGAGTTCAATCCTCGTCATGGGCTTTTTAGTTTTTTGGCGATCGCCGCCATCTGGTTAATCAATCGCCCTAACCAGCGACGCAAACTTTACCGTTGGCTAGAGCTGCATCCTTTAAGGTGTGGTGAGAGTACGGCAATGGCGCAACCACGCTCGATAGAGCATCGCTTCAAAAGGTTGCTTTCAAGATGCCCATTCTTAATAACCTTTTTGTGATCTTAAGATCCTACTAAAAAGACTGCGTTCATAGGGGTTGTTAGCCCGATAGAACACAGTCTTTTGCTATTGAAGGGCTTGGCGTTATACCGCAGCTAGTTCTTTAACGGGGCGCTTGCTATTACGAATATCCTCAATCGCTTGGGCATAGTCGTCTGCTTTGAATACGGCAGAACCGGCGACAAGCGCGTTTGCACCCGCTTCTAAAACCTGCCAAGCGTTGTGAGACTTAATGCCGCCGTCTACTTCAATCCAGGGGTCAAGACCGCGCTCGTCGCACATGGCGCGGAGCTTACGAATTTTGGGAATTACGCCAGGAATAAAGCTCTGACCGCCAAAGCCGGGGTTCACGCTCATAATCAGCACCAGATCGCAAAGCTCCAGGCTGTATTCGATCATGTCCAAGCTGGTGCCAGGATTCAAAACGACGCCTGCTTTTTTCCCTAGCTCTTTGATTTGACCGAGGGTGCGATGCAGGTGCGGCGATGCGTTGTGCTCGCAGTGTACAGAAATGATATCTGCGCCTGCTTTCGCAAAGTCTTCTACGTATTTCTCGGGTTCTACAATCATCAGGTGAACATCGAGGGGCTTATCGGTGTGAGGGCGAACCGCCTCGACGATCATCGGGCCAATGGTGATGTTGGGTACAAAGCGGCCATCCATCACGTCGATATGAATCCAGTCGGCACCGGCTTTATCGATGGCGCGAATTTCTTCACCTAAACGACCAAAATCAGCAGATAAAATAGACGGTGAAATGACGGTGGATTTGTTGCTTGGCATCGGTGAACAGCCTCTCGCTACGGATGGTTTGCTATGGGATATTTTCTATTGTGTCACCGGAGAGGTGAGCATAGAAAAGGATCTATGTGGTGTATTCATTGTAACAAAACATTTAGCTCGCCAATAATAAGAATTTGCTGAAATGGCCGTTTCCTCACATTTTTTGAACCGGCTCTGAACATCCTCAGGGGCTTCACCTGGGCGGCAATTAGGCTAAAGTTGCTTATATTCAACCCAAGATTCTTGATACATGCCGCACCCCAGAATCCGTCGCTCGTCCGCTGCTTGTTTTAGTAACGCTGGTCAGCCTCACAGAGGCAAAAAGGATGGAGGCAGAAAGGATAGAGGCAGAAGGGGAGACGGAAGGCGGGGTCGATCTGTCGGGTGGCTGGTGGGTCTGGCGATGGGTTCGATGGGCTTGGCGGTGGGAATTCCGGTGATCGCACTTCCTAGTTCTGTTGGTACCGACGGCATTGACGCGCTAAGGCTACAGGCAGAACCGTATAACCTGACGGGCTATAAAATCGCCGTGGGGCAGGTGGAGATTGGGCGACCGAGTTTCTTTGGCTTAGACAAGGTGGCGATTGAGAATTCGCCGGTGACGGTGGGGCGGGTTTTTCAGCTAAATGGGCCAGCGATCGCCGACGAACTTGTCGATGAACATGCCAATAATGTTGCTAGCGTCATCGTCAGCCGAGACAAGCTGCTTAGAGGCGTTGCCCCTAATGCATTTTTATATTCAGGGGCGGTGGGCGAAATCTCAGAATTTAGCGGCCAGCCAGACGAGTGTTTGACATCGCAGCATGTAGCTTTGCAAAACAGCGGCGATGTTCGAGCCATTAACTTTAGCTTTGGCGAGCCGCTCGGTCGCGATGAAAGACGCAATGCGACCCTAGATGGCAACGCGCTGCTGACCCAGTGCATTGATTGGTCGTCGCGCGTGCATGACGTGCTGTATGTCATTGCGGGCAACCAGGGCAGCGGCGGCATTCCTTTGCCCACGGATAACTACAACGGCCTTAACGTGGCTTACTCGACTCGGGTGGGCGACGAGTTTATGCAGGTTGACCGGGCTAATTTAACTAGCGAGCCGCGTCGTACTTCTTACTATGAGACGGCGACTGAGAAGAACGTTGGCCTACGGCGCTCGATTAACGTGGTGGCCCCCGGTAACCGGATTGAAATGTTTGAACCCGACGGCAGCCGAACACAGAGCAGCGGCACAAGCTTTGCGGCCCCGCATGTGGTGGCGACGGTGGCGCTTTTGCAAGAGTTTGGCGATCGCCAGTTTCGAGCGGGGGCAGCTAACTGGAGCCTGGATTTCAGACATCCGCTGGTGATGAAGTCGGTCATTATGAACTCGGCGGACAAGCTGAAGGACAAGGGTGACGGGAAACTGCTGGGTATGAGCCGAACGCTGCTAGATGAGCGGGGCAAAGATTGGACAGACTCGGATGCCTATAGCAATC
This sequence comes from Phormidesmidales cyanobacterium, assembly GCA_038260205.1. Taxonomy (GTDB): domain Bacteria; phylum Cyanobacteriota; class Cyanobacteriia; order Phormidesmidales; family Phormidesmidaceae; genus Phormidesmis. The sequence goes on from JBBSOB010000011.1 coordinate 31,325, forward strand.
AGAATGTGCCATTGCACAAGTCGCTGGGCACGGGGCATCTGAATGCGTTCCGCGCTTATGAGCAGCTAGCGAGCGGAGAGTGGACGCCGGGCACGGTGCCAGCGATGGGCTGGAGCTATAGCCAACTGGAAAAGACGGGCAGCACGGCAGACTACGTTTTTGAGCAGCCTTTGGAGGGCGGTAGCTACGTGAACGCAACGTTGGTCTGGCAGCGAATGGTGGATTTGAAGTCTAGCGATGAGTATTTCGACGTGGGCGAAAGCTTTGAAGGACAAGGGCTGAGTAATTTGGATCTGTATTTATTACCGGCTGATGCAAATGACATTGGCCAGAGCGTTTGGTCGTCGGTAAGTGCGGAAGACAGCGTGGAGCATATCTTTATTCCGGTTCCGAAGGACGGTCGCTACAAGCTGAGGGTGGTGCAAAAAAAGGCGATTAGTGGCACTCAGCCTTATGCGTTGGCCTGGTGGACGAAGCCGGTGAAATAGGTTGGGGTTATGCCAGGGGTGTTTTGCTAGGAATGCCGACGGCTCTGGGCAAAGCGTTTGGGGTGGGGGCGACTTTGTGAATAAAGAGGCAGTGCCGAACGCTTTTGGTGATGGGCGTTTCCCATCTTTGTAAGTCGGTGAGTTCGCCGCCGAGGACATCAAGGACGGGGAGTAGGGCTTCGGTTTCGGCGTTGCTCCACTGACCGCGAAAGAGCACGGCCTGACCGTCAATTTGTAATAGAGGCAGGACGTATTCGGCGCAGGTGAGGGTGGATCCTACCGCGCGGACGAGGGCGAGGTCGTAGGTTTCTCGGTGGGCGGCTTGTTGGCCCAGGGTTTCGGCGCGGATGGCCAGACAGTTGGCGTTGATGCCGAACGATTTGAGCTGGAGCTGCTGGCAGAGTTCTTGCAGGAAAAAGATTTTTTTGCGGGTGGAGTCTACCAGGGTGAGATCTATGGGGCCGGTGATGGGGGCGAGGGCGATCGCCGCTGGCAGCCCAGGAAACCCACCGCCCGTGCCAATATCGACAATCCGAATCGGCCCTTCTTCCACATCTTCAGAGTCCACATCTTCAGAGTCCACATCTTCAGAGTCCGCATCTTCAGCGTCTGCATCCGGTTTACCCGCGTCTTCTGGCTCAGTTCTTCCAGTCTTTTCAGCATCATCGGCGTCATCAGCGTCATCAGCGTCTGGTTCGTCCGTCAGCCAGGGCGCTAGGCCGCTAACGGAGTCCCAAAGGTGCTTTTCCCAAAATTCTTCTGGCTCAGTGATGCGAGTGAGATTGAGCCGGGTGTTGCCATCTAAGATTTGTTCGTAGAGCTTTTGAAAGAGAGCTTGCTGCTCTAGGGTGGGTTGCCAGCTAAGGGTTTGCTGCCAGAGGGTTAGGTGGGTGGGGAGTGGGGTGGCAGACATGGGGGGAGTGATGGGTGATGAGGGCTGAAAAATGAGTGGATTGAGTGAGCGGATTGAGTGAGTGGATTGAGTGAGTGGATTGAGTGAGTGAATTGAGCGAGTGGACTTAGTGTTTGGGCTGGTGGCGATGGCGTAAAGTTTCAGGGTCGGCTCGAAGCAGTAGGCCCGCTTCGATGGTCCAGCAGTGGTCGGCGATGTCTACGAGGTCTTCGGCGTCGTGGGAGACAATTAGCAGGCTCCATTCTTTTTTGAGTTCGGCTAGGAGGTGGATGAGCTGTTGGCGCATTGACCAGTCTAAACCAGCGGTGGGTTCGTCGAGTAATAGGAGGTAGGGCTGGCGGATGAGCTGGACGGCGAGGGCTAGTCGGCGCTGCTGTCCGCCGCTGAGCTGTTGGGGAGAAGCTTGCAGGGAAAGGTTGCCGAGGCCAACGGCGGCTAATGCTTCGGTGACGCGATCGCTACTCAGTTCGGGGTGGCCTAGGCGCAGTTCTTCAAACACGGTATGGCCGCAGAAGTGGCGTTCGGGAAATTGAAAAACGAGGCCGCCAATTTGCTGGAGGGCTTCGGGGAGCAGGGGCTGATCGCGCCAGAAGAGTTTGCCTGCGGTGGGGGCTGCGAGTCCGGCCAAGATTTCGAGCAGGGTGCTTTTGCCAGAACCGCTAGGGCCGACGATCAAGCCGAGCTGTTTGGGGCCTAAATCGAAGGAAATTTCTTTGAGGATGGGTGTGGGTGTGGCGGTGGGATGGTAGCTAACGTCGCGCAGGTGGAGCATTGGGAGGGGTGAGTGACGAGTGATAAGTAGATCGGTGCTGGTCAGTGCTGGCTTGTATAGGCTACTTCATAATGCCGGGTGCCTTGTATAGTGCATTATGAGGAATGGTGATAGGTAGAAATATGCAGGTTCAGTTTCGTGAGTGCGATTTCTTCAATTTGTGGATTTGGCTGGAGTTCGACACGGTGCCGTCGATTGCCGAGCAGCAGTATGTAGAAGAGATTTTTAATTCCTGGTTTTTTATTGGAAAGCTGGGGGGCTTTAATGCTGAGAATCTTCAGGTGCAAGAGACCGGGGTTGATATTAGCTACTTTAACTACGATGAGGAGGAGTCGGAGCGATCGCTGCTTTCTCTGATGCACAATATGGGCGAAGTGGAGTTTCAGGGCACCTGGGCGCGCTGCTGGCTGGATTTGGGAACGACCGACGCGCTGGCGCTAGATGTGCTGGTGAATACCGTGCGGCAGTTTAGTAAGGACTTCGTAGAGATTCGGCAGATCTTGATTGGCGGTGAGAATGAGGACTGGCCAACGCCTGCGGAGAATCCGAATGCGGACTTCCCCGACTAACCAAATGGCTTGATGAGGTGATGGGCAAATGGCGAAAAAAATTCGGGCGATCGCCCTTGGCTTAATCGAGCACAAAGGCCATGTCTTTGTCAGCAAAAGCGCCGATCCCAAAACCCAGGAGACGTTTTATCGCTTCCTGGGCGGCGGCATTGATTTTGGTGAAACCAGCGAGGCTGCTTTATTGCGCGAGTTTGTAGAAGAGGTGCAGGCCGAACTCACGCAGGTTGAATATGTGACCTGTTTAGACAATATTTTTGAGTATAACGGCAAGCCAAAGCACGAGCTGATTCAGCTATTTCGCGCTCAGTTTGTCGATGCGCGGTTTTATCAGCTAGAGGCGGGCTTTCGATTTGTGGAGGGCGATCGCATCGATCAGGCAATTTGGATTCCGGTTGCGAAGGTGCTTAGCGGTGAGCTGCGCTTAGTGCCCCAAAGCTGCTGGTCATATCTCTCGCCTGCTCGCTCGTCACTGTAGCGCCCGTTTATGAAACTCTCTGTTGCTATTTTCGATTTACATGCGGGGTGTGGTGTTTGGTGTAGTGGGTCGGCCCATGTCGAAATTAGCGTTTAGGGATTGGGGTGTAGTATGCTAAAG
>JBBSOB010000012.1:0-34088 GCA_038260205.1 Phormidesmidales cyanobacterium
CGCCTTCAGGCTACTGGTAAATCTGAGCCTTTGGGACGAGCACGAAAATCTGGCTCTGCGCCGCCGTCAGATTCCGACGCAGTTCCCAGAGGAAATAGAAGCTGCGATCGCCCAGGTGATGGAGAACCCGCCTGAAGATCAGAGCAGCCGAACCGACCTAACCCACCTCAAGGTCTACACCGTAGACGACGAAAGCACCCGCGAAATTGACGACGGCTTGAGCTGTGAAACGCTTGAAGACGGTCGCCAAAAGCTGTGGATTCATATCGCCGATCCCACCCGCTGGCTCGTCCCCGGTGACGTTTTAGAGACAGAGGCTCGCAAGCGCTGCACGACAGTCTATTTGCCCACGGGCGTTATTCCGATGTTTCCCTTCGCTTTGGCCGCTGGGCCGATGAGTCTGGTACAGGGCAAAGCTTGCTGTGCGCTTAGCTTTAGCGTATTGCTGAGCGAATCGGGGGAAGTGGAGGAATACAGCATTCAGCCTAGCGTAATTAAGCCCACCTACCGGCTAACTTACGAAGACGTAGATGAGATGCTAGAGCTAGGAATAGAGGCCGAGCAGGAATTGATGGCGATCGCGACCCAGGCCAAACAGCGCCAAGCCTGGCGAAAATCTCAGGGGGCCATTACCATCCATCTCCCCGAATCTGCCATCAAAGTAGACAACGACACCATCACCATTGAAATGATAGAAGCTTCTGTTGCCAGAGAAATGGTGGCCGAAATGATGATTCTCACCGGGGAAGTCGCCGCTCGCTACGGCGAAGCCAACCAGCTACCGCTACCCTACCGAGGCCAGCCTCAGCCAGAGCTGCCCCCCGAAGAAGAACTCATGCAGCTAGAAGCCGGATGGGTACGAGACTCCGCTATCCGCCGCTGCATGACCCGCAGCGAAATGGGCATTACCCCCGTACGTCATGCCACGCTGGGGCTAGACCGCTACAGCCAAGCCACCTCTCCCATCCGCCGCTACACTGATTTGATCAGTCATTTCCAGATCAAAGCCCACCTGCGCGATGCGGATCTGCCTTTCTCCGAGTCGGAGATGTCCGAAATGATTATGAGCGCAAGCAATGCGGCCTACGATGGTGTGCAGGTAGAGCGACAAACCAAGAAATACTGGGCGATTGAGTATCTGCGCCGAGCCGATGCAGTAAACCCTGGACAGGCATGGGATGTGCAGATGGTGCGCTGGCTACGAGAGCATGAAAAACTGGGCCTGATCATTTTTGAAGACTTAGGTCTAGAAATGGTAATGCGCTTTGACCGCAATGTGGCAGTCGGCGAACGATTGCAGGTCAGCGTCAGCTACGCCGATCCGCGTGAGGAAATGATTCGGTTTAGGGAAGTATTGCCGGTCGTTGAAAAAGATATGACTGAGGAAGATATGGCCAAGGAGGATGTGCTCGAGGCGGATGCCGTCGAAGAGGATGTGGTCGAGAAGGATGTGATCAAGGAAGAGGTCGCTAAAGAGGAGATAGAGCAAGTTACTGAGTAGAAAGCGCTTACGCAAAAATTAGACTGTGCGCTCATTTGCTGATGTTCTTTACGACTAACTGTCGTTTTTTCTCCTGGAACCATCTAAGAGATGGCTGTTGAGCAGGGCGAGAGTCTTGAAACTGCGCCCTTATCGTTCCTAGCCTCCTTGGCAAGAGTCAAAACTTCAGTCGCAGCCGATGGTTCGCAACTGATTCCACGATGCCAATCGCAATAAAGTTCGTCAGCAGGGCCGAGCGTCCGTAGCTCATCCAGGGAAGTGGGATGCCCGTAACCGGCGCAAGACCCGTGGTCATGCAGATATTTAGAATCGTCTGAAAGACAATCATCGAAAGCACACCGACTGCGAGTAAGGAGCCGAAGTTGTCTTTAGCATTTTGAGCAATCATGACCAGACGCAAACAAATTAGCCAAAAAGCTAGCAGCAGCGCCAGCCCGCCAATAAATCCTAGTTCCTCTCCCACTGCTGAAAAAATAAAGTCAGTGTGCTGCTCGGGAATAAAGCTGAGCTGAGTTTGAGTGCCCTGAAAAAGTCCTCGGCCCCAAAATTCGCCCGCGCCAATGGCAATTCGAGACTGAATGAGGTGGTAACCGCCGCCCAGCGGATCTTTGTCAGGATGTAAGAAGAGAATGAGGCGATCTTTTTGATAGTCCTTGAGAACGCTCCACATCACCTCGCCTAGTTTGGCAGAAGCGACGTTAACGACGACGGCCACAATCGCGCTGTAAAGCGACCACCGGGGGAAGGATCGCAAGGCCACAATTCCCATAGCGACGATCCAGACAATCCAAGCGGGAATAGAGACTTCAAAGACAATAGCCGAAACCAATGGCGAAATCATCAGAATTAGCCAGCCTGGATGGACGCCGCTCCAGTAGAGCATCCCCAGGGTAATGGCTCCAAAGACGAGTGAGGTGCCCAAGTCGGGCTGTAGAAACACCAGCGCCCAAGGCACAGATGTAATGCCAATGGCCTTAATCATGCCGTAGAGCGTAGTAGCATCCCGGTCTTTTAGCATGGCGGCTAAGGTGATAATTGCGCCGAGCTTGGCAAACTCTGAGGGCTGCACATTAAAGCCAAAAACGCTGATCCAGCGCTGAGCGCCTAAGCCTTCGGTGCCGATAGCCATGACGGCTAGTAGTGAAGCAATGGTGGCTCCGTAAATAATCCACCGCCATTGCAGCAGCACTTCGTAGCGGCTGCGAGCGATCCACAGCGCCAAAATTGCACCAATAGCGCCCGATACGGCATGGTTAATCGCAAAGCTGGTTTCGCCGGTGTATTTTTGGGTGCTGTCAATCAGGATGCTGGCAAATATGGTGATGCCAACGGGTAGTAAAAACAGCAGCCAGTCTACACTTTGCCAGCCTTGCAGCAGTCTCTTCCAACGTTTCTGTACCCGAAAAGATGAGTAGGTCGTCATGGTTTGCGGTCTTGATCTGAGTTTTATTTAAGTTAGCGCAGCGACAGAGATTTTAGCGGCGGTTCGTTTGGCAATGTCCATCAGGGCCTTGGCCGCAGCAGAGTCGGGATCGGAAAGGACAATGGGAAGACCGCGATCGCCCCCTTCTCTTACGGGCATTTCCAAAGGCACCTTACCCAAAAACGCCACGCCTAGTTCTGCCGCTGCCTTCTCACCGCCATCCGACCCAAAAATGGCATATTTCTTATCGGGAGCATCGGGTGGAATAAAGTAGCTCATGTTTTCGACTAAGCCCAAAATAGGCACGTTTAGCTGCTCAAACATTTTCAGGCCGCGCCGCGCATCCGAGAGTGCGACCGCTTGCGGCGTGGTGACGATGACTGCGCCTGCTAGGGGGACGGCCTGAGCCATTGTAAGCTGCGCATCGCCAGTGCCAGGGGGCATATCTACGACCAGATAATCTAAGTCGCCCCACTGCACCTGATATAAAAACTGACGAATGACGCCGTTGAGCATAGGGCCGCGCCACACAACCGGCTGATCTTTTTCAATCAGAAATCCCATCGACACCATCTTAACGCCGTGGTTGAAAGCGGGTTCTAGCACCTGCTCGCCGTTGACGTCGCGCACCGTCACGCTCGCCTCGCTCAGGCCCATCATCGTGGGCGCATTCGGGCCGTAGATATCGGCATCGATCAGGCCGACTTTTGCGCCGGTTTTTGCAAGGGCAACCGCGAGGTTGATAGCGACGGTGCTTTTGCCCACGCCGCCTTTGCCGCTGGTGACGGCCAAAATATTTTTGACGCCGTCAATACCGGTTCGATCTGGCAAGGGCTTCTGTTGAGGCGTTTCAGCAGTGATTTCGATGTCTACTTTTTCGACGCCAGGTAGGGTGCGTACGGCTTTCTCGCAGTCTTCGCGGATAAATTCGCGCAGTGGGCAGGCAGGTGTGGTCAGCACTAGGGTAAAGCCGACGTTGCCGTTCTCTACGGTTACGTTGCGGATCATGTTCAGGTCTACCAGGCTCTTTTGTAGCTCCGGATCTTGGACGGGCTGAAGCACAGCTAGGACAGAGGTTTTATCGAGCGTTTTGACCATTGTGGGGAGACTTTTAAAGAGTTTTAGGGCTGCTAATCAGGCGCGAGCGGGCCAGCTTGTCGATCAAATTCGACGGTGGAGAATTGTCTAGCCATCTGCCTAGAAATACTAGCGTTCAATCGGCCCTTAACTCCGAAGCTTTAACGAAAGCTGTCTAATTTAAGGGCGCTTAGCCAAAAATGTCTGACTGCTGATTGTAGCGATCGCGTCGCTGCTTTGAGTCGGTGGGCTGAATAGATTCCTGCTCAGCAGCCTGAACAAGTGCCGCCGCAATTTTGACGGCATGAGGTCTCATCATGGGCCAGGCCAGGGGCGATAGCCAGCCGCTGAGCGTGACAGAGTACAGCACGCAGGTGCCGCAGATGGTAGAGACAATGCGGTAGGTGACGCGCTCTTGCAGTCCGGGGAAGGGAAATAGCCGAATGCTCAGGAGTTCGCCGGGCTGTACGCGCTCTACAAAAACCTGGGTAGAAAGCGGAAAGTAACGGCTACAGACGCGATAGATCAAGCCGGGAGTAGCCGTTTGGCCATAGGGTGCGTTGGTTGAAGAAATGAGCGGATGCCAGGAGGCGAAGTTGGCCAAATCAGTGACCATTTGCCAAATGATTTCAGCGGGAGCGGTGCTAGCTGTCCAGTAGTTGCGCTGACGGTTGGCGCTGCCTTTCCATTGGCCGTGCGATCGCCAATTGGCCAAGCTAGTCATAGAAAATTCAGGCTCTAAGGCTATTTCGCCACCGTTGGTAGCAACCGACTTTAGTTCATTTTTAGCGCCGACTGTAGCCACCTTTGACAGCATTAGCTTTGCCTGTTTAAGCAATTGACAGAGGTAAGACTGTACAGAATTGCCCAATCGAAAAGCGTTTAAGCGTCTAGCCAACCAGCTCTGGTTGCCCGACTGTTCTCTAGCGAACCAACTCGCCGGAAACTGAATCGTTCGGTACTGAGCAAACCAATTCATCATGGGTAAAACGTCACGAACGGGAAACGACTAAAACGCCGTCTAAAACCCTCTGGGCTTGGCTTGCAGGATCGGCGCGTTGGATACGAGTGCATTTACATAAGCCTGACTCCATCTTAGCGGGGGCCTAGGAAATAAACACCCATACCCAGACGGTTTTCCACTCATACCAAAGAGATACCGGCTAAACGGTCTTGCCGCTGGCTTTGAAACTTATTCAGTTAGGACAAACAGGCCCAAGAACCGCTGAGTGCTCGGACACACCAAGGTAATTGACTACTCCCCATCCTAAAGGAGCGGGGATTCCCTGGCTTACGCTTACTCCGATGAAACGGCCGCGATAACACAGCTAATCCAGGCATCAACACAGTCACTCTTTTTTCCAACATTTAATCGCTTGAAGCGTTGCCCTGAAACGGTCACAGATGTCTTTAATAACTCTATCTATAAGGCTCGCGACCTATAGACTCGCGTCACGAGCAGATAAAGTCATGCAACAACAGAAAAAGGAGAACCCTGCAAAAGCAAGATTCTCCCTTCATTATCTACAGCTAGGTCGTGAAGCTTATACTCCAGCGCTAACTGCAAAGACTATCCAATATCTAGATTCAGTTTCTAGAAGCTAAACGAAGCGCGCAATGCACCGTAGATATTGTCAGTGTTGTCGCCGTCGCCGTCGTTGTCAGCGTAGATAACCGCTGGTGTGAAGGTGAAGAACTCATTTACAGCAATCTGGTAGTAAGCTTCAACCAACAGTGGGTCGCGATTAAGCGCGGGAGAGACACCGCCGTAGACGCCAAGCTGGTTGCCCGTGCCAAACAGGTCGGAGATAGCAATACCGCCCATATAAGAGTCAAGGTCACCACCACCGTTAGCATCAGTAGATGCATAGTGACCGCCGATGCTGAATTTACCAAAGTCAAGATTCAACAGACCCGCAATTGTGTTCTCGGCCTGGCCTGGGGCTGCATCGGTTGCGCCGATATAAGCAACCGCCGCGTTGAAGATGCCGTCAGTCAGCAAGTTGAGCTGAGCGATGTAGCTGCCGTTGTTGAAGATGCCGCCATCGGGCGTGTTGATGTTGCTACCACCGGACGAGTAACCCGCATCTAAGACCAGATTTTTCGTGAAGGCAACGTTGACGCCTGCACCAAAGTTGCCGCCATCATAGAGGTCGTAGAACTCAGGGCCACCTGCATCAGCAACGCTAGGACCATCGAACGGAACAATCGTGCTGGAGACAAAGTCGTCAGTCAACACGCTGTTGGCAGCAATGATACCGCTGATGCGATTGCCGACTGGGAAGCTGTAGTAAACGTCGTCTAGACCGATGTTGTCCTCAAGGCCGTTTTTACGAGCACTCTGGTTAGCTAGGCCAGATTCAGTGTTAGCCAGGGCACCAGCATCATCAGAAGCCTGCAAACGAATTCGCAGTCTGTCCTTGCCGGTAAAGCTGGTGTCAAAGTTCAAGCGAGCGCGATAGTCAAAGGTCGCATCTGCTTCGTCACCGCCAACGGTATTAGAAAGCGCCGTTGCCGACTCGTCAGTCAATGTACCCGGATTGTCCTCAACTGGCACAAATTGAGAGCCATCCGCCTTATTGATTTGCTGAGCATCGTCAAAAGGGACGATCAAATGCGCGTCCAATGTACCGCGCAGTTTTGTCGTCGTCGAGAACTGGTTCGCTTCTAGCTCAGCCACGTCCGTCTGTAGCGCATCTACATCGCCACGTACTGTCGCTAGCTCAGCCGCAAATTCTTCTTGTAGTCGGCGAATCTCATCCAATTGGCCGGTATCACCAATCAGCTGAACCACCACGTCCAAGCAAGCGTTCAAACCCGCTGCAAACTCGTAACGAGTCAGCGCTCGGTTGCCGCGATACGTGCGATCAGGGTAGCCTTCCAAGCAACCGTACTCTTCAACCAGGCGCTGAAGTGCGGTGTAGGCCCAGTCGCCAGGCTGTACGTCGGACAGTTCGGACACGCTAGTTACCTGTGCCAACTGAATGGGTTGAGCAACGGATACGTCAGCGCTAATGTTGTCAGCGGTGTTATTGCCAATGGTGTCAACGGTAGCGGACTCAGCAGCGATCGCATTACCGGAAACAGCCAACGCTGCACTTAAAGCACCTGAACCAACGAGTAGAGTCTTCCAGAGCATTTTCGTCATTGTTTGTATTCCTCACACCTTAAAATAAGTTAAAACTACCAGTTTTCCCGGACATCACGAAGCCTGTAAACATAGCGTGGGTTTAGACCACAGCTAACTAGCCAAAGGCTCTATTTTACAGAAAGATTCGGATGCCTATAAGGGCTAAACTTTCTCCTCAATAAAGCTGGAAATTTTTAGGCAAAGGCTCGAAGACCAAGGCGCGTTTTTTCTCAACTTGTAGGAGATTGTAGCAGGGGTAACAGGGGGGGAATACGAATGTATGACAGTTTAATGAGCTGGTCAAAAGTGACCTCGTCTTGAGCAATCTAGTTAGTTCTACTGAAGGGGAAAGGGGAAAAGAGTAAAACCCAGGCGTATGGCACCTTCAGGCCCATTTTGGCTCGCTAAGCGACCGCTGTTGAACAGAGATAAAACAGGCTTACTCTCAATCGTAACTATATAAACCATTGGTTATTTCAATGCATCTCACTGAAAAATACTCAGCGATTGACCACATCTCGTAACGTTTAACGGAAAGACAACACAGAGTACCCTTTAAAAAACCATCCGCTCCCATCTCTTTCGAAACGGGAGCGGTCTGGTCGGGTCTTCAGGTCAAAACCAAACTGCCGGAAGGAAATCTAGCAGATCTAGCCTCAACAATGATGTTCAAGACTAGTTCCTAGAGAACAGCCCCGGCACACAGCCGGTTTACATCAACCTGGAGACCCACGCATTTATCACTTACTGACATGGGCATCACCTCCTGTAGTCTTAAAAAGGGCCTGTATTTCAACAGAGCCGGTTCAGCGTAAGCGGCGAACCGCTTGAAATTAATATAGCACGCCTGTTTATGAATGAGTGAGAAGCAATCTTCTATTTCAGGCTTAACCCTCTATTTCAATCTTGGAGTTGCAAAGCATTAAAAAGGAACTTTCTTCTTAGCCGACTTACCACTCTCAAAGTCCAGTTCTTTCAGCTTCTTCAAGATGCGAGTGAAGTATTCTTGCATATAGCCTTCTAGCGTCGTGATCTCGCTTTTATCTATGCCAAAGGTTTCGTACACTTCGTCCATTGGGGCATCCATCACGTCACCACTCGCACTTACTTCTGTAAACGCGAGTCTGTCTGCCAAGTCCCAAGTCCATTGGAAAAAGGCCGCAATGTTTCGAGCGGCGCGCAAAACAGCAGGTGGCATTTGAGAAACGTTGGCGGCCTGCTCGGATAGCCGCTCGCATAGCCTGATAATTTCGTAGGCACCCCAGGCTCTTGTGCCTGCTAGCGGGAAGGTTTTGTTCTCAGCGGCAGGCAGTTTCAGCGCTTTTACTGCGAACTTAGCAATGTCCTGGCTGTTCATGTAGGCTACCGCACCGGCTTCACCCATTACCCAAACAGACTGACGCTCCAAAATAGGAATGGCATACTGGCCAATTAGGCCCTGCATGAAGCCGCAGGGCCTAAAGATGGTGTAGTTCAGCCCAGATTCTTTTAAGAAGGCTTCGGTGCAGTCCTTAATTTCCATCAGGGGCACGTCTGGATAATTGCCCGCACCGTAGATAGAGAAAAAGACAAACCGTTTTACACCCGCCGCTTTAGCTGCTTTAATCAGCGCGACCTTGCCATACCAGTCCACGTCATAAATGCCCTCTTTTTCCGCTGGGCGAGATGTGGAAGCGTCAATCACTTCCGCTACGTCTTCAAAGCAGGGTGGCAGACTATCGGGGCCAGTAAGGTCGGCCTTAACTAGCTGCGCGCCCCACTCTCTTAGAAAGCTGGCCTTCTGAAAGTTTCTGACTAAACACTTAACCTCATAGCCTTCATCTAAGGCTCGGCGAACGATTTGCCTGCCTAATGTGCCAGTTGCGCCAACGACTAATAAGACCATGAGGTGCGGTAAACAAAACTTAATATGTTTCTCAGTCTAGCAGAAGTCGCTACCGCTATAACGTGCTGAGAAAGATTCGACGACTGCCACGATCTGCTAGTACTTAGTGAGTATTCATTGAGCAGGGATACAAAAAGAAAGCAGCATCCTTATCTATATTAAAAGAATGCTGCTTTGCATGGTTGGTGTCGCTATCGTTTAGGGGCGCTAATCTCGAACGTCGAGAGCAGTTCTACCCTTCGCCGCCCTGAACTTTCAGTAGTAAAAAGCCTACGCTAAGGCCCACCAAAATCATGCCAAAGACCAACACAGCTGTAGTAAAAATTTCGCCGCCCATCGTTAATATCTCCTATTTTGATTGCTATTTTAGAGCGTTTTGGGCCTGCTCATAGATTTTTCTGGGCTATGGATCTGTTGATAAAGCTTAAAATTTGTATATCTGTCCATGTACTTAGTAAGAGGCGCTAGTAAAAAAGACTAGCGAAAAGGAAGCGAAACGATGGCTACTTATTTAAAAACGCATCGCGATCGCAAACCCCGACTCATTATGACGTTAGGCGATCCGTCAGGAATTGGGCCGGAAGTAGTGCTTAAAGCCCTAAGTAATCCGGCGTTTGAACAGAATGCAGATATTTCGGTGATTGGCGATCGCACCCATCTCCAAACCACCTACTGTCAGCTCAAAGCCACAGCGCCCAACATCAATTTGCGCCATCCAGACACGCTCAATTTGATTGATATAAAAGTCGCTGCCGCCATCACCAGCGGACTAAGGCCAGGGGTTGGTAACAGCAGCAGTGGTGAAATCGGGTTTCGGTCTTTGCAAAGCGCGATCGCCCTTACGATTCAAGGCAACTTCGACGGCATCGTCACCGCGCCCATTGCCAAATCAGCCTGGCTAGCCGCCGGACACTACTACCCAGGACAAACTGAACTGCTGGCCGAAATGTCTGGCACCGCTAAATTTGGGATGCTGTTTGTCGCCAAGTCTCCCCACAACGGCTGGGCATTGCGCACCTTACTTGCCACCACTCATATTCCGCTTAATCAAGTATCCACGGCGCTCACACCGGCGTTGATGACCCAAAAGCTAGAGCTATTCATCGAATGCTTGCAGACGGACTTCGGCATCAGCTCGCCCAAAATTGCCATTCCAGGACTCAATCCTCACAGCGGCGAACAGGGTCAGCTCGGCACCGAAGAAAAAGACTGGTTGATAGATTGGATAGCCCAACAGCAGCGGCGCTTTCCCCAAATTCAGCTAGATGGGCCTGTCCCGCCCGATACGCTTTGGGTAGAACCGGGACTTGCCTGGCAGAGCAAAGCCGCCAATCAAGTTGCGAACGGCAGCTCCGCTCACGATGGCTATCTAGCGCTCTATCACGATCAGGGGCTGATTCCCGTTAAGCTGCTAGCCTTCGATTTGGCCGTTAATACTACCATTGGTCTGCCTTTTGTACGAACCTCGCCCGATCATGGCACCGCGTTTAATATTGCCGGGAAGGGGATAGCGCGATCGCAAAGCACAGAAGCGGCCTTGAATCTGGCGATTGAACTTACTAGTCAACGGCTGAGGCAGACAGTTATCGTCCCTACTCCTGCTATCGCCGGTTCATTATCGTCAATCGCTAGCTAAAACAGCGAGAGCTGATCGGGTGGCTTAGCCAGTTGATTCCACGGCAGCGGCGGTACGGGTACATTCGCAGCTTCTAGCTGGCTTTGAAAATACTGGGCGATCGCAGGCGACTCCCGCTCTTTAGGACAGTGCACAAAAAAGTAAACCTGCTTGCCTTGCCGCAGCCACTGGTTTACCTGCGTTACCCAGCCAGCCAAATAGTCATGATTGCGCAATAGTCTGGGGTGACTGATATATCGAACAATTGCATAGTCAGCCGTAACAACCGGTTGCAAAGGAACCTTTGGCTTTCGTCGAGTCGAGCTAAGCTGCGGATCGGCGTCGCCCTCACGTTCCCAGTCGTACATAGACCGAGTATCTAGCAATACCCGGCCGATTCCTAGGCTCATCAGCAACGCATTCAACTGCATAGCCAGCTCGTCTTGGAACCAATCAAGATGCCGAACTTCGACAGAAATAGGGACAGAGGCTTGAGTTAGCGCCGTTAAAAACTCGGCTAAATCGGCCATCAAGGCTGGGCTATAGCTAGGGGGTAGCTGCACCATAATCGGGCCTAGGCGATCGCCCAACCCCTTCATCAAGTCTAAAAAAGACAGCGCCTCCGGCAAATGGCCCATTAGCGCTCCCTCATGTGTCACCGCGCGCGGCAGCTTCGGACAAAACCGAAATCCGTCCGGCGTATTGTTCACCCAGCGCTGCATCATCTCTGGCGCAGGCACCGAATAAAACGTCGTATTCCCTTCTACCGTCCACAGCCGTTCGCCATATAGCCGCAAAAAGCTCGTCGCCTGACTCTTCTCTGGATAGAAACCGCCCACCCAATCTTTAAAGGCCCAAACCGCACAGCCCATCAAAAAATTAGGAGAAACCGCTAGCCTTAATAAGTCGAGATCTTTTTCTCGCTGTTGATCCATCTACTGCCAACTCACATGCACGAACATATCGCCACGCCCGACTATCCAAACGTGGTTTGGGCTTTTCCCTATCGCGGCGTTCAAATCGAAGTCACCACAACGCTACACCACGACCAGCAAATCTATTCTGCTTGGGTCAATCACGATAAAGGCAGCGCGGTAGCCGTGCCTAAAGCCCAGAGCCGAGAAAGTGCGATCGCCGCCGCGAAAAAGTGGGTCGATACTCACTTTAGCTGGTAGAGACTTTAGCTGGTAAATCAAATAATCGGCCGTCAAAATACCCTTAAAGATTTAGCTAATATCTCCAGTCAAGCCCTCATTCCATTTACCCAATCGCTTCTGCCATACATCTTCAGACAAATAAATGCTGAAAGCTATTGTCGGGAGAAAGATTGTCCAGGCATTAATCGCAGTCGATCAGGCCAAATTTAATCAAAGCATCCTTCAAAGCCGCCCGCAAATCTCGACAGGATGTCACCTAAATTGCTTGCATCGACGACAGTCCAGCCGACAGGTACATCATGCAAAAGAATTTAGGAGATCTCGGCTACAGGTACAACAATATTCAAGGCTCTATGCAAGCTCTTCCTGTATTGCTCAAAGTATACAAAGTATACAAGGTATTGAATAAATACTTAGACGGCACAGAAGAAGATACTTCGTCAAAACAACAAGGCATATTCGTAGCCTTCTAAACACAGCTTAGCAGCCGTTCATAAATAAGCTGCCGATTTCAAGCTGATCAAACCTATACAACGAGACTGACTAGACAATCAACAATCCGGTAGCTTAATTCCGAACGGATCGTAATCGCTCTATCTAGCAGATCTCCTGGCAATTCCTGAAAAGCCCAAAAAGGTCAATCTGAAACTGACTAAAACCCTCCAAAGTCAGTAGATACACTCATAAAGCTGTTTAAATAACAGCATCCTCAGTGGGGAATACTAGGACGAACGCCGCTCCAATTCACTCGCACAAAATCTCACGTTCTTCCTACTAGACTGTCATGAAAACCAACGATTTTATCGCCACAAAAACCGCCTTCATCCAATCTAGGTGGGCACAACACCTATGGCAAAAAGTCACCGCTCCCACAGGTCATTCTTTTACAGATAAACAGCCTAATCAGCAGAGCAAAATGCAAGCATCAGCCAGCAAATCAAAAGCGAATACTCATGCCCCTGAACCTGCATCCCCTCCAGAAATTATAGAAACTCAGACACTCAGCGCATTCTCGGATCCATCTGATGAATACGAACCCGCCGATTTAGCGCTAACAGAACTTATCCCAGCCGAGCTAGCGCTACTCAACATCTTGCCGACTCAGCCTGTCGCCTTATCTACAAAAACAGCATCTACAAAAACAGCATCTACAAAAGCAGCAACAAACCATCAAACTCAGTTCGCGCTGATAGAAATTGCAAACACAATGACGGCAGAGGAAGCGTTTGATGGCAATAATGACGACGAATATTTAGCGGCTCTTGCGTCCTCAGAGTTATCAGAACTCTCTGAACTCTTTAAAGAGATCGAGAAAGTCCTCCCAGATTTATCCGCTTTTTAATTGAGCTTTTGCATACGAAGGCGAGTGGCTCGGCATCGCCTAAAACTGCCGCAGAAATCTGAGGTCACTGCTATACAAACGACGAATATCGTCAATTTTGCTCTGTACCATTGCCAGACGTTCTACCCCTAGCCCTGCCGCAAAGCCCGAATAAAATTCCGGATCGCAGCCTACAGACTTCAACACGTTAGGGTCGATCATGCCACAGCCCATAACTTCTAGCCACTGTCCCTGCCAGCGCACATCGACTTCCGCCGAAGGCTCGGTAAACGGAAAGTAGCTGGGCCGAAAACGCACCTCAATATCGCCAAACAGCGCCTCTAAAAATAGCTGAACGGTGCCACGCAAATCTGTAAACGTAATGTCTTTGTCAACCGCAAAAAACTCAATTTGATGAAAAACCGCAGCATGAGTCGCATCCACCGTATCGCGTCGGTAGCAGCGCCCCGAAGCCAGTACGCGCATGGGCGGCTGATTGTTCTCCATGTAGCGAATCTGGGTGTTGGAGGTGTGCGTTCTCATTAGCTGGCCGCCCGGTAGATACAGCGTGTCTTGCATATCGCGGGCCGGGTGGTCGGGCAAAAAGTTTAGCGCTTCGAAGTTGTAGTAATCGCTCTCAATTTCCTGACTCTGCGCGACGGTGTAGCCCAGGCCCACAAAAATATCAGTAATTTGATCGATAATGCTGTTGATAGGGTGAATACGCCCTTGAGGAAGATAGGCTCCTGGCATCGTCACGTCTAGGGTTTCGGCTTCTAGCTGCGCCTTAACTTGCGCTAACTGCAAACTTTCCTTGCGTTGGTCTAGCTGAGCTTGCAAACTCGTTTTGGCCTGGTTTGCCAGCCCGCCAATTTTGGGGCGTTCTTCGGCAGGTAGCTTACCCATACCGCCTAGCACCTTAGAAAGCTCTCCTTTTTTGCCCAGGTATTTCACCCGAACTTTGTCGAGTTCATCTAGACTGCTCGCAGTGCTAATCTCATCAGTGGCCCGCTGTTGTACGGCGCTCAACTGGGCTTCTATTTCGTTCGAGTTAGGGGCGCTCACGGCTATTCCAATTGCAAATAGAGTACATGGTAACCTGCCAGAGAGATCTATGCGCCGCGCCCACCTCCAGAGATACCTTAAAGACCTACTCAAGATTTACTAGCTCCCTATGAACATATTGGTAAGCAACGATGACGGCATCTTCGCATTGGGCATCCGGACGCTTGCCAATGCGCTTTCGACGGCCGGACATCACGTTACGGTTGTCTGTCCGGATAGAGAACGGTCGGCGACTGGCCATGGGTTGACTTTGCATAGACCGCTGCATGCCGAACCGGTCAAGAATATTTTCGATCCGGCGATCGCGGCTTGGTCTTGCTCGGGGACGCCTTCCGACTGCGTCAAGCTAGCGCTAGATGCCATTTTGAGCGAGAAACCAGATTTCGTCGTCTCGGGCATTAATCACGGTGCAAACTTGGGCACAGATGTACTTTATTCGGGCACGGTATCAGCTGCGATGGAAGGCGTATTAGAAGGTATTCCGGCGATCGCTATTAGCCTGACCAATTTTGCTTACAAAAAGTTTGAACCAGCGGCGGCTTTTGCTGTAAAGCTAGTCGCCAAGTTAGAGCAGCAGCCGTTAGCAATTCCCGTTTTGCTCAACGTCAATGTGCCGCCTGTTCCCGCAGCGGACATTAAAGGTACGGCGATCGCCCGTCAGGGAATGCGGCGCTACTTCGATCAGTTTGAGCAGCGAACCGATCCTAGAGGGAGAACCTATTACTGGCTAGCAGGAGAGGTCATGGAAGAGGGCAACGCCGAACTGTCTGTGCCCATTGGAGAGGGCGACCATACGGCTCGAACACGGGCATTGGTTGATGAGATATCAGCTGTGAGTGACGAGTTTATGACCGATGTAGAAGCCATCAAGCAAAATTACATTACGGTAACGCCATTGCAGTACAACCTGACGGCATACACTGCGCTAAATTTTGTACAAAGCCGATTAGCCCTCAATTTTTGAGTCTTGTGAGCTTTGCCAGTTACGGATCTAGAGAGCAGACTAGATTGATGCCTATCGCGACTGGCTAACTGGGCTTGGGCACTATGCATAACAGGTATTCTAGTTTTGAAGGCTAGTATCTAGACGCCTTTTGTCTGAATAAAGGGCGCTACTAGCTGTCAAAATAGACAGTAATTCCTCTAAATCACTTCATGTAAGGCTCATGACAGATCACCAAGGTCAATTTTCGATATGCTTTTGGGGCGTCCGAGGAAGCGTCGCTTGTCCTGGGTCACAGACTGTCCGCTACGGCGGCAATACAGCTTGTATTGAGATCAACGTCGGCGGCGAACGGCTGATTTTCGATGGGGGCACGGGCCTGCGAAACCTGGGGCAAAAAATGCTGGACGAAATGCCGGTAAAGGCCAGTATGTTCTTCACGCACTCGCACTGGGATCACATCCAAGGCTTTCCGTTTTTTGTGCCTGCCTTTGTGCCGGGGAATAAGTTCAAGATTCATGGTGCGATCGCCCCCAATGGCTCCACCATTGAGCAGCGTCTGAACGACCAAATGCTACATCCAAACTTCCCGGTGCCCCTACAAATTATGGGGTCTGAGCTAGAATTTTGTGACATTGAAGTGGGCGAGGTTGTTCAGATCGGCGAGGCCGAAATCTCCAACGCCATGCTCAACCACCCTGGTGAAGCCATCGGCTACCGCATCAGCTATAGAGGCCACTCTGCTGCCTATATTAGCGATACCGAGCATTTTCCTGGACAGCTAGACGACAACGTACTAAAGCTAGCCGACAACGCAGACGTGATGATTTACGACTGTACCTACACCGACGACGAATATTACGACAAAAAGTCTAGCAAAGCAGGCTGGGGCCATTCCACCTGGCAAGAAGCGGTCAAGCTAGCCAAAGCGGCCAACGTTAAGCAGCTCGTTATTTTTCATCACGACCCTACGCATACCGATGAATTTATGGACGATATCGTTCGTCAAACTTCGATGGCTTTACCCAGCAGCATCGTGGCGAAAGAAGGCATGGTTTTAGATCTCATCAAACAAGAATCGCCCGTAGTTGCGACCGTCTAGCAACTTCTCTAGCAACTTCTCTAGCAACTTAATGCCCACGCACAGAACGCCCACGCACAGACAGACCTGCTGTAGTAGAGCGTTCGCTTTGTGTCAGAATGTAAAGCGTGTGGATTACTTCTTCTATTGAGGCGGCCAAGACGCCCACAAATATAGCGCTCGGCAATTTTGACGGCGTACATTTAGGCCATCAGCGGGTGATGGCCCAGATTTTGGGGACGCCTGATTTAGATAGTGCGGCCTCAAATGGCCTAGGTTTGGATGAGAGCAATGCCCAAGGCGCGGCCTCCGCTGAGATATTGAGCAGCCGGTCTATTGCGGCTTTGCAAGATAACGCGATCGCCTCTGGATACAGTCAGCTATTAGGCGAGTTAGACCCTGGCAGCTCAACCCAAAAGCCCGATCGAAAGCAGGCAAAAGGACAGAGCTACGCAACCGTCGTCACCTTTTTCCCTCACCCTCAAGAATATTTCTCTGGTGCGGCCAGAGCGTTACTAACACCGATTCAGGAAAAAACCTGGCAGCTAGCGCACTTAGGCATTCAGCAGCTGGTGATGCTGCCGTTTAATCCGGCGATCGCCCAGCTCAGCCCAGAAGCTTTTGTACGACAAATATTAATCGAGGGCTTGCAGGCCCAGCACATTAGCGTAGGCAACGATTTTTGCTTTGGGAAAGGGCGAGCAGGTACCGCCGAAATGCTAGCGCAAATTGCGGCTCAGTATCAGGTGCCGGTCACCCGCGTGGCCCTAAAGCAGGAAGATGGCGATCGCATTAGCAGCTCGCGCATTCGCCAAGCCCTACAAATCGGCGAACTCGCTGAAGCGACTCGGCTCTTAGGTCGGCCCTATATTCTGACCGGCAGAGTCGTTCGAGGCCAACAGATTGGCAGAACCATTGGCTTTGCAACCGCGAACTTACAGGTGCCTACCGACAAATACTTACCTCGCACAGGGGTCTATAGCGTACGCGTGTATGGCAAAGATCTGACCTCTCAACTCGGCGTTATGAACATCGGCAATCGACCTACCGTGGGCGGGCAGTCACTCAGCGTAGAGGTACATTTGCTCGACTGGTCTGGCGATCTGTACGGCCAAACTCTGACAGTTAGCCTGGAAGCATTCATTCGCCCCGAGCAAAAGTTCGACTCGCTAGCGCAGCTAAAAGCGCAGATTGAAAGGGACTGTGAGACAGCTAAACAAGCGATCGCACCTCAGCAAAAACGCAAAATTACCTCACCCATTCGCTCGCCCCACTGAGCAAGATCCAGGCGAAAAGTTAGGGCTAGCTCTGCTATTCGTAGCGGTCATATCTGCTAGAACCTATATTTGTAAGACACCCCTACCCAAACAGCCTCGCAGTTTTCCTATGTCTCTATCCACAACGCTCTGGCAGACCAATCAGGATCTGGCCGTCGAATGCCTTCAGCATCCCTTTGTGCAACGCATTGGCGATGGCTCCTTGCCCAAAGGGATATTTGTCTACTACGTAGAGCAAGATGCTTTTTTCTTAGAAGCATTTGCCAGAGCCTACAGCATTGCAGCGGCTAAAGCCCCGGACTGGGAGAGTTTTCAGGTTTTTCATAATTTGGCGAAAGGCGTTCTAACAGAGCTAGAGCTGCATCACGAGTACGCCGAATCTTGGGGTGTGGATATTGACGCGATCGCTCCCGCAGCCGCCACTCGTCAATACACAGACTTTCTACTTTCCACCGCCTGGAGCCAACCAGTCGGCATTACCGCGGTGGCGATGTCTCCTTGCATGAGGCTTTATGCCTATTTAGGCCAGCAGCTTGCCACCGATGGCATTCCTTCTCATAGCTACAAAAACTGGATTGAGACCTACAGCAGCGATGAATTTGAGCCACTTGCCCAACAGCTAGAAACAATAGTAAACAAGCATTCCACCGACACGCCATTAGTTCGCTCCACCTACCGCTACGCCATGACCTGCGAGCGAGACTTCTTTCAGGCAGCGATGGATTCGTAGCCTCTAGGCCAAACGAAACCCCTGTAAGAATTTTGTTTGGCCTTACAGGGGTTTCTAATGCTCTAAAAGATTTAGATAATTAACGTCATTACTTTTTTTCGACGTACATTTCAGGCTCAACGGCAAAATTGTTCAAGCGACCAGAATCATCGACCACGTAGCCATCGGTAGTACTCATATCAGAGTCAGACTCGCTCTGCTCAGCCGATTCGATATCTCTTTCAGCCTGCTCAGGATTTCCACCCTGCATCTCTTTTGTACCCGGTGGCTGAACGGCCTTGCCAACGGATTGTGCAACCTGCACCGCCTGCTGGTTTCCCGCAGCGCCTTTACCAGGCTCAGCATCCAGTTTAATATCTTTGTTTTGATTCTCAGCCATGGGGAAGCTCCAATTTTTATCTCATTCGCATCCCAGTTTAGGCGCTTCAAGTGAACTGTTTCTTCTTTCGGCAGGTGTGTTTCGTCTCTACCGATAGTGCGAGATTAGAAGCAGCCGAAACCTTAGACGAACCTTCATCTGAGGGCTTTAGCACCTATAAATTCGTAGTTTTCTTTAACCGTCCAAAGTCTGCCGTCGTGAACTAAAAGACTTAGATGGCTGGCTATAAAATCGGCGTGAAATTCCTGATGCTGGAACTCGGCCCAGGCTCTGCGAAACATATTTGGCTTGAGATCGCGAAAGGCTACGGTGAGATGAGGGACGTAGGCTCGCTTGCGTTCTTGCTGGCTAACTAAAGCGATATCGGCTTCGAGGTGAGTTAGTAGCTTGGGATGAATGGCCATCAGGTCAGTACTTTTGACCACGTCTATATAGATAACGTGGGGCGCAAATGTGTTGAAGCCATCAATTGAGATGGGAACAGGCACCTGAGTATAGGCAAACTTGCTCAGCGAATCTTGTAGACGGTCGATGGCGGAGACGGGCCATTCGAAGGGGGCATGTAGCGTAATGTGGGGGGGCGAGCGGAAGGCAGCTTTAGAATCGAAGCGATCGCGCATCACTCCCTTGACCTCATTCACCCTCGCTTGAACATCAGACGGCGGCAGCAGCGCCACAAAGAACCGCCGTCTTGCAGATTTTTCGTTAAGTTCCACAGATTTTCGATTGTCCATAGAATAATCTGGTAGGAGTCTTGCAAGCATTACAAGATAAAACTGCTCAGTAGCAACTGTTCCAAAAAAAGCGCAGCAACATGACCAAATGGTTTGTCAAAATTGAAAGAGGAATTGTGGATAAACCCAAATTCGATCAGTTTGTGGCCGCCCATGTTGACTACGTTAACAGTTTGATCGAAAACGGACATCGCGCTCGCAGCGGATACTGGCAGGAGCGCGGCGGCGGTATGCTCATTTTTCAGGCCGACTCAATGACAGCGGCAAAATCCATCATCAAGGCAGATCCCCTAATCGCAAATAACTGCGTAGAATACGAGCTGCACGAATGGTGCGTTGTTGCCGAATCCCCTAATTTTTAACTTTAGTAACGCCCGATCTTCAAGTCTCGCTCCTCAAATCTCGATCTTTAAACTCAAGACCCTTTCGCAATTATTCCTATGGCAACCCAAGCTAAAACTAGCGGCGGTGGCGGCGTAAAAATTGTCGCCGACAACCGTCAGGCCCGTTTTCAATACGAAATTCTGGACACCTATGAAGCCGGAATTGCGCTCACGGGCACCGAGGTAAAATCTATCCGCGAAGGCAAAGTAAACCTGCGCGACGGCTTTGCCAACGTCAAAAAAGGCGAGGCTTGGCTGCACAACGTGCATATCTCACCGCACAGCATGACCATTTTGGCTTACAACCACGAGCCGCGCCGCGTCCGAAAGCTGTTGCTGCATAAGCAGGAAATTCGTAAGCTCATTGGCCAGACGGAGCAAAAAGGGCTGACCCTGATACCGCTGAAGATGTACTTCAAAGATGGGCGAGTAAAAGTGGTAATTGCGCTCGGCAAAGGTAAAAAGCTGCACGATAAGCGCGAAAGCCTGAAAAAGAAACAGGATAAGCGGGATATGGATCGAGTTAAAAAGACTGTCAATCAGTAGTTGAGCAGTGCAATTGAGCAGTACTGTGGTTCTTGGAGCGATCGCAATCTAGTTTTCTTGCGTAGCCCGGTCTATGGTTGCCACCACTTTCTCATAGATAGCCTCAGCCTCTTCAGGCGTATTGCCAATGCAGGTTAGCCCCAGTTTGCCATATTCACTCAGACAGCCCATCAGGTGAAAGACAACGCCCACGCCGTCAATCGAGCTGAAGTGCAACTGCTCGCCCATGACAATATCCATCAAATCGTCGGGCAACAGTCCCCGATAGGCTTCGTTTTGCAAATTATCTGACGCTCGATAATACTTAGCCTGACCATTTTTTGTATAGAATTTGCCATCTTCTAGACTATACGTACCGTTGGTCAGCAGCTTTAGGGCCATAAAAGGATGCGTCGTACCACCCTTGCGCAGGTTGATTTCAATCGCGCTGATCGCCCAAGGCTTATCTATATTCTCGGGCTGATGCACGGCAATAAAGTCCACGCTGTAGCGCTCTAACGCTCCTTTTTCTGCCAGATTTTGACCCACTTTTCGGCCCATCTCTTGCAGCGCCATTCGATAGTCGTCCGCAGCCGGAAAAGTGCAGCCCAAAAAGATCTGACCATCGGGGCCACCGAGTACCTGATCGTGCGTAGAGAGAATTTCGACGTCGCCTGCAGGCGTAACGCGGCCCTGAACGCTAGGGGAGAACTTTTGCTCGCCCTCAATAAAGGCTTCAGCGATCGCGCCTAGCTCCTCAATTTTTTTCTCAAAAGAAGCCCAAGTCTCTGTGCTGCACTGAAATCGTAAGTTGGCCATTGCAGCGGCGATCGCCTTTGTCCGCTCAGCCCGTTTAGCCTTACCCGGCGCAACATCCGCCAAATCCGTCAGCGAAAGCAGCGCGTTACCCTCCCCCGAAAAGCCCTCATTTAACTTAATCACAATCCGCTTTAGCTCAGGCTGCCGCTCCCACAAAGCCGCCGTCACTTCAGACAGTTCAGCCGTGCTGTGCGTCAGTTCGCTGCCGTCTGGCAAGGGAATACCGCACTCCGCAAATATCTGCCGACTGCCGCCTTTAGTGCCCCAATAAAGCAGCCCTGGATCGACGGCCAATAAAGGCAAATCGAGCGCCAAAGCCAATTCTTTCTCCAGCTCAGTAGAGTTGTAGCAGGTCATGTAGGCTTCGTCGGACTTTATTTTTGCCTTAATGCGCTTCATCAGGCGCGGACGAGCCAAAATTTTTTCAGTGAGCGGTCTTAAAGAAGAATCGTAGGTGGCAAATAGGTCTAGGCGATCGCGCGCATGAGAACTCGGAATCCCTGGCAACAGCTCCAGGTAGTAATCCACAATACTAGGGTGCAGCGGCTGAGAGGTCACATAAATCACCCTGGTTTCAGGATTACGCAGCCGAATCAGCGCAAACAGCAGTCGCTCTTCATAATGATGAACCCCTTGCACTTTCGATAGTTCAGCTTGATCCAAACTGAGCGAAGGCACCACCAAAATCTGCCGAGGACTGCGGTCAAATTCATCAATCGAATGCCAGCGATCCTTTAGAGCGGCTTGTAACTGATGAAACCGCTCGGCTTCAGATTGGCTCCCCTGAACCCGATTAAGCGAAAGAGTGGCTTCGGCAATGACCATAATAGTAGGAACCTCTAGACAAGGAATTGAGGGCAGCTTCAATCCGCGCTGTAATATCTGCTAACTTTTCGACATCTGCTGATTAAAGCTTAATACGCAATGTCCTACCGCTCTGCCTGCGGATAGACAAAATTCAGCGAGCTACCGCTTAGCCGCCCACAAAAAAACCGGCGCAGTTGCAATACAACCACACCGGCTCGATTCACTTAGGAGAAACAAGACTAAAAACTTTTTACAGAATGGAGAAAAAACTTGACCTACGGCTGGTCGGCCTGCAAATCCTGCTGAGGCTGCAAGTAAGCCACCATCTGCTCCACGCCACGCTGAATGCGACGAGTCACCGTCATAGGACTAACGCCAATTCGCTCAGCGACTTCCTTACGAGAAAGACCCTTGAAAAACACATATTCAATTGCAGAGCGAGTTTTCTCTTCTAGCTGGTTCATCGCTCTTTGGATTTGCTGACGATCTTCTTCTAGTCCCTGCAAAATGATGTAGTGCATATCAGGGAGGGTATCGCCTAGCGTAATGCTCGAATCAATCTGATGGGAAACCGTTGCGTCCAAGCTCAAAGGCATCCGGTTTTTGTTGGCCATTTTCACCTGACGCCACTCTTGAACAGAGACATCCACCGCTTCAGCCATTTCAATATCAGTCGGCTGGCGGCCATACTGGCGAATTAGCTCGACCTGACATTTTTGACCCGCTTTTTGCAGATCTTGCCAGCGCCGGGGAATTTTTACGGTAGTGCCGCGATCGCGCAAAAAGTGCAGCATTTCACCGCGAATATAAGGCACTGCAAAAGAGCTAAACGCACAGCCCTGGCCGGGGTCAAAACGCTCGATAGAACGAATCAAACCGATGTAGCCAATTTGCTCTAGATCTTCGTAAGGCTCAGCGCACTGATGACTGACACGATGAGCAATTTTACGAACCAAACCAGCATTTAGACGAACCAACTCATTGCGCAAACGAACCGAGGTGCGATCTTGCTTGTACTCCATCAAGAGTTCCATGCCGCGAGAGCGAAGCTTTGCAGATTTTTCTGACTTAGCAGTGGTGGTAGCGACCTTATTGGCGGTGATAGCGGCTGAACGAGTTGCGGTTTGAGAAGAAGCCATAATTTTAGGGGCAGTGACGACTGCTTTGAAGCGGTATTGCGTGAATTAAATTCATTCTCGGGAAGTGACCTCTTCGCAACCATCGTTGAATTACGGTAGTGAATAGGAACGCTCTTTAACTAACTGGGCAAATACACGCAAAAAGCCCTGAGTTTGCGCTTTTCTCAAGTCGCTACGGCCCTTTATTCAAAAGAGTTCTAGGCTGTTTATCAGTAGTTTTTCTGATCTCCAAAAGCAATTCAAAAATAATCGTTTAAATTGAGCTAGCGATCGCGTCTACGCCGTTTTCAAAAGTTTTTTCCACAGTGCTTTTACGGAAGTTATTAACGACTTAAATAACACTTGTTCCTGTTAAAAATGCCGACACAAGGGTTTATCAACTATCACCTCAAATCGCCTCAAACATATTTTTCAGAGGTTCCTTTAAATCGTCTAATCATCGGCTGATGATCGCCAGTATTGAGCGTTCAGCCACAGGCGGAAACCCGTAATCGCTAGCTAATAGAAGATTGACTACACTAGAAAGCACAGATTTTTGTTTATGTTTACGTGTTTAGAAGAGGCTGTTTTTTAGATGAGCAACACTAGCAACTTCCGACAGGCCATTCGTGATGCGAAAGGTCAGTCCTTGGTCGGGCCAAACGTCATTGCCAATGCATTACCCTATGTCGGTGGCGGACTCATTCTTACAGCCGCAGGCACATTCGGCGGCTTGAGCGTACTGGCCAACCAGCCAGCGCTGTTTATGCAAACCTTGTTGGTTGCGGTCATCGCAGAACTTGCTCTGTTTTTCGTGGCGCGAGGGGTGGCCATGAAAGGCAACAATGCCGTGGCGCTGCCATTACTCGCAACCTACAGCCTGCTTTCGGGCTACACGCTCAGCGGACTGGTAAACCTAGCAACCCAAACACCCGGCGTTGGGATGCAGGGCGTAGGCGTTGCGGCCCTAGCTTGCGGCATCACCTTTATCGCGGCTCGCCCAATTGGATCTAACCTGTCCGAGGAAGATGGGTTCGCGCTCACAAAAACTGTCCAGCTCGGCATCATCGCCCTAGTGGTGGTGGTCATTGGGCAGTTCGCCCTAAGCTTCTTTGGTGTATACGCTCCCAACACGATTGAAATTGCTATTTCAGCGGTTGGCGTACTTTTGTTTGTAGGCGCGGCAGTGGTTGACTTCTTTGTCTTACCTCGCACCTACACTGACGAACAGGCTATTCCAGCCGCGCTGTCGATGTATCTCACGTATGTGAACCTGTTTGTGTTCATCCTTAGACTCTTGATTGCGACTAACAGCAGAGATTAGGACGTAGAGATCAGGACGTAGAAGCCAGAAAGAGCGATCGCCTGAATTAATAGACAACCCCTAAGAGGACTGACTGAAGCATCTTTGCCATCAGCCAGTCCTTTTTTACCGTCAGCAAATAGCGCTAAGCTATGAACAATTCAATCCTTATGCCTTAACGACCGGCCAAGATATGTTTGACACTTCTATACTCAAGCGAGAACTTGAGCTGCTCTTCGAGCGCCTGGGCAAAGCTCAGGAATACCTTTGACGTTCCCGCGCTTAATGCCAAGATTAAAGACCTAGAGCAGCTCTCCGCCCAGCCAGACTTTTGGGATGATCAGGACAAAGCTCAAAAACTGTTGCAAGAGCTAAACGAATACAAGTCGAATTTGGCTCAATTTCAAGGTTGGAAGACGAGCGTCGGCGACTTAGAAGCAATTTTGGAACTGCTAGAGCTAGAGCTAGATGAATCACTGCTAAATGAAGCAGAAAAAACGGTCAATCAGCTCAATCGCGAGCTGGATCAGTGGGAATTGCAGCAGTTACTTTCTGGGCCTTATGACAAAGAGGGCGCAGTCATTAGCATTAACGCTGGTGCAGGCGGAACCGATGCGCAGGATTGGGCAGAAATGCTGCTGCGTATGTACAGCCGATGGAGCGAGCAAAACGGCTATCGACTTACTCTGATGGAAAAGTCTGAGGGCGACGAAGCCGGACTGAAGTCAGTAACGATAGAAATTGACGGTCGCTATGCCTATGGCTACTTAAAAGGCGAAAAGGGAACGCATCGTCTGGTCAGAATTTCGCCCTTTAATGCCAATGGCAAACGGCAGACCAGCTTTGCAGGCGTTGAGGTGATGCCGATTCTAGATGAGGGCGTAGAGTTGAATATTCCGGACAAAGACCTGGAAGTAAAAACGTCGCGCTCTGGGGGTGCGGGCGGTCAGAACGTAAACAAGGTAGAGACGGCAGTGCGCATCACGCATTTGCCTACGGGCATATCGGTGCGCTGTACGGAGGAGCGATCGCAGCTCCAAAACAAAGAAAAAGCCATGACCCTACTAAAATCCAAACTGCTAGTCATTGCGCAAGAACAGCGCACCCAAGAAATCGCCGATATTCGCGGCGACATGGTCGAAGCAGCCTGGGGCAATCAAATTCGCAACTACGTCTTTCAGCCGTACCAGATGGTAAAAGACTTACGCACCAGCGTAGAAACCACAGCCGTCTCTGATGTGATGGACGGCGACCTAGAAGCGTTTATTCAAGCCTATCTGCGCCAGGAAAACCAGCTCATTGAAGCGGGAACCGGAAGCGTTTAGCCCTTATCCTCAGCGGTAAACGTCAGCAGCAAACTTCAGCGGTAAACTGTAGTTAACACTTTATAAATAGCCAACATGACAACCGACAAATCAGCAGTTGCCCAACCAGATGCTAAATCTCCTCTAGATGAGCCACCCCCAAGCTTCGTCAAGCTAGCGATGCGCAACATGGTTAAAAAGGGGGCACCTCGCTTTATCATTTTTTTCTCTCCGCAGTGGCGCTACTCGGCTTGTTTGTGGGCCTTGCATACCTTACGCGATAGCAACCAATGACAGCGACATCTATTCAAAGTGAGATTCAAACAGAAAATATTCAGGTAGAGGCGTTTGTTGAGGGGGCTTTGGTTGACGTACCTGGAATTGCGATCGCTCAATACCAAACTTGGCTTACCCGCTGGCTCACCGAGCTAAACCCAGCCCTCTCCCCTCTCAACGCCTACGAACTCAGTCTGCGCCTCACCACAGACGCCGAAATTCAGCAGCTCAATACCGACTACCGCCATCAGCCAAAGCCCACTGACGTACTCTCCTTTGCGGCCTTAGAAACGGACTTTCCCGGTGCAGAGACAATCAATCAACAGCAGCCGCTGTATTTAGGAGATATTATTATTTCTGTCGAAACGGCACAAAGGCAAGCTGAAGCGCGCGATCGCACCCTCTCACAAGAAGTTATCTGGCTCGCCGCTCACGGCCTGCTTCATCTATTAGGGTGGGATCATCCAGACGAGCAAAGCCTGACCAATATGCTAAATCAGCAAGATCGTCTAATAGCTTTAATCGAAGCCGAATCAGTCGGATAGCGCCCCTGTCGGACGAATAGATCTACAGGTCATGACCGAGCTGCCATGACGGCAACCCACCTTTTATAAACCTTCGCTGTGGACCTCTGCGTAAACCGGCTTCAAAGATTTCTGAGCTAAATGTTCTCCTTCTTAACGAAAGCATCTAATCATCAAGGTCTGAGGTACATTGACTTAAGAGCTG
Source organism: Phormidesmidales cyanobacterium (assembly GCA_038260205.1). Lineage (GTDB taxonomy): Bacteria > Cyanobacteriota > Cyanobacteriia > Phormidesmidales > Phormidesmidaceae > Phormidesmis. The sequence continues at coordinate 26,583 of JBBSOB010000012.1, forward strand.
AGCAACGTTTAGGGGTAAATTGTTAGGGGTAAATTGTCGCCATTAAGGAAGAAGTCATTTTCGTCTAGACCGCCATTATTGATAGCGACGCCAACAGGAATATCTGCGTATGTTCTCTCGTGATAGCCATTCCTCCCGGAATCATAAACTTTCCCACAGCAGTTCAATGCGGAAGGAAAAGCTGGCTCATCGCAACCGGACTCATTACAGAAAGGCGCTTTACAGTAAACCCATGTCAGCAGAATCTTCCTCAGAGACACTCGAAGACAAAGTAGGTACACAGCTAGACGAAAAGTTGGGGCCTGACAAGTTGGATTTGGAGGTGGAGCGAGAGCGATCGCAATCCTGGCAAATCGCGCCTAACCTCTTCACTAGCTTCAAATACGCCTGGAGCGGCATCTCCTACGCCTTCAAAACGCAGCGTAACTTCAGAGTTCATACGGGCATCGGCATTCTAGCCATCATCCTTTGCTGGGTACTCAACGTCAGCAATATCGAAATCGCCGTTATTTGCCTCACCATCGGCGCGGTGCTAGTCATGGAAATCCTTAACACCGCCTTAGAATCACTGGTCGATCTCACCGTTGGCCAAACCTACCATCAGCTAGCCAAGGTCGCCAAAGACTGCGCTGCTGGAGCCGTGTTAATGGCCGCTATCGTCGCCCTCCTAATTGCCGCCCTCATCTTCGCACCCCCCCTCTGGACTCATTTACAAAACGCGCTGCATTAACTAGCCGTCCTTCAGGCTGACTGTATCTTTAAAAACCGCTCCGCTCGTACATCCATCGGTTGCATCCACCGCCTCTCCTATGATTCTAGTTATTGATAACTACGACAGCTTTACGTACAACTTGGTGCAATATCTAGGCGAGCTAGGCCAAACCATGAGCGTCGCCAAAGACATCGAAGTCTATCGCAACGATCAAATTACTCTTGAAGAAATTAAAGCTAAAAAGCCAGATGGCATTGTCATCTCGCCCGGCCCCGGCACGCCAGACGACGCAGGTATTTCCCTAGACATTATCAAACAGCTTGGCCCCCAAATGCCCATTCTCGGCGTTTGCTTGGGCCATCAAAGTATCGGTCAGGTCTTTGGCGGCAAAATCGTCTCTGCGCCAGAACTCATGCATGGAAAAACGTCGCCAGTGAACCACAAAAATACGGGCGTCTTCGAAGGCTTAGCCGAACCCCTAACGGCCACTCGCTACCATAGCCTAGTCATAGACCAAGACACTTGCCCCGACGTGCTAGAAATTACGGCCTGGGTCGCAGACGGCACCATTATGGGCATTCGCCACCGCGACTATCCGCACATCGAAGGCGTACAGTTTCACCCCGAAAGCGTTCTGACAGAATCTGGCAGAGACTTACTCAAAAACTTCTTGACGCAGTTGGGATAAAGGTTGGGATAACAGCAGACCGCTCCGACGAACTGGCCCAACCGAGTTGCGCGGAACGTCACACCATAAGGCAGGATAGTTACACCTGCCTCAGACGTTAAAAAGATACGGTTTTAGACGATATGAAACGGCGACAACTGCTTCAATACGCCAGCGCAACCTTTGCAAGCACTCTAGGACTAGGACTAGCCTCTAGCTACCAGTCTTATCAGGCCCAAAGCGGTTCTCTCTCCATCACCGCCTTAGGCCATACCGCCTTTTTATTCTCAGGGGGCGGTCAGCGCATCTTAGTGAATCCTTTCAAGTCTGCAGGCTGCACAGAAGGCTATGCCCAGCCTACCGCGGCTGCCGATCTGGTTTTGCTCAGCAGCCGCCTTTTCGACGAAGGTTTCCTAACGAGCCAATATGCCAATACGGAAGTTATTGACGAACCGGGGGACTATACCGTCAAAGGACTCTCTATTCAAGGCATCAGCATGGCGCACGACCGTTTGGGCGGACGACGCTTTGGCAACAATATCGCTTGGGCCTGGACACAAGCAGGCGTAAGGGTTGTGCATTTAGGCGGGGCGGCGGCTCCCATTACGGTTGAAAATAAAATTTTGATTGGGAAACCCGATGTGCTGCTAGTTCCTGTAGGCGGTGGCCCCAAAGCGTATACGCCAGAGGAAGCGGTGGAAGCCGTGCGATCGCTCAATCCCAAAATTATTATTCCCACCTACTACCGCACTGCCGCCGCCGACAAAACCTGCGATATCGTTGGCGTAGACGCCTTCATTAAGTTGATGTCTGGCACACCTGTTACGCAGGGCGATAACGCTCTTTCTGTCAGCGCTGGCAGTCTGCCTAACAGCGGTATGCGGATTGAGGTTTTAAGCTATGCTTTCTAAGTAGAAAGTCTTAACCTTTTTTAAAGCATCTATGCACAGCGAGTATCGTCAGCGCCGACAAACCGTCTTAGACACTATCGGAGAAGGCGTTGCTATATTTTGCAGCGCGCCCACAGCCGTTATGCATAACGATGTGGACTATCTGTATCGACAAGACAGCAATTTCTTCTATCTCACCGGATTTAACGAGCCAGGCGCAGTGATGGTGCTTACTGGATCCCACGATCAACATAAGTTTGTTTTGTTCGTGCGGCCCAAAGACTTAGAGCAGGAAACCTGGAGTGGTACTAGAGCGGGCATAGAGGTTGCCAAAGAAAAATATGGCGCGGATGAAGCCTATCCCATCTCGCAGCTAGAGGAAAAGCTCGATCAGTACGTCATTAAGTCGCCCCGGCTCTACTACCACTTTGGGATAGATAACGCTTTTAACCAGCGAATCATTCAGCTTTGGCAAAAGCTGCTGCGCCAGAGAACTAAAAGAGGGACAGGCCCGGTTGCCATTGAGGATGCTCAACTTCTAATGCAGCAGTTTCGGCGAATTAAGAGTTCGTATGAGTTAGATAAAATTCGTCGGGCGATCGCCATTTCTGTAGATGCTCACAACCTAGCGCGCGAAATGGCTCGTCCTGGCCTATACGAATATGAAATTCAAGCAGCCATTGAGAATGTATTTCGACAGGCGGGCGCGTCGGGGCCAGCGTATCCCTCCATCGTGGCAGGCGGTGAGAATGCCTGCATTTTGCACTATGTAGAGAACAACCAGCAGCTCCAGGAAGGCGACTTGCTTTTGATAGATGCAGGCTGTGCCTACGACTACTACAACGCCGACATCACGCGTACTTTTCCCCTTGGCAAGACGTACTCAGAAGAACAGAAAATTTTGTACGATCTGGTTTTAGAAGCTCAGCTAGCCGCCATTAAACAGGTAAAGGCCGGAAAGCCTTTCAATGAGTTTCATGACGCGGCCACCCGAGTCATCACCGCGGGCCTAGTCGAGATAGGGCTGCTGCGGGGCGAGGTAGACCAACTTATTGAAGAGAAAAAGCACAAAGCATTCTTTATGCATGGCACCGGACACTTTTTAGGGCTAGATGTCCACGATACTGGCATCTTGAGAAATGGAGACAAAACCTGGAAACCTTTTGAAGTCGGTAACATCGTGACCGTAGAACCAGGCATTTACATCTCGCCACACTACCAGCCCGCCAAACCCGAAGAAGGCAAGGCAGAAGACCCACAGCCCGAAGTAGAAGAACGCTGGAAGGGCATTGGCATTCGCATTGAAGACGACATCCTGGTCACGGCAACCGGGAACGAAGTCCTCACTGCCGCCGTGCCCAAAGCCTTTGGAAAACCCGCCCAACATCTGGTAGCCAACAGTTGATTATCAAAATTTGATTACCCACGCAAAAGCACAGCAGTAACCGTCAAGGCATTCTGCTATATCTTCAGAGCGAACTCTAGCGCTGCGAAGCTTATCCTCAAGCGCTTTACTTCTGCTCAGGATGCTGAATTGCCTCGCAGGAAATGCTCAAACGCCCCAACGCATGAATCATCTGGTGCAGCCGACCAAAGTTGCGCTGATTAAAATGCATTGCCAGACGGGGCAAGTTCTCGGTTCCATCGCGCTTTTCTTGCGCAAAAGCAGACACCTCCCGAATTCGTCCGGTCACTAGCAAATCGGAGAACTCATCGTTTAGCCGATCAATGGCCCCGTCGCACAGCGGCGCTTTTATTCGTATCACCAATTGGCCATCCACATAGCGACTAGAGTGATAGACCCGGTAAAAGCTCTCAATGTGCTGCAAGGCGTCATCTAATCCAGTTGTTAAATAATACAAACTAGTGTCATCTGGGCTAATCAAGGCTTGATCTAGCAGCCGACTGCGCACATACCGATCCCAGTCTTTCCAGTAGCCCCCTCCCGGACGATCAATCAGCACCACGGGAACCAGTCCTGCTTTGCCGGTTTGCATCAGCGTCAACGCTTCGAAGGCTTCGTCCTGGGTGCCAAAACCGCCTGGGAATAGGGCGATCGCATCGCTCTCTTTCAAAAAGAACAGCTTGCGCGTAAAAAAGTACTTAAAGTCCAGCAGCTTAAGATCTCCCGTCACCACCGGATTCGCCCCCTGCTCAAAAGGTAGCTGAATATTCAGACCAAACGAATTATCTCGTCCGGCCCCCTCATTTCCCGCCTGCATGATGCCGCCGCCAGCTCCCGTGATCACCATAAAGCCTTCTTTCACAACGCGCCGAGCAAACTCCGCCGCCATCTTATACTCAGGCAAATCGCTCAGCGTTCTAGCCGAGCCAAATATAGTCACCTTACGCGTATGTCGATAGGGATGAAATGCTTTAAATCCACCCTCCATATCCAGCAGCGAGTAGCTCAAAATCTTCCAGTCCAGCCGCTCCGCCTCCTGACTACTCATACGCACTAGCGTTTCAAAAATTTGCCCAATCACCTCGCCGTTTTCCAAATGGGGCAGCGCCTCTAAAACCTTCAGCACATCAGAGCGTAGATCTGTACGCTGAGGGTTGAGATAGTTGCCAATAGGGCGATTCGGATCAAAGGTGTTGTTCATGTACGTTGGCTTAGTCGCCTAATAAAAGAGGGTCGCAATAACGGTCAATTTGGCTACATCCTATAGCCAACATCAGATGCATCCGAGGAGCTGCGAATGACCTTTTCCTTCAGTCTCCAAGGGTCTTCGGCAAAAACCGTCTGAAATAATGAACGCTCTGGTAGATAGTCTACACAAACGCAGAAAACGAACGCACGAAAAAAAGGCTCTGACGACAGCCAGAACCTCTTTTTTTCAACGTTAATTTGGCCGTTAATCTAGCGGTCAATCTAACCTAGCAACTCTCGACTTAAAGATACTTTTCGAGCGTGTTTGCTAAAGTCGTCTTGGGCACAGCACCCACAACCATATCCACTCGCTGCCCACCCTTAAATATCATCAGCGTAGGAATACTACGAATGCCATATTGGCTAGCCACGCTGGGGTTTTCATCAGTATTGACCTTAACCACCTTGACTTTGCCATCGTATTGTTCAGAAATTTCTTCTACCACGGGGGCAACCATGCGGCAAGGGCCACACCAAGGTGCCCAAAAGTCCACCAAGACGGGGGCTTCGCTTTCCAAAACTTCTTGCTTAAATGTCGAATCTGTGACCTGTGCGGCTGACATTCTTATAATATCCTTGTCATCGTGTGGATCGATCTTACCATAGCCAAAACCTATCCCCGTACGTCTACATTTACAGATCTTTATTGGCTACTCTCCACAAATACACCTCAAACAGTCACGCTGTCTATAGTCTTGCAGGCATATCTCGCTTGTATCTCTCTCGCCGACCGTGCAATTTTTCGGGTCGCGTTACAAGGAACCGTCCAAGTCCGAAGACTCGGACGGAGTATGGTGTGAGGAGTGAACGGAAACTTGCGTCTCCGCTTCCTCCTAATTGTAAGAGACTCTTACATATTTGCCACTGAATTTGAGTCGAAATCAGAGATAAGTCTTGAAACTTGCCTACTGATAGCTCACAAAGTACGCATAATTTGGTAATGGCGCAAAACTATTTTACGGTACGCCACCGTAAAATTACTGAAAAATAGCCGCTATTTACCCATCCCAAGCTGCTGAGCTTTTTGATAGACCTTGCCTTCGGTTAGCAAAGAGGGGGCAATCACGACTTCTACCTGCTGCATCTCTTTGATGGTTCGAGCGCCTAAAGTGCCCATGCTAGTTTGCAGTGCGCCCTTAAAGTTATGGGTGCCATCGTCTAGCCCAGCTGGGCCACGCAAAATCTGCTCTAGGGTGCCAGTGGTGCCCACTTGAATACGAGTTCCTCTAGGCAGCACTGGACTAGGCGTTGCCATTCCCCAGTGAAATCCTCGCCCAGGGGCTTCTTTGGCTCTAGCAAATGGAGATCCAACCATGACGCCATCGGCACCCGATGCAATACATTTACAAATGTCGCCCCCAGTGACTAAGCCGCCATCGGCAATAATGGGCACATACCGACCCGATTCTTTTTGATAATCGTCTCTAGCCGCCGCGCAGTCGGCTACTGCCGTTGCTTGAGGGACGCCGACGCCCAACACGCCCCGAGAGGTGCAGGCCGCGCCAGGGCCAATGCCTACCATGACACCGGCTGCGCCTGCCCGCATTAACTGCAACGTCACTTCGTAAGTCACGCAGTTGCCCAGCAGCACCGGAATCGGCATCTCTTCGCAAAATTTTGCCAGATCTAGTGGGTCGATGGACTCGGGAGAGCTGTGATCGGTAGAGACTACCGTGGCCTGCACAAAGACCAAATCAGCTCCGGCATCGGCCACCGTTTTACCAAACTTAGAAGCCCCTGCTGGGGTTAAGCTCACCGCCGCTACACCACCTTGCGATTTAATCTCTTTAATTCGCTTTTCGATCAGTTCTGGCAGCACTGGCTTGGCGTAAATCTCCTGCATCAGTGGCACAAACTCTGTTTTGCCAACAGATGCAATTCGATCTAGCACTGGATTGGGATCTTCATAGCGCGTTTGAATGCCCTCCAGGTTAAGAACGCCAAGCGCACCTAGTCGAGAAAGCTCTACGGCCATTTTGACATCTACGACCCCGTCCATTGCACTGGCAATGATAGGAATATCTCGACTCACACCACCGATTTCCCAACTGGTATCAGCCAGCTGTGGATCTAGCGTCCTCAATCCAGGAACTAAGGCTATTTCATCAATTCCGTAAGCGCGACGCGCTGTTTTACCGCGACCAATTTGAATATCCACGTCCGTACTTTAATCCCTAGAAGCATCTAGCTAGAGTAGCAAAGAAAGAAATCTATTGCGTATCGCGTTTTGTGTACGGGTATTAGAGCAGGCGCTGACGACGGGGTGCGCTGACAACAAAAGGCATTGGCGGAGATAGGCGGTATAGCGTTCCACAAACCGCCTAAGATAGTTGAATGCTGTTTTGAGAAAGCGGCTTCGATTCTGTCGCTGTTTACGCTTCTAACCTCTTTTGGCAGCCCAAACTTCTGTTTAGCTTATCCTTCTAGCGATCGCCCCCACTTCTTTGTGAACATCTCGTCCCTTCAGTTCTTCAAAAATCTTAGAGCGACTAACCGTCAGTTTGCTGTCATCGGGCTAGGTCGTTTTGGTCGAGCCGTTTGTCTGACTCTTAACGGCAGGGGCTACGAAGTGATGGGCCTAGAC
>JBBSOB010000013.1:0-33717 GCA_038260205.1 Phormidesmidales cyanobacterium
TAGAGATTGCGGCTTACTCAGCGGTGCCTAAGGCCATACTATTCAACTGCAACACGCCTTCGGACTGGCGTCAGATTAGACGTTGAATTAACTCTGAGAGAGATGTTGCAAAGTGTAAGTTTTCGTATCGTTCTTTGCTTTCAAATCTCAAATTGTTCTGAATAAATGCCTGCTTTTTATAGCTCAAAACCTATTCAAAGCATTGCACGCTCGTCCTTTGATTAAATATTAAGCTCTGTAATAATTTCCTCAGACTATTCAAGCTGAGGTACAGCCCTCCCCTATGATTGAGAAACATTATTGCAGTCGTTTATAAAAGTCTGGAGATTCAAGCGTGGCAATTCCGTTGTTGACCTACCCTCCCAAAAGCCAAAACCAGCGGGTTGAGGGATATGTAGTCCAGGGCGACGATCAGCCCAGAATTTACAGCGCTGAGGCTCTCCTTGAGTACAGCGAAATGACCGATCTAATCGAAGCGGCTTACCGTCAGATTTTCTTTTATGCCTTCAAGGCAGATCGCGAAGTGACGCTAGAGTCTCAGCTTCGCAATAACCAAATCACGGTTCGTGACTTTGTGCGTGGGCTGTTGCTTTCCGACACATTTTTGGGCAACTACTACGCTAAGAACAGCAACTATCGGTTTGTTCAGCAGGTTATTCAAAGAGCATTGGGCCGCGATCCTTACAACGAACGCGAAAAAATTGCTTGGTCGATTAAGATTGCGACTAAAGGCATCGGTGGCTTTATTGACGAGCTGCTAGATACCGACGAGTACATGGAGAACTTCGGCTACGATATCGTGCCTTACTACCGTCGTCGGGTTCTGCCTAGTCAAGAGATTGGCGAGCGTCCTTTCGACATCAAGTCTCCACGTACGGCTGAGTACTTCCGCGCCATTCAGGGCTTCCCCAGATCCAACTGGCAGCAAGAAGTTCGTGGCTACAAGCCTCAGGACAAGAAACCTACGGCTGGTAACCCCGCGCTGTATCTGGATATGGCTCGCAGCGTCAACGCTCGTCCGGCCAATCAGCCTCGGGTGAATACTGCTGAAATCAATATTGGTTCTTCAGTGCCTTATCGCAAGGTTAGCTTTGCAACTAGCGTGAGCAACACATAAAGACAAGTTTGTTCTTTCCTCAAAAGGTTATCTAACCGGGGTGGTTTTCCATCTCGGTTTTTTTTGTTCAATTTTTCTGTTTTTTAGCTATTGTTTAGCCGCATTTTCGCTTGCCTGGGAGCGCTTCTCGATCGAACAACCGCCTTTACCACCGTTGGGCGGATATTGTCGCTGATTGAGACTGAGAGTCGCGGCGGTCACTAATCGCGATTAGCCGGTGTCACGCTCTAGATGCCTAAACTCGAAGAGCCGTGACAAATGTTGCCTAGACTGTCTTCACCGCGAGCGTCAATAGCAGTGCTGAGTCAGATAGTTCCTGCTCCCTTGAGTGAAAACTCAATGGCCTTGTCTATAGACTATTTTGAGCGAATGATGGTGTTGAGTGAGCGATCGCTAAGCCAGGACGATTTTCCGCAAGAGAGGCTGCGTCAACGCGATGACCTGATCCTTATCCTCATCAGTGCTTCTGGCAACTTTCTCGACGGCGTTCCTCTGGATACATTTTGCGCCTAAACTCCCCCTGCCGAAGCTACCCAAGCCTTCGAGCAAACGACATAGCTTGCCTATACGCTGAATGAAGCTTGCTGTCAGATGGTTTTGGGTTGGATGGAGTCCGTTCGAACAGCGGAAGATTAGCAGTTAAAAGAGCTAATACGATCGCTCTTGGCTTGGCTTTAGCATTAGGCGAGCTTGATCCAATTGCTTCTACAGCGCCTAATGCTAAAGCAGATTTTGATGCAGCCTCTCCCGCAATGCTTATTGCTAGAAGGTTTGGAGCTGACTGACTGACTGACTGACTGACTGACTGACTGGCTAGTTTCGACTAACTATAATACGAGCTGCCAAGTCAACACCGTGAGCAACACCGTCGCACCATGCTGAGGCAGCAGCTTTAGAAAAGGCTGACGCGCAATTTTTTGAGTGAGCAGACCGCTGAGAACAGCGCCTGCAATCAAACAAGTGCCCTGAAGAAAGCTAATGACCGCAGGATGAGCCATCCAAACCAATGAGGCTGCGCCGCCGATGGGTTGACCAATGGTTGCTAGCGATAGCGGAATCACCTGTCCGGCTTCGGTTAGGCCCATTTGTAAGTAGTGAGCCAGGTTGCTAAATAGAACGAGCGGCAGGTAGCCGTAGGCCAGCGTGATAAAAGGGCGGGGCTTGAACTTGGGGTTGAGCAGGCGGACGAGCTGATGGGCGATGAGTGAAACCAGGACGGGGAGAGCAAGGGCGATGAGAGCAGCGATCGCATGACCCCAAAACTCATCTAAAATCACATCGCTACCCAGCACCAGTCTCGTCAGCTCCGGCAACCGATGCAACAACACCGCGCCCCACAGCAACAGCAGCAGCGCCACCTCATAAGCCGTCGAGTTTGGCGTCGTCCACAGCTCTATTCCCGGCGGACGCAGGTTTAATTCCACCGAATGATGCGGACAGGCTTTAAGGCAGGTCATACACAGCACGCAGTTGCGATTATCTTCAAGCTGCGCGGGATGAGAGTAAAGCGGACAGCCGTCGGTTTCTTGGCCTTCGCCCTCGGCCGGGCCACCTTTGTAGCAATGGTAGGTATTGCAAGTTGCTGAGCAGATGCCCTTTTGCGCTCGCAGCTCAGTCATCGAGAGCTTGGCGAACAGACCATTCATCCCCCCAATCGGACAGAGATATCGGCACCAAAATCTGCGTTCAAACAAGGCTGAACAGATCATCGCGCCTGCTGTGATGATGACCAGCAGCCAGCCGGAGAGATAGGCGACATTCTCTAGGTGCCACAGTTCTTCCCAAAGCAGAATCGCCGCAAAGCCGCCGTACAGAATCCAGCCGCCCCAACGTTCGGCCCACTGACGTGGCCAAGTTTTGAGCTTTCTAGGCCATAGCCACAGCGACAGCTTTTGCGTGATCTCGCCGTAAATCATAAACGGACAGACCGAGCACCAAAGCCGCCCCACAAAGGGAAAAGAAATCAGGATGAGCGGCCACCACCAGGCCCAAAAGAAGTTGAGCGCGACGTTGGTATCTCGCGTTTGCGGGCCGAAGAACAGCGCCACTAACACAATGATGTAAACCCATGAGGTGAACCAATAGTTGATGCGAGTAGGCCACCAGGGGCTGAGGAGAAATTTGCGAAAGCGATTGTAGCCATTGAGAAAATTGAACCGAAAGCGCTGTTTCTTTTGACCTTCTGCCCAGAAGAGTTCTTCGGTGAGGCGGCGGCTAGATTCGGATTGGGCGATCGCTCTTTCTACTAATCCTTCCAGTTCCCGCAGGTTGCCAGGAAAATCATAGCTTTGCAAACGGCGCAACGCCTCGGGCGTCAGCTTAGGCTTAACCTGCCCCCGCTTCTTGCACTCTAGCTGAATGAAATAGTTTACGGTCGCTTCCATATCGGCCTTGCGCACTCGCAGCGGCGGCACCTTAATCCGCTTGACCGTAGAACATTTTGTAAACTGCGGTATATTCTGCTCGGCCACCATCAAAATCCAGGCGTGGCTGGTTTTAGGCGAAACCGGCGCATCGCCTTCTCTGGTCACTGGTTTGTACTCGCCGGTCTGCAATAGATGAACAATCGACGCTTTTAGCGTGGCATCTAGATCTTGAATGTTATTTAGCAGGAGCGTACCGCCTTGCAGCCATTCCAACAAACCGGGCTTGCTTTCGCCTCTGCCAAAAAGATCGACGGCGCGCAAAGTCTCGCAGTTTAACTTAATCAACGGCTCTTTTTTATTGGTTGAGCCGAAGTGAATGAGCGCGGCTAGGTTGTCTTTGCTGAGGCCCGGTTCGCCAAAAATCAGGATAGGCGATCGCCGATTGTCCTCCCCCGGTTCTGCACTCGTTGCGTCCCGTATATTCTGTCGTAGCCGCACCGCATATCGACTTGCGCCCACAACGCCGCGCTTAACTTTGGGCACCAAATAAGGCCGCAACGCCTGCTGCCGCTCTTGTTCTTGCAAAAGCTGGGCAGATAGCTGAGCCAGTTCTTCGGCCAATAGCTGAGACAGCTCCTGATTGAGCGCGGGATGTTCCTGGGCCAATTGCTTCAGCCGTTCTCCCGATAGTCGCCAGAGCTGGCTGCTGGTGAGAGCCACCACGGTCTGCTCGGTAGGCCGATCTAGCAATAATTCTCGCAGATGTAGAACCGTGCCAGGCAGCAGGCTGATAACCTGAGCTGCGGTCGTCTTACGGGTGCGATAGCTTTCTAGCCGCCCAGACTTGAGAATATACAGCGCGTCGGGTTCAGTGTCTTCTAAGATCAGCCGCTGGTTTTCCTGGAGGGTTTGTTCGCTTAGGCATTGGGCGATCGCATTCACCAACTCCTCAGGCAAACCCTGGAATATGGTATTCGCCTGTAGCCAACTAACCCGTTCATCAACCGGCTGTAACGTCATGCGCAGGTGTCCCCAATAAAGCTACCTGCATCTTAAGACACTAACTCTGTCGAAATTGTGCAGATTCTTATAGACCGTAGCTTCGACTAAGAACTATGTTTCTTCCAGTCGGCAGCGTCCGGCTTCAGCGCAGGCAATCTTTTCCTCACGCTGGGCAATCACTTTTGCCAAACTCGCTCGCCCGGTCATCGCCAGTCGCTGATCGGCCCACAGGTCGTAAATCTTATTCACCAAAGGCCCAATCACCGGCCATTTCGTAGGCGCGTACATCCAGCCAATGCCCAGCGCATCGTAAACTTCCTGAAAGACCGCGACGTTTTTGACCACGGAGCCGTCGGCTCTAACCGCGTGGATACGTCCCATCGCCGTTTCAAAATCTACGCCGCCATTCTCTTCTGGACGGTAGTTAATATCGGCGATATCCGTGAGCTTTACAATGCCTCGGCCCGCGTCTTTCTTTTGCAAAAAGTTCACCTCACGCAAACACAGCGGACAATCGCCATCGTACAGCAGGTTTATCTGCCAGCTAGCATCTGTTGATTTGGGCGGTGTCTTGGTTGTAGATGCCGTCGAGTTGGCCTGAGCCTGTGAGCTAACCATATAATCAGGTAGAGATAATCAGATAAGAGAGAGCAGTTCTTTTAGTTTAACGGCTGCTCTATTTTAACGACGGCTCTATTTTAACGACGGCTCTATTTTACCGACTTCCGCGACTGCTTGCGCTTGCGTAGGGCCGCAACGCCGAAGCCAATGATTCCAGGAAGTAAGGCCGGTGTTGGTACGGCCTGCGGGGGGGGAGCGGTGTCGGTACGGCCAAATATGGCGTTATCTATGCTAAAGCCGTCAGCGAAAGAGTCATCGAAGCGGCGAAACTTGAAAGACTCGAACGGTGAATCGGCAATGAAGCCAAAAAATCCGCCGTCGATGAGCGAACCGCCAGAGCCTCGGAACGGAATGGCTAGGTTAGACCCGTCGTCAAACACGGCTCGGGTGTCGCGCCCGTCGTTTGAAATAGATGCAAAGCTGCCGCCCAAGGCTGTAATTGGCGATTTGAAAGCGAGGCTCGCACCATTCGTAGATCTCGCTGATAGGAGCGCGGCCGGTGTGTTGTTAATGTTGAGCGTTGGGAGAGCCGCAGGAGCCTCGGCAATTTCGGCTCTAAAGCCGCTGTCATCGGATAGGGTGAGATCGCCAACTGAGAGGGAGCTGTTCCGGAAGTCGGGGGCGTTTTTAACGTTGTCGAAGGTTTCTGTGTTGAATCTATTTGTGCCCAAGGCGGCCTCGAAGGCGCTGCGGGTGGTAAAGGTGGTAAAACTCATGGCTTCGGCGCGAGACGGCACGGCAAGAAGCGTGGCCGCTACAGGTAGCGAACAGAGTAATTTGATATTCATAGCTACAGCAAGCTGGGGTTTACTTTGACCGCGTTTCTATGGGGTCGAGTTTGACTGGTAGGTCTTGATCCGCTTGCGACTGGGTTTGGACAGCTTAGATCTGTTTCCTTAGATCCGTTTCGTTAGATCTTTTTTCTTAGATCTGTCTTCAACGGTTTTCCAGCTGTATTTTGCGAAGCGTTGTCTTATAAAGCGTTGTCTTCTGGGGCTTGCTAGCCCTACCAGCGGTAGAATGCTTAAAGTTGTGGGTTGACCTATGAGTCCCCACCGATCAATTATCAAATTGACAATCGATCCTTATATATATCAACTTTATCACATACGTCTGGGTCTGAAGGCAGTTTGGCGAAGACCTTTACGTAAGCTTTATGCTATTTTTGCGAGTTTGGGGCAGGGGGTATCGGTGCGATCGCCGGTGCTGCATTGGCTAAGGCAGGGTTCGTCAAAGGCATCGTCTAATGCTGGGCTAGGCGGCGGCTGACCAAAGACCATCGTGCAGCTTAGATCTTCAAAGTTTGGCGTCATGGTGAGGGGAATGCCAAATTTTTCGGTAAAAAAGGATTGGGTGGGCAATTTGCACATGTTGATGCACATGCCAACGCACTGGCTTTCTTGGAGATAGCGGCATTCTTGAATTTGGACGGCGCTAGGTTGCGATCGCACTCCCCCCTTCCCATCGTCCACCTCAGCCATCTTCACTTCGCAAGGCCCCACTAACCACTCAAACGTTTGCGCCGCAAACCAGGCATTGAGCACGCAGACCAGTTTTGTAGGAGAAAAGAACGTTCGAATCAGCCAGCGCACGGGCGCAGGCACCAAAGACTGCAATACTCTCGCGACCACGGCCTGCTGCTGCTGCCCATCGCGCCCCTGCATGATGCGTTCGGAAAGCTCAACAAAGCCGCGATAGCCGCCGGTGGGAATGTCTGTGTCGATGGCGTTGGCCATTTTACGAGCAAACAGCCAGATAAACAGTCGATCTAATGGACTGTCCTTGTGAGACAGATGCTCTGGATGGGATGGGGCCGTTTGCATAAGGCGTTTCGGGTGAGCGGGTGCTTATATTATGACGTTTATTTGGGGCGTCGGAAAAGACGGCTGATAGCCCAGACGAACCCGGCGATCATCACCCCGATAGTGACCCACTTGATAAATTCGATTTGGCCGCTAGGAGGATCTTTGACGGCCACCGGAATATCAACAGGCACTTCGGGTGACGGCAGGGCCGCCGCTTTATTGGCTGGCACCACGGGGATAGACGCTCCGGACGCAATTGTCTTTTCAAAGTCTAGTGAGAACGGCGTGAAGTCTCCTGCCTGCTTCGGCTCGCCGCTGATAACCAGGGTGTAGGTGCCCACGCTAGGAAAGGTGAGTTGAGCACCTGGAATATCCTGATAGCCTTCTGCATCAACGGCGGCTAGGTTCGGCGTCAGATCTGGCGTTTTCCCTTGGTAGGGCTGGTCAGCAGCTTGGGCATAAACCGCCAGCGTACAGTTGCAGTTCTCCAGCGAGATGGGTTCTCCGCCGGGGCGGGTGAGAGCAAACCAGGCGAGGACTTCTTCTCCAGCTTTGGGCATGTCGTTGGGTTCTATATGCAAGGTTGCGCCGACATCGCCTTTAATCTCGACTTTGTGAGCGTAGGCGGTGAGCGGCGCGGTTGGCGAAAATGCTAGGTGAGCGAGACTAATGAGTGCAGCCGTTGTCAGCGCTAATGTCCAAGGCTTTTTGAGACGTACTTTTGGGCAGAACATAGTATTTTTCAAGCGAAAAGAGAGACCAGATTTTGCGCGATCGCACTAACAAAACCATGACCACCGCCGCGCCTAACAAGCCCACCTGCGTCTGATTTTGCCAAGTTAAAGACAGCGCCCCCCAATAGTGAGAACCCACCATGAGGGTATGCACTGCCGCAAGCATTAGCACCGGAACGCTGAGCAGGTGCAGCCGCCGCCAGCGAGAACCCATGGCTTTTTGAGCGCGATTAAAGCTGGTGAGCGTTAGCGGCAGCATTAGGAGAAGGGCGATCGCGCCTAACCACACGCCGATTTGATGCGAGGGCAGCATAAACTGTACGGCCCTAAAGTTCCAGCTCCAGGTGTGGCTGGCCATGTGCAATAGATGCAGCAAGCTCAGCAAACATGCGCCTACGCCTAGCCCGCGTCGATAGTTCAGCAGCGCTGGCCAAAGCCGACTCATTGGTCTGGCAATTAGGGTCAACATCAACAGCACTAATGCGCCATGGCCGCTGTAGTCGCTCATGGTGTCGCCCGTTCGCACTAGCAGCAGTAGACCAATGACCACGGTGACCCAGCCGCCCATTCTAAATAGCTGAGAGCGGCGATCGCCACTGAGTAAAGAGGTCGCTGCTCCCATGCCGATCATCGCCGGTAGCGTCCCCGCGCCAAACGCCAGCATAATCGCTCCGCCGCCTAGCCAGCTTTGCGTCTCAGCCGCCCGCAGTTGCCCAGCATACAAAAAGCCGCAGGGAATCAGCCCCCAGAGCAAGCCCAACAATACCGGCGTTAACAGCCTCGACCGACCTGAGACGTTAGCCATTGTCCGGGTCAGCTTTTCGTGAATTTGCTGCTGTTTAGCCGGATGCAAAAAAGGCAGGGTTGGGAGCCAGCCGGGTTTGGCTTGCGAAAGCCCGAACCAGACTAGCAGCAGGCCCGTAAGAATGGCGATCGCTCGTCTCAATCCAGAGCCAACGCCCGCTAGTTCTCCACCCGCAAAAACCGCCGATCCTAAAGCGCCAATGGCCGCGCCTACTATTCCATAGCTCAGCAACCGACCCATATTCAGCAGCAAATGAAACCAGATCTGAGCGGTTTTCTGTCCGGTCTGCTTGCGGTTTGGCCCGGCGACTTCACGTTTTTGTTCTCCTAGCGCGAACGCTGCTGCTACTGGCCCACACATGCCCACGCAGTGGCCAAAGCTACCCAGAAACCCTAGCGCTGCAACTAACCATAGGTCGAGAGAACTTGGCATGAAAGTAAAGGGGTAGGTAAGCGCAAAAAAGTGGATGGAAGCAAAGAAATAGATAAGAGCAAAGAATATAGATAAAAGCAGAAAAATAGATGAAAGCAAAGGCGCTAGTTTGTTTCAGCGTTGGGATCGTATACCTCTACGGTCACGGTTTCTTCGATGGGTTTTCCCTGTGTGGTGAGGGTTTCATAGCCATTGGCGTTGAGGGTAACGCGTAATTTATCCGTGCCGGGAGGGAGTTCAGGTAGATGAGTCCAGGTGCCGTAGATTCTTTGAGCGGGTTGGTCGTTGATATAGAGCTGGGCGTGGCCTTCGGTGGGCAGACTTTCGCCGTTTACCTTGCTAGGTTCGAAGGTAAAGTTGGCGGTGCCTACATATAGATTCCAGCCGCGAACGGGATCTTCTTCCACCTCTACCGTTAGTCCTGGAACAGGCGTACCCGCGGGAACTTCTAGCGATCGCGAGTGGAAAACATCGTGATTGGTATTGACTCTTTTGGCCTCCGCTTCGGGTGCGGCGTTGCCTGTGGCCATTTTTTTATCATCCATCTGCCTCTCGCCAGAGGCTTGGCCCGCGGTCGATGTGCCCTCTGCGGCAGCGCTGTGAATTTGCCCGTTGATATGCATGTCGTGGCTACAGCCTGCGATCGCGAGGAGGCTAACAGCGATCGCGGTGCCGGTTAAAAGGGATTTGCAAGTTCGGTAGATGGCCATGATTCGCACTAAAGCTCGGAGGGTGAGCCAGGGATGAGGATTAACTTGCATAGCATTCTATAGCAAGCGAACCGATCCTCACGGGACATCTACGCTGGGTTCTGATTAATTACACTTGATTTGAACTTAGGCGAAGAATTGCTAAAGGATGATCAAAAGAATGATTAGAAAAACCCGTTAGCTCTTGCCCTGCTCGGGGCTGCGGTAGATGCCTGCGGGGAGCGCGGTCGATTCGCTGCCAACGTGCTCAATCTGAGGAGAGTGGGGGTGATTGTCTGAAGGGCTAAAGCGATCGCTCAGCTCCTTAATAATGATGTAGAGAATCGGCACCACAAACAGACTTAAAAACGTAGCGACCAGCATGCCGCCAAACACGGCTGTGCCTAAAGACTGACGGCTTCCCGCCCCGGCTCCCGTGGCAATCACCAGCGGAAAAATACTGCTGAGCGTCGAAATGGCCGTCATCAAAATCGGGCGCATTCTCTGCTGAGCGGCCTCCAACGCCGAAGTGACAATCGAGTGGCCCTGTTCGCGGAGTTGATTGGCAAATTCCACAATCAAAATGGAGTTTTTACTGGCTAGTCCAATTAACATCACCAGACCAATTTGACAGTAAACGTCGTTGGGTAGCCCACGCAGGCTTTGCGCCAATAACGCTCCTAAAACCGCTAGCGGCACCGCGAACAAAATAATGACCGGATCGACATAGCTTTCGTACTGGGCGGCCAGCACTAAAAAGACCAGGATAATGCCCAAGCTGAAAATAATCGGTGCCTGGTTGCCGCCCTCAATTTCTTCTAGCGCGGTGCCCGACCACTCGTAGCCAAAGCCAGCGGGCAACACCTGATCGGCTACGCCTTCCATCGCCTTAATGGCTGCGCCCGAACTGATCCCTTCGGCAGGCTGGCCGTTGATGGTGATGGAGCGGAACAGGTTGTAATGGTTTATGGTTTGGGCGCCGGTAGTATCTTCGGTGCTGATGAGGTTGCCCATAGGAACGAGATCGCCGGTTTGCGATCGCACATACAGCTTGTTGATATCGTCTGGCGCAGAGCGATATTTTTGATCGGCCTGCACAAAGACGCGATAGGTTCGCCCTTCCAAGTTGAAATCGTTAACGTAGCGCGAGCCTAGATTGGTCTGCAACGTACTGAAGATGTCGTTGATGTTGACGTTGAGCGCCTTGGCCTGATCGCGGTTAACGTCGAGGGCAATTTGCGGCGTACTTGCGGCGTAGGTGCTAAATACAGAGCTGAGTTCTGGGTTTTGACTAGCAGCGCCCATAATGGCGCCCATACTGCCCACGAGCTGATCGAGTCCGGCATTGCCGCGCTGATCTTGAAGCTGAAACTCGAAGCCGCCGAAGCTGCTGAGTCCTGCAATCGCCGGTGGGTTAACCGCAATCATCCGGGCTTCTGTGGTCGCCATCAGCTGGCCCTGAATGCGCCCAATCACCTCTAATGCAGTGGCCTCGCGATCGCCCCAGGCCTTGAGCGTGGTGAAAATAACGCCGCTGTTGGCCGTGTTTCCGCTAAAGCCAAAGCCGCCCACGGCAAAAGTGGCCGAAACCTCTGGCTGCTCTAGCAGTAGAGCCTCGGCTTTTTCTATCACCTCGCTGGTGTAGTTGAGCGAAACCCCTTCTGGGCCTTGAATAATGGTGATGAAATAGCCCTGGTCTTCTTCGGGCAAAAAGGCTGAGGGGACGATGCTATACAGCCAAACTGTGAGCACCAGGGAGGCGGCAAACGCGCCCAGGACTACTAGCTTAAGGCCCACGAGTTTTTCTAGGATGACGCCATAGCGATCGCGCAGCCAGTCCAATCCGTTATTAAACGGCGTAAAGATTTTGTCGCGCCAGCCGGTGGGCTCTTGTCTAGGTCGAAGCAAAAGACCGGAGAGCGTGGGCGTGAGGGTCAGGGCGTTGAAAGTGGAGATGGCGATCGCAAAGGCAATCGTCAGCGCAAACTGCCGGTAAAGCGCACCCGTAGTGCCGGGAAAAAAAGCGACCGGCACAAACACCGCCATCAGAACTAGCGAGGTCGCAATCACCGCACCCGTCAGCTCGCCCATTGAGACGATCGCCGCCCTCACCGGACTCAATCCGTCTTTGTTAATCTTCGTGCTGATGTCTTCGACCACCACAATCGCGTCGTCAACCACCATGCCCGTCGCTAGGGTCAGACCAAAGAGCGTCAGGCTATTAATCGAAAAGCCAAATATTTTGATAATTGCAAAAGTCGCAATCAGCGAAACCGGAATCGTAATGGCCGGAATAATCGTCGTGCGCCAGTCTTGCAAAAAGATATAGATCACCAGCACCACCAGCGCAATCGCCTGAACCAGCGTCCACAAAACGCTCAATAGCGACTGCTGCACGTACTCGGTCGTATCAAAGCCGATGCCGTATTTCATCCCCGGCGGAAAGTCCGACTCCAGCTCGGCCATCACTGCTTTTACGCCCGCAGCCACTTCTAGGGCATTACTCCCCGGCAACTGAAAGATCCCTAAGCCAACGGCGTCCTTCCCTCGAAAGCGCAAAAACGAACTGTAGCGTTCGGCTCCTAGCTCTGCATAGCCCACATCCCGCAGCCGAACTAGCTGACCCTTGTCTCCGGTTTGCAGCACCAAATCTTCAAACTCTTCTGGCGTTTGCAGTCGGCTATTCGCTCGCAGGTCAACCTGAAAATTCTGATCGTCTGGCGTCGGCGGCTGACCAATTTGACCTGCGCCCACCTGAATATTTTGCTCGCGCAGCGCATTTACCACATCGTCAGCGGCTAGCCCCCGCCCCGCCAACTGCTGAGGATTTAGCCAAATGCGCATCGCATAAGTTCGCTCACCAAAAATCGTCACGTTGCCCACGCCTTCCACTCGACGCAGCGCATCGGCCACGTACAAATCGGCATAGTTACTGAGGAAAACGTCGTCGTACTGATCGTTTTCTGTAAAAAGGCTCATTGCCAGCAGAATATTGCTGGTTTGCTTGGCAACGGTTACCCCGGTTTGACGCACCACTTCTGGCAGCTGCGGCTCGGCTAAAGACACCCGGTTTTGCACATCTACCGCGGCAATGTCTTTGTCTCGCGATGAATCGAAGGTGACAACAATGTTGCTAACGCCGTTGTTGCTGCTGTTAGAGGTCATATATCGCATGCCCTCCACGCCGTTAATTTGTCGCTCGATGACGGTAGTGACGCCGCGCTCTACGGTTTCGGCATCGGCCCCGATGTAGGTCGCGGTAACGTTGATTTGCGTTGGGCTAATATCTGGGTACTGCGCGATGGGCAACGTGGGGATGCTGACTGCGCCAATGAGCAGCATGATCAGGGCGCAGACGGTGGCGAAGACGGGGCGTTTGATGAAGTAGTTAACGAACATAGAGGAGGGGTGATGAGTATGCTGCGCTGTGGATATTCTTCAGTGATTAGTCTTCGCCTTGACCAGCGCTTTAACGGGTGCCTGGAGATGATTTAGCCGACGATGGGGCGGCGGGGGCGGCGCTAGCGGATTCTGGGCTGATGGGGACGCCGTCTCGCAGGTTTAGCAGGCCGGAAACGATAATGGTATCGCCCGCGGCTAAGCCTTCTAAGACCTGATACTCGTTCCCTTGTAGGCTGCCTAGCTTTACGGACTTGAGCCTAGCAACGACCGGAGGAGGCCCGTCTTGCTGGCCTTTTTGATCGGGTGTGCCGCTGGCGGAGGACTTGCCAGAACCTTTTCCACCAGAACCTTCTGGCGGCGGATCGGGTCTGCCGGGGACAAAGACAAAGGTTTCGCCGCCGAGTCTAGAGATGGCGGTGGTGGGAATCAGGATGCCGGGGCGCTCGTCCCAGATGACGCGCACTTCTAGTCGCTGGTCGTCTTGGAGCGGTTTGCTAGGTTGAGAGAAGCGGGCTTTGGCTAGGATAGTTTGGGTAGCAGTGTCGGTGGTGGGCGATACAAAGGTGAGGTTGCCGCTGGCGATCGCATCGTCCGAGCCAAATAGCGTGAGCTGAACAGGGAGGCCGGTTCTTAGCCGCTGTGATTCGCTAATAGGAATAGAGACTTCTAGCTCTAAGTCCTGATTTTGGGTGATGGTTGCGAGCTGAGAGCCAGCGGTTACGTAGTCGCCTAGCTTGATGGGAATATTGCCGACGGTGCCTGCAATGGGAGCCGTGACGGTTTTGTCGAGCAGGTCTTCTTGGATGGAGTTGGCGTTGGCGTTGGTCTGTTCTAAGGTGGCTTGTGCTTGCTCGGCGCTGGATTTAAGCGCGTCGATTTCTTGAACGGCAGAGCTGAGAGCTGAGTTGGCGACAGTGCGATCGCGCTCCACCTGATCTAACTGCTCCTGCGCCAGTGCGCCTTTACTGACCAAAATTGCCGTTCGGTTATAGTCATTCTCCCGCAGCTTCAAATCAGCCAATAGCTGAGCCTGGCGCTCTTGAGCCGCTCGTAAATTAGCGCGGGCCGCATCTCTAGCCGATCGGGACGCACTGATGTTGGCGAGAGCCGCGTTATAGTCCGACTGAGACTGGTTCGCGCTAAGCTGCATAATCGGATCGCCAGCGGCCACCACATCGCCTGCGGATACGAAGATTTGAACGACGCGGCCATCGGCTTCCGGCTGTAGGCTGACGCCCGTTTGCGAATCCAAGATGCCAACAAATTCGGAGCTGTCTTCGAGCGACTCTGATCGCAGCCGTTCTACTTTTACGGGCACTGCCGGTGGCCCCTGCATTTCTTGCTGCTCGCCGCCTGAGAGCGCTTTCCAAATTGCAAAACCGACGCCAGCAACCAGCAGCGCCAGTGCTAACAGCCCTAGCCATCTCCGCGGCGATCGATCATCTTTGGGGTTGCCGTTCGAGGAGCGCTTTTTCCTGGTTCGCGGCTCGTTAGTCTCTGGTCGCAACGGTTGAGTCGGGTCAATCGGTGTTTTGATCGAACGATCGTGAGGAAAACCTGGTGAGGAGTCCGAAGAGGCCGTCATAGGGAAGCTGCCTTAGCGCAAATGTCCGTTGTCTAGCGATCTCTATAAAATTTTTATAAAGTTTATATTTATTTTAGAGTTTGCCTATAACTAAACTATCCCGTCTGGTTTAGTTTTTAACAACGAAAAATCAAAAACCTCTGAAAAAGTACTGATTTTTCACTTCAGTCTAGCCCAGCTCCACATAATGAGAAGATGCTTTTTTCAGCATCTATCTACAGGTGGAAATGCGGGCAGGCTCGTTCCTCAATCAGCGATGGCGTTTGGCAAAAAAGAAAGCCCGGCCAACGGGTGGCTGAGCTAAAGGAACATGCGTGAAGCCTAAGTTTGCTCATCTACACCCGCTAGAGAAAATCCATAAGAGCAAATCCATAGCGGGTTGTAGCGTTCTTCGTTGAGCTATCTCATCCTAATTTAGTCGTCTTTAGACAGTAGCATCAGGAATCGCTCAACGCCTGCTACGTAGTTGCTCTGATTGCTAGCGTCTGAGCCAAGCCGGTTAGAGGCAGCTCCGGCATTAACAATATCAGCGGCAGATACATCGCCTGAGTTGTAGGCCGCGAGTAGCTGAGCGCCACCTGGAATGCCCTCTAGACCACCGCCGATGGCCAGATAAGTTAGCTGGAAGGGAGAGAAACCTGCTCCGCTTAGGCGATCGCTCGATCCAGGCGATTCCATACCGCTAGTAGGGCCATTATTAGGGATCACATCTTCCTCGGTCGGTTTTAAGGGCGTAATCGGCTTTAAGGGCGTAATCGGCTCGACTGGATCTGCGGAGGGATTTCTAGGAAGTGGCATTCCTGGTGCTCCGTCTGGTGCTCCGTCTGGCGCTCCGTCTGGCGCTCCGTCTGGTGCTCCAGGAGTGATGGGAGGAAGAGGCTCTGTGGGGCCTTCTGGAGAAATAGGTGTACGAGTAGGTGCTTCTCCGGGGGTGGGCGAAACCGGCATAACTCTAGATGGTGCGCTTGGGGCCGTTCCGTTAGGGAGATCACCACCGGGCGTAGCCTCTGGCAGCGGCTTTGCAGGTGAGCCTAAACCAGGTGAATTTGAACCAGGTGAATTTGAACTAGGCGCACGCATACCCGGCATGTTTCCGGGAGCGTTTGAAGGAGCCGCTGGGAGTTCCTCTTCGCGGGCATCAGGCGCTAGAGCGGGGTCTTCTAAACCCGCATCTGGTTCCACGCCAGCGTCCACGCCTGTCTCGGCGTCAATTCCTGGTTTAGAAACAGGTGGCATCCCAGTTCTGTTGGTGGGCGCACCGGTTGTTCTAGTTGGCGCAGGCATTGCTTGTGCAGGTGCCTTTAAGTCGTCTGCGCCCGCGCCCTCTGTGCCTAGATCTTCTGCGGCCAGATCTTCTGCGCCCAGATCTTCATTAACATTTTCATTAGCGTCGCCTAAGCTCTCCGAGAGGTCATTCTCTAGCCCCATACCGTCTGCGCTGGGGCTATTTCCTGGACTATCGGGCGTAATAAACGGATTGTCGCCTGCTGTGGTTGGTTGCCCAACTTCTACCAAACTTTCGTTTTCGAGGCCGCTATTGCCAAGACTGTTGTCCTCTAGAGCGTTATTCTCAACTGGGTTCTTAACTGGGTTCTCAACTGGGCTAGCCGTTACGGCAGGTGCGATCGCAGGTGTTGCCTGAGAGACAACCTGAGGACGCGCTGAGAATAGGCTGCTAGTTGTGGCTGAAGCTGGCAGTCGGCTGCTAGTCGTGGCTGAAACTGGCAGTCGGTTAGCGACTAGGCCCTGTGATAGAAAGGCCGGAGCTTGCTGACCCAGCGTATTTTTGGTCAGCGAGGCGCTACTCAGCGCGTTCATGTCCGCCTTCATCGCGCTTTTATCTAGGCTTAGACTTCCGCTGCTGTCTAGCGAGTTACCTAGCCCATTAAATAAGCTGTCAGGCGTTTGGGGGAGTCCGGTGGCTTCACCGTTTTCTACCCCCTCGCTGGTGACCTGGTTGGCGCGATCGCCATTTAAAACTTCTGCTTTGGCGGCAACAAACACGGTTAAAACCGCAGTCAACACAGAAAGGGAACCGTACACAATTTTCTTCATAAAACCCTGATAGCGAACTTCAAATGCTGCACAAGCGTTGTCGGTTTTGGTCAGGAACTGCTGAGCTAGGCCGTTACTGGCCCCAGGACTAAATACTTATTAGGGTGAGGACAGTTCATTGCCTGGTTTCACCTATTTCCTAACGGCCTTACCGGGTAACGGTAGCTATGTGAGGAAGGGTGTAATAGTCTCAATCAGTCTTCATTATTTCCGTACTTATACGTAACAACCTTTCTAAATATTTCGCAAGCCCCCAAGTGCATCAAAATGACACTTTGTCAGTGACTCGTTGTCTGTCTATACTCAAGCTTTATAGATAGCTTTATCGACAATATCTATGTTGCTAGCCGATGACAGAGGTTCGGCAAGTTCTTGTAAGATTGATTGAAGTCAATGGAATGCATAGATACAAATGCAGATAAGTAAAACAAACCTGTCGTAGCTCCGTACAGGGGTGAAAAATTCAGGCCAGCAGGCGCTATCGATAGCGTGTGAAGGGCAATAAATTTTGAGAAGATTACTATATATAGTGCTTAAATCTTAGATAGCCTGAGTCAGATCAACCGGCTCCTGCGCTATTTCAAGTTGCGATCTTGATATCGGCAAAAGTTGAACGGGGTTCACAAAAAAGTGAACTTGTCCTAGATAGCTTGTACTGAATCGCCCTGCGCTTGCCACAGCAGGTTATTCGCATCCTTTGAGGAGTTTTTTCTATGTCGTCTTTTGTTGGCCTGCATATCCACAGCGACTACAGCCTGCTTGATGGTGCTAGCCACATAGACCCGTTGGTCGATAGGGCATTGGAATTGGGGATGACGGCGATCGCCCTAACCGATCACGGCGTCATGTATGGCGCCATCGAACTGCTCAAAGTGTGCAGCCGAAAGGGCATCAAGCCGATAATCGGCAACGAGATGTACATCATCAACGGCGACATCACTAAGCAGGAGCGTCGCCCCAAATATCACCAGCTCGTTTTGGCCAAAAACGACATTGGCTACAAAAATCTGGTAAAGCTCACCACGGTTTCGCACCTCGAGGGCGTGCAGGGCAAAGGTATTTTCTCTCGCCCCTGCATTAATAAGGATTTGCTCGAGCAGTATCACGAAGGGCTAATTATTACGAGCGCCTGTTTAGGCGGAGAAATCCCGCAGGCGATTATGAAGAAGCGGCTAGACGTGGCCCGTCGCGTGGCTCAGTGGTACAAAGACCTGCTCGGCGATGATTTTTATCTAGAAATTCAAGATCACGGGTCGCCCGAAGATCGCATCGTGAACCTAGAAATTGTTCGCATTGCCAAAGAACTCGATATCAAGGTCATTGCGACCAACGACTCTCACTTTATTTCCTGTGCGGATGTAGAAGCTCACGACGCCCTGCTCTGTATCCAAACGGGCAAGCTGATTACAGAAGACAAGCGGCTGCGCTACAGCGGCACCGAGTACCTAAAGTCCGCAGATGAAATGCGGCGGCTATTTCGCGACCATCTAGAACCCGATGTGATTGAAGATGCGGTGACGCGCACGGTAGAAGTCGCCAACAAAATTGAGGGTTACAACATTCTGGGTAATCCTCAAATCCCTAACTTTCCCATTCCCGAGGGCTATAGCAAAGAGAGCTATATGTCGAAGGTAGCTTGGGAGGGTCTGTTTGAGCGGATGAGCGTGTCTGGCAAAGCGGCGCTGACTCAGGAGTATCGCGATCGCATGGAATATGAGATCGATATGATGCACCAGATGGGTTTTGCTACCTACTTTTTGGTGGTTTGGGACTACATCAAATTTGCCAGAGATCAAAATATTCCGGTTGGCCCCGGTCGAGGCTCCGCCGCCGGATCGCTAGTGGCCTACGCCATGGGTATCACCAACATCGACCCGATTCATCACGGGCTGCTGTTCGAGCGATTTTTGAACCCTGAGCGCAAGTCAATGCCCGACGTTGATACAGACTTCTGCATCGATCAGCGTGAAGATGTGATCAAATACGTCACCGAAAAATACGGCACCGATCACGTCGCGCAAATCATCACCTTTAACCGCATGACTTCAAAAGCGGTGCTAAAAGACGTGGCCCGCGTGTTGGATATTCCTTACAACGAGTCTGACAAGCTCGCCAAGCTCATCCCGGTTTCTAGAGGCAAGCCCGCCAAGCTTCCGGTAATGATCTCGGATAAAACGCCCGATCCGCTCTTTAAAGAAAAATACGACAGCGGCGAATTAATCCCCGGCACCGCTGTTACCTTCCGTCGGTGGATTGACACGGCCATTACAATTGAAGGCACCAACAAAACCTTTGGAATGCACGCAGCGGGCGTGGTTATCTCCGAAGATCCGCTAGATACGATTGTGCCTTTGCAGCGCAACAACGACGGCTCTGTGATTACGCAGTACTACATGGAAGATGTAGAAGCGATTGGTCTGTTGAAAATGGACTTTTTGGGCCTGCGCAACCTCACCATGATTCAAAAAGCGGTCGATCATATCGAATCACGACACGATCTAAAAATTGATCTAGACGCGCTGCCTTTGGACGATCCTAAAACCTATCAGTTATTAGCGGGTGGCGAACTAGCGGGCGTATTCCAATTAGAGTCTTCTGGAATGCGACAGATTGTGAAAGATCTAAAACCGTCGGGTTTAGAAGATATTTCTTCGGTGCTGGCGCTTTATCGTCCTGGGCCTTTAGACGCTGGGCTAATTCCTAAGTTTATTGATCGCAAACACGGTCGAGAGAAGATTGACTATGCCCACGACATTCTAAAACCGATTTTAGAAGAAACTTACGGCATCATGGTCTATCAAGAACAGATTATGAAAATTGCTCAAGACCTTGCGGGATATTCGCTTGGGCAGGCCGACCTATTGCGTAGAGCCATGGGTAAAAAGAAAATAGACGAGATGGAAAAACATCGCGAGAAATTCATTCAAGGGGCGGGTGAAAATGACTTTCCGCGTAAGCCAGCGAACGATTTGTTCGATCAGATGGTGTTGTTTGCCGAGTATTGTTTCAACAAGTCTCACTCAACGGCTTATGGATTTGTCACCTTTCAGACGGCTTATCTCAAGGCTAATTATCCCGTTGAATATATGGCGGCGCTGCTAACGGCCATCAGCGGCGACCAGGACAAAGTGCAAATGTACATCGCGAGCTGTCTGGGCATGGGCATTCAGGTGCTGCCGCCAGACGTTAACAAGTCTGAGGTGGACTTTACGCCGCTGAGCAATCAGATTCTCTTTGGCCTGTCTGCGGTGCGCAATTTGGGCCTAGGGGCCATTGAGGCGTTGATTGCTTCTAGGCAGGAGAAAGGAGACTTTACTTCTTTGGCTGATTTGTGCGATCGCGTAGATCTTCGTGCCGTCAACAAACGTGCCTTAGAAGCCCTGATTCTCTCGGGCGCACTAGAAAGCTTTGAGCCTAACCGCCAACAGCTCATGAAAGATCTAGAGCTAATTGTTGACTGGGCGCAAGCTCGAGCCAAAGATCGCGAAGTCGGCCAGGGTAATATTTTTGACATGATGGGCCTTTCTACTGCTAGCACTAGCAGCGCCCCCACCTTCGAGTCTGCGCCTAAGGCTCCTCCTATCGCCGACTACGAACCGCAAGAGCGACTCAAGTTAGAAAAAGAACTTCTGGGCTTCTATATTTCCGACCATCCACTCAAAGGTATTCAACATTCTGCTAGAATTCTCGCGCCGATTAATCTCTCCGAACTAGGAGAACAACCTGAGAAAATTACGCTCAGCTCCATCATCATGCTCAGCATGGTAAAGCCGGTAATTACTAAAAAAGGAGATTCGATGGCAGTGTTGCAAATTGAAGATCTTAGCGGCAGTGCTGAAGCGGTTGTTTTTCCCAAAGCCTACGCTCGCATCGGGCAGTTTATTAAGCCGGATGCCCGCCTGATGGTGTGGGGTAAAGTAGATCGCCGAGATGATCGCGTACAGATGATTATTGATGACGTGCAGCCGATTGAGACGGTGCGGATGGTGATGGTGGATTTGGATCCGGCGATCGCAGGAGACATCGAACAACAATATCGCCTGCGCAACGTGCTAAAGGTACTGCAAGGCGAAAACAAGTTTGCCGCTAAGACACCTGTAATTGCGGTGATTCGCACTAGAGATCAGCGGCAAGCCGTGCGACTAGGCTCGCAGTTTAGAGTGCAGAATGCAGAAGCAGCCGTCGCCGCTTTGCAGTCGGCCTCATTTAGAGCGCGAACAACGCCTTTGCTAAGCAGCATATAAGTAGGCTTCCAAAAGCGATAAAAGAAGAAGTCGCGGCTGATGGTAGTCAAAACAAATAACGCGGCAAAATTCGACGCAAAACTTGATCGGGGTGAGGATGTCACTGAGTATTTGGGCTTTTCCAAAGTCATGACGACTAGGACACGAGCCGCAACCAGTCAATATTGATCCTTTCTCACTAGATGATTGAAGCGCTGTACTTCTATGATGCTGCCCTTCGTTCTGCCACGACGATTCTGAGTGTTTGAGAAAGCACAAACAAATAGACCAGCCCTGAGGCCAGCCTATTCGTAAAATCGCTAAAATAAAGGGCGAACGACGGGACTTGAACCCGCGAATGGTGGAATCACAATCCACTGCCTTAACCACTTGGCCACGCTCGCCATGCCTTTGGGATTATACCACTGTGCTTTTACTAATGGCTACTCATGGTCGCTAGATAAAAAGGTTTACGCCTGAGGGTAGAACTTGCGGCTGTGCGATCACGCTAAGTATTCACATAAGGTGAGGATTCCTTCGCTCATAAGGTCTAAAACACCTTATGAAGGTCTAAAACTGAAACCTGCGATACATCCGGCGGCAGTTTATTTATTCAATAATTAAAATTAATCGTTCGGATCGCTCAATCTTCGCTATCAATTAAAGAAGACGCTAATCTAATCTAATCCGCCTAACCATAGACTTTTATCAATATTGAGAAGGTATCCTTTGAAACCCGTGGTTGCTCCCATCGCCTATTTATTAATTTCGCACGGCAGCCGTGACCCTCGCCCGAAAGAAGCGATGAATCGGCTAGCTGATTTGGTGCGACAGCGATTGGAAGACTCGCTGCAATCGGCCAAGCCCAAAAGTCACCCGATCTTGCTCGCTGCCTCGAAGTCTGATAGTCGTCCATTTACCGATGATTCAGCCGATGATCCAGTCGGTAAAAATCGCAGGACAGGGCGTACGCTGCTGCTGGCTCGACCGAAAGTGAAAGCTAGTGCTAAAGTGCCGCCCGCTCACTGCGATGTGATGGTGGGCACGGCTTGTTTGGAGCTTTCACCCATTGAGCTGAGTGAGCAGATTGTGAGGTTTGCTCAGCGGTTGGTGGCGGCGGGCGTACGTGAGCTGAAGCTGCTGCCCGTGTTTTTGATGGCAGGCGTGCATGTGATGGAAGATTTACCGGCTGAGATTGCGAAGGCAAAGCAGCAGTTGGGAGACGCTATTGAGCTGACGCTATGTCCGCATTTAGGCGATCAGGCTCAAATGCTGGAAGTTTTGATTCATCGCCTTGAGGCGGTTCCGGCGGAGGCGGCTTTGCTGGTGGCGCATGGGAGCCGTCGGCCTAAGGGCAATCGTAAAATTAAGGCGTTGGGTCGGCGGCTGAATATGGAAGTGGCCTATTGGGCGATCGCGCCCGATATCGAAGAAAAAATAATCGAGCTGATGCAGAAAGGGGCGCAGCGCATTGCCATTTTGCCCTACTTTTTGTTTGCGGGCGGCATTACCGATGCGATTACTCAGCGCACCGAAGAACTCGCCGAACGGTTTCCAAAGGTGAAGTTTCGGCTGCTGCCGACGCTAGGTGCTACCGATGAAGTGGCGGAACTAGTCGTAAAGTTGCTGCAAGCGTAGCCAACGCGACGGTTAGACCTGTCAGGCTTTGTTATCCTTGCTGGAATGGGGATGATGCCCTCGACTTTTCAAGCCTGTTTTGCTATGACAATCCGTTCTTCCATCAGCTCTTTTACAGACAAAACGATAGACAAGACGACCCGTAAAACGACCCGTAAAACCGGTACAAATCCTACGGCAAAGGTTCTTTTTGGCAAAGTCTATTTAGTTGGCGCTGGGCCGGGCGATCCGGGTTTGCTAACGGTAAAAGCAAAGACGCTGATCGAATGCGCCGATGTGGTGCTTTACGATGCGCTGGTGAGTGAGCCAATTTTGCATTTGATCAATCCTCGCGCTGAGCAGATTCATGCGGGCAAACGCCGGGGCCGCCATTCGATGTCGCAGACGGAGATTACGGCGCAACTGCTGGAAAAGGCGCGGACACATGCGGTGGTGGTGCGGCTAAAAGGGGGCGATCCGTTTGTGTTTGGGCGCGGCGGTGAGGAGATGCACGATTTGATTGCGGCGGGCGTGTCGGTAGAGGTGGTGCCGGGGATTACGGCGGGAATTGCCGCCCCTGCTTATGCCGGGATTCCGGTGACGCATCGGGGCTACAGCTCGTCGGTGACGTTTGTCACTGGGCATGAGTCGGCGGGGAAATATCGGCCTAATGTGGATTGGGAGGCGATCGCCCGCGCCTCTGAAACCATTGTGGTCTACATGGGCGTTCACAATTTGCCCTACATTACGCAGTCGCTGATGGCCGCGGGGCGGGGTTTGGAGACGCCGGTAGCGCTGATTCGATGGGGCACCAGGCCAGAGCAAGAAGAGCTAGTGGGGACGCTGGCTAATATTGGTCAACGGGTTGAAGAGACTGGGTTTGAGGCTCCGGCGATCGCTGTTATTGGCAAGGTGGTCGATCTGAGATCTCAGCTTGCACCGGCTTCTCCTCTATATGACAATCACTGGGACGCCGTGCAGAATACAGCCTCTGATCGCTGATGACTGGCAGCGCGAGATCTTGACGCGAGATCTTATGATGAGAAAGTGAAAAGTGAACAGATTTCGCTTTTGAGATTGCACCTGAGGCCACGATTATTTCTGAGCAGACGATTGAACGCATTGCCGAAGCGGGGCAGCCGTTGCCTGAGCGATTGGATCGCTGGGTGGCGGCGCAAATACAGGAGCTGTCTCGCGCTCGGGTGCAGAAGCTGATTGAGCAGGGTGAGGTGCGGCTCAACGGGGTGGTGTGCGATCGCAAAAAAGAAATGGTCAAGGTGGGCGATCGCATTCTCGTCACCGTGCCCGAAGCCACCCCTTACAAACTCATCCCTGAAGCCATTCCGCTTAATGTGCTTTATGAGGACGACCAGCTTCTAATCATCAATAAACCTGCCGGTATGGTGGTTCATCCCGCGCCCGGTCACGACAGCGGCACCTTAGTTCATGCGCTATTAGCCCACTGCGGCGATCAGCTTACGGGCGTTGGCGGCGTGCAGCGTCCAGGCATTGTGCATCGGCTTGATAAAAACACGACGGGCGCAATGGTGGTGGCTAAGACCGAGGCGGCGCTGCACAGTTTGCAAGGACAAATTCAGGCTAAGACGGCGCGAAGAGAATATTTGGGACTGATTAACGGTGCGCCTAGAGAAGATCGGGGCACGGTGAATGAGCCGGTGGGTCGTCATCCTAAGCACCGTAAAAAGATGACCATTTTGCCCGTAGATCAGGGTGGAAGAGAAGCCGTTACGCCTTGGAAAGTGGTTGAGCGTCTGGGCAACTATACGCTGATGCATTTTCAGCTAGAGACCGGGCGCACCCATCAGATTCGCGTTCACAGTACGCACCTGGGCTATCCAATTGTGGGCGATGCGGAGTATGGATCGAGTAAGTCTTTGGGCGTAAATCTGCCGGGGCAGGCGCTTCATGCCTTTCGGCTGACGCTGGTGCACCCGGTGACGGGGAAAATGGTCATGGGAGAAGCGCCTTTGCCTGAGACGATGGAGAAGCTGATTTTGAGAATGCGATCGCGTCAGCGCTAACGGGCCAAATGGCTTCTGCTCGCCTATGCCCAT
Organism: Phormidesmidales cyanobacterium; assembly: GCA_038260205.1. Taxonomy (GTDB): domain Bacteria; phylum Cyanobacteriota; class Cyanobacteriia; order Phormidesmidales; family Phormidesmidaceae; genus Phormidesmis. The sequence continues at coordinate 24,529 of JBBSOB010000013.1, forward strand.
TCCACTGTATTTGACAGTATTCCACTATGAAGCACATCGTTATTGTCGGCGCTGGGCCAGCGGGCGCGGCCACCGCTTTGCTGTTAGCTCGACAGGGGCTGAGCGTGACGCTGATTGAAAAAGAAGTGGCGTTTGAGCGAGTCTTTCGAGGTGAAGGGCTAATGCCTGCGGGTCTAGACGCGCTGTATCAGATGGGGCTAAAAGAGACGTTTGCGGCGATCGCCTCTCGCCAATTAGATTCTTGGGACTTCTATGTAGGCGGACAGCGGCGAATGCGCGTGATAGAGCCTGAGAAAGAAGGATTGGCAACGCAAATTATCGATCAGGGTGGACTGTTACGAGCAATCGTAGAGCAGGCAAAGGGACTGCCGAACTTTGAGCTTTTGGCGGGTTGGCAGGTGAGCGAACTGCTGCGGAAGGATGGGCGGGTGTGCGGTGTTCGAGCTAATAGTAAGGGAGAAGAGAGATCGTTTGCGGCGGATTGTGTCATTGCCTGCGACGGACGCTATTCTCGGTTGCGCAAGCTGGCCGGACTGGCGATCGCTCAAGCTAAAAGTCAGTTTGACGTGCTGTGGTTTAAGCTGCCTGCCCCAGCGTCTTTGCAGACGGAGACGCCTTTTGTGGCTTGCTTGCAGCCCAATCGACAGTTTGCCTTTTATCCGTCTTGGGATGGTCGATTGCAGATTGGCTGGATTGTTGAAAAGAGCACCCACCAGAAAGGTGGCTTGGCTAAATTAAAAGAGAAAGATTGGATAGAAGAGTTTGCGCTGGCACTGCCGCCTGAGCTAGCCAGTCATTTTAGATTGCACAAGGACGAGCTAGAAGGGCCAATATACTTAGATGTGCAGGTGGGCTGCTGCGAGCAGTGGAGCCTTTCAGGGCTGCTGTTGATTGGCGATGCGGCGCATCCGATGGCTCCAAACCGGGCGCAGGGAATTAATATGGCGCTGCGCGATGCGATCGTGGTGGCCAATCATTTTGCCGACTTAGAGAACGCCAATTTAGAGAACGCCGACTTAGAGAATGCCAAAGAAGAACAGATTTCGGCGGATGTGCTGTTGGCGATTCAAGCCGAAAGACAGCCTGAGATTGAAGCGGTGCAGAAAATGCAGCTAGCCGAATGGCGTAAGGTGGCGTTTATCTCGCGGCCCGGATTGCCTTATTGGGGGTTTAAGGCGATCGCCTCCCTTTTTGGTCGATTTAAGTTTGCGCAAAACATCTGGCTTCACGAACAGCAGGGATTGCGAGAAGGTGTCCTACCGGTGGATCTCAAAACGCAAAAACTATAGAAGAATAGCAGCTAGAAGAAGTTGATCTGAAGTCCCTCTCGTTTATAAGTTCTATCAGTCCCTCTACGCTATAACTCTCTGTATAAGTCCCTCTATAAAATCCTTGCTGAAGAATCGTCTCGCTATGAGAAATCGCTCTCGCACCCGCGCTGCTAGCTTTATGAGCGGGGTCTGTTTAGCCGTTATGCTGCCGTTTGGCCTAACCCTTCCGGCCAACGCCGCCGAACGGGTTGTTTTAACCTTCGGGTTTGCGGAGGTTTCGACGACGGTTGAGGATTTGCGGGCCTATGCCGAACGAGGCGAGGTGAGCCGCGAGCTAGCCTTTTACTTGAGGTTGCTCAGCCCAGAGCAGCAGCTACAGTTTCGTCAGGCTTTGCAAGCTCGGCAAAGTATTGGCCCGGCAAAGCTGTCTCAGTTTTTGCGCTCTTCAATTGGCGACAATATTTTGCGGTACTTAGGCGATGTGGTTAAAACCGCTAGTCGGCGCGATGGGGCTAGAGGGCTGCGCGGGGCGTTGGTGCTCTCTGCGGCTGAGCCAGAGGGACTCTCTTTGCTGGGCGTGCTAGAAAATTTTCCGACGAGTGCGGTGCGTATAGACTCGCTGAAAGGGCTTCAGATTGTTGGCGGCATTACGGCTCAGATAGAAGATACGGGGAATGCGATCGCTGCCATCGAACGTCAGTCGGCGCTGACCTTACAAACCGAGCTGCCTGCTGGCACGTCAAGCCGCTTCCCGCGGGATCTCTCGCAGCCTGGGCCTTATGCGGTGAGGGTGCAGCCGCTGAGCGTTTATGATAAGTCGCGCGATCGCAACCTCCCCACGACGCTATATTTACCCGAAGATCTCCCGACTCCGGCTCCTCTAATCGTTGCCTCGCACGGGCTTGCCGGTAACCGTGACGGATTCGATCCCATCGCTCGCCATTTAACCAGCTATGGCTATGCGGTGGCTACCCTCGATCATCCCGGTAGCGATCGCCGTCAGTTTGAAAGCCTACTTAAGGGCATCGCCAGCGAAATCGCTGAGCCAACCGAGTTTACCGATCGCCCGCGCGACATTTCCTACCTGTTAGACGAGCTGACCCGGCTCAATGGCAAAGGGTCTTTGGCCAATCGCTTTGACTTAGAGAAAATTGGCGTCATGGGCCATTCGTTTGGCGGCTACACCGCTTTGGCGATCGCCGGGGCGCAGCTCGACTACAACAATCTCCAGGCCAACTGCGAATCTTCTGCCTTTATCTACAGCGAAGCCAACACCTCTATGCTGTTGCAGTGTACGGCCCTGAATGCCCCCGAACAGTTTGCAATGTCTGTAAAGGATCCTCGAATTAAAGCCGTCATCGCGATGAACCCAATCACGAGCAGCTTGTTTGGGCCAGTCGGGTTCTCTCAGCTCAATATTCCTAGTCTGCTCGTGGGCGGCAGTAGCGATCCGGTTGCCCCGGCGCTGGCCGAACAAATTCAGCCGTTTACCTGGCTAAACGGTCAGACTACAGACGCCCCTGACCATTACCTGGCCCTGATCGAAGGCGGCTCTCATCTCTACGACCCGCCGACGCTAGACAGTACGGATGTCTCTTTGGCAAATGGGATAGTCAATGCGGATGTTGATCTGGCCTATCGCTACATCAACGCTTTGAGCTTGGCCTTTATGCAGGCTGAGTTGGTGGGCGATCGCACCTATCTAGACGCCCTTGGCCCCGCCTACATTCGTCAGCTCAGCCAACAGCCGCTGCCGCTTTATGTGGTCGATTCGCTCACCGCCGCCGACTTGAAACCTGTGTTGGAGCCGATTGCAGCCCCTGACACCGTTGCTCCGTCCGAAGTCAGCGTTGAAGAAGCCCCGGCTGACGGGATAATCGTAGAAGGGACTCCTCCTGAGTAAATTTCTTAAAAACGGATAAACCGATGGCTCTGAACGTTTATGGCATTCCCAACTGTGGCACCTGCAAGAAAGCGATCGCCTGGTTAGAAGACAACAACATCGACTACAACTTTGTAAATACCAAAGAGCAGCCGCCCAGCAAAGAAATGATTTCGACCTGGGTAGAGGCCCTAACCGCAAAACCGATGCGCAATACCTCTGGACTCTCCTATCGGGCGCTAGGCGACCAAAAAAAAGAATGGAGCGATTCGCAGTGGACAGACGCCTTTGCTGCAGACGCGATGCTGCTAAAGCGGCCGCTGTTTGAGAAAGACGGTAAGGCCGTGATGGTGGGTTTTCGAGCCAACGAAGAAGAAAAGTTAGCCAAGCTCGGCGGTAAGCAGTAGATAAAAAAATGACCTCACAGAAAGTAGATGCTGTCATTATCGGCAGCGGCATTGGGGGCTTGTGCTGTGCTGCTTTACTCGCGCACTATGGTCGCAAAGTCATTGTCTGCGAAAGCCATACCCTGCTGGGCGGCGCGGCGCATGGCTTCGAACGAGACGGTCATCTTTTCGACTCCGGCCCTTCGCTTTATTCTGGCCTGTCTTATAGCCCGTCGCCCAATCCGCTGCGGCAGGTGCTCGATATCATTGGCGAAGATATTGCCTGGGCAAACTACGACACTTGGGGCTGCTGTTTGCCAGAAGGCGACTTTAAAGCGGCTGTCGGGGCCGACCAGTTTTGTGAGGTATTGCAAAAGCTGCGAGGGCCATTAGAAGGGCAATCAGCTGTGACCGAGTGGCGAGAGCTTCAGCGCGTGATGGCACCTCTAGCAGCGGCAGCGGTTGCTTTGCCTACGGCGGCGATACGATTTGACTGGGGCGCTTTACGCACGGCGACTCCCTTTGTGCCCAGTTTGCTAAAGCACGCTGTGAGTACGCCTAAGCTCGCCGGGCCGTTTAGCCAGATTATGGATAGCACCGTTCGCGATCCGTTCATCCGCAACTGGCTGAACATGCTGTGTTTTTTGCTGTCTGGTTTGCCCGCAGAAGGCACCAGTACCGCCGAAGTCGCCTTTATGTTTGCCGACTGGTATCGCCCCAACGTGCAGCTCGACTATCCGATGGGTGGCTCGGCGGCGCTGGTTGCGGCCCTAGCCCGTAGCATTACTAAACCTAGAGGCAACGCAACGGGCGAGATTCGAACCGGCGCTCATGTGACGCAAATTAGTTCTAAATCTGGCAAGGTGACCGGCGTTCGGCTGCGTAATGGCGACAATATTGAGAGCAATACGGTAATTTCTAATGCCTCAGTTTGGGACATGCTAAAGCTCATTCCCGAAGGCGCACTGCCAAAATCATTTGTGCAAAAGCGGCAGTCTACCCCCACCTGCGATAGCTTTATGCATTTGCATTTGGGCATAGAGGCAGCGGGCCTGCCCGAAGATTTGGCCTGTCATTACATTGTGGTGAACGACTGGGATAAGGGCATTACTGCGCCGCAAAACCTGGTGCTAATCTCGATTCCCTCGGTGCTTGATCCGGGACTGGCTCCGCCTGGAAAACATACGATTCATGTCTATACCCCTGGCAATGAACCTTACGGAGTTTGGCGGGGGATGGACAGAACCAGTGCGGCCTATGCTGAGCAGAAGCAGGCCCGCTCGGCGGTGATGTGGCAGGCTTTGCAGCGAGTTATTCCAGATATTCGCGATCGCACAACGCTGGCGCTGACCGGGACGCCGATGACGCATGCGCGATATTTGCGACGGCATGAGGGATCTTATGGGCCTGCGATCGCTGCTGGGCAAGCCCTTTTCCCTGGCCCCAAAACGCCGCTATCCGGCCTGCTGTGCTGCGGCGACTCTACGTTTCCGGGCATTGGGCTACCTGCTGTAGCGGCTAGCGGCATGATGGCAGCGCATACTTTGGTGCCGGTTCGCGCTCATCAAAAAACGCTGGCAGCTATCGGCGCAAAGATCCGCGACTAGCGCCGATACCCCCAATCTGTCGGCGCTATGGCGGCGGGTGCCTGCGTTTGCAATGCCAGCGCTTATATCGTTGAATCTTTTGCGGTGAATCTTTTGGACTAGCGCCTGCTCTGCTTTTTGAGAGAGCGATCGCCCCTCTAAAGACAGATGCTCACGAAACTCGTGCATAAAAACGATTTTAAAACTTATAAAACCCATTACAGTTTGTTATACTTGTTTACATAAGTTTGCACACCCTCTCATATCCTCTATATGAACGCAGCTAAGAGCCTTATCACCTCAGTCTTCAATCCCAACGCCAACGCCAACTGGGCCTCTCAAACGACGCTTGCCATCGTTCGCGCGGTTGTCGGCATCATGATGATTCACAACGGCCTTGACAAGCTTGCCGACATTGAAGGGTTTGCCGCCGCTTATGTCGAATTCCTGGGCCTGCCTTTCCCGATTACGCTCAGCTACATAGCCGCTTACACAGAGCTAATCGGCGCACCGCTTCTCATCATCGGCTTGTTCACTCGCCCCGCCGCGCTGGGCTTGTTTTCTACCATGTGTGTGGCCATGTACCACCACGTCAAGGTTGCCGGTCTGAGCCTGCCTTACCTGGAGCTATCTGCCATTTACGCGGCTATTTTCTTATACTTCTCCATCAACGGTGCGGGTTTGTTCTCTACAGATGCTTTGTTGGCAAATGGCTTGGACAAAACAGCCCTTTCCAAGCAAGCCAAGCGCATTATGCGACTAGAGAATGCCTTTGACACTGAAGGACTAACCGACAAGGTGCAAAAGTCCGAAGTACCTGCCCAGTAATTATTTTAATCAGCGTTATATCCGAGACTCTCATCTGAATAACCCTTCTAATCTTTTGATGGATTAGATTGCGATCGCGCCTTCGACCTAGACATCGGAGGCGCTTTTTATTGGAATTGCGAAATGGTTGGGTGAACCTTGACAGTACAAGTTAATCACTCAAAAAAAGGAGAGATTTTTTAGCATCTAGCTTTTGGTCGAAATTAAGCTGCGATCAGCACAAGGAAATTCATCTAAAAATCAAATCAGGGAAAACCTCAGCATCTACTTTTCATGGCGACATGGAAAAGACAAATGAGATGACATTGGATATTTACGTTGGGGAGCTATCAGCCTGATATTGTGGAGGCGATCGCAGCCGTGGATAACTGCCTCCAGGGGATGCTTGTATAGTAGCTCCAACAGATAAGCATCTTATTTACTGCGCTCACCTTTCAACTGCGTCGTTTAACACCCTACTTTTGTAGAGTTGTGTGGTAGGCATAATATATAAGTTCTTTAGATGGGGGCGCTACCAAGCAAGATTGATAGAAGAGCCTAGAGTGTGAATCTTATCTGTCAGATCAATACTCCGGACATAACTAAGAGACTAGAATACCGTAGTCACAAAGGCTCTGATAGTTGGGGTGGGATTTAATCAAAGTCTCGTCCAGGGCTAAGTTGTGAATAAACCGCTCAAGTAGATGGTGATTGAGTTTCCGGCGTTTATACGAGGCCATAGAAAAGACAAAAGGCTCGTCAGCATTCCGCTGCTGATAAGCGTCCCATTTAGCCAAATTCAAGGCGGTCAGCGAGGCGTTGAAATGAAAGTCAAGCTTCTGTTCGCTGCGGGCCTGGCAATCGGTCAGCCCGGTAAATTGCTTGGCCTCCCTAAAAATAAATTCGATTTGGAAGCGCGCTCGATAAGCTTCATAGAGCTGAATCGGGTCAAGGTCTATATCGGTTGAGAAGAGCAGTGCTGTGCAGATGCGCTCAGCGCTACATTGGTTGACCAGATAGACCACTCGGATTTTACGCTTCAGATTGATTGACCACACCACAGCGGTGTAGAGCCTGACGTTAGGCTTGACCTCACCGAGGCAGTGCCAACGGCTGAGGTCATCGAAGCGAACCTTGCCGTCATACTTGCGGCGAGCGCCCTTGGCCTTTTGAGCGCCTTCGTAGACGTACTGTAGGTTCGCGTCATGGCGCAGTTTGCCGATCGCCTCCAAGTCCAATGCCAGGATGCCGTTGACCCACTTGAGTTTGCTGTAGAAGCCATCGCCGACTAAGTGCCGAACACTGGCCGGTAGCGCCGCTCGGGTCGCCGCCACATGAGCTAGATAGTGGTCTACGCGAGTCATCGCATCCGGATTAGGCTCAGTCTCAGTGTCCGGCTCAGCAGGCGTCTGCTGGACTGAAAGTGCGTAAGCCATGGATGCGCAAACATCTACTACCGCTATCGTTGAGATTTCTAGGCCCGGCTCCGCGCGACCCGCTTTGCCATTGTAAAAGCGGTCTACACCATAGGTCGCTTTACCGCCCTTAGGCACGAACGAACAGTCAATGGCACTCACCTGGAAACGCTCAGGCGCGATAGCTTGGCTAATCAGGCAACGATTGACCGCCATAAACTCAAACGCCTCTTCGTAATGACGACGATAACTCCGTTCGCTCAGAGAGCTATACCGACGGAGGTTAGTGAAGTTCACCTTGCCGACCATCAAATGAATGGTCGTTAGCAGCGTGACAATAAAGGTTCGGCGGGGTTTGCTAAGCGGCCTACTGCCTGACGCAGTAGACCTTGTATGATAGTTTCCATAGCTACCTGGTGTTGTGTTTTTGTGATTACTAACGCCCTATACCCGGGTAGCTTTTCTGTCTAAACCTCTCCTTTTTCTGTCCGGACTATTGTCAGATATGACATTTAATTAATAGCTAGACTGCTATCCCTAAGACGGTAAAAGTTGAGGATATTTCGTCGTAACTAGAGATTTCGGATTTTTGATTTACCATATGGACAGTTGATCAATCAAAAGCTTATAGGCAATTGAAGAAACATGTCGAGTATATTTATCTCTTATCGACGTAAAGACTCCGCTGGAACGACTGAACGACTCCGTGAGTACTTGGCAGGAGCATTAGGAGGAAAGCATGACATTTTTTTAGATACCAGAGCCATCGCAGCTGGTGATAGCTTCGAGGCTCGTATTATAGGTCACATCAATAAATGTGATTTAGTTATAGCTATCATTGGTGACAGATGGCTAGGAGTTGATCATCCTAGCGGAAGCGCCCGAATTCAAGATCCGTCTGACTGGGTAAGAAGAGAACTTGAGATCTCTTTGAACAGAAAGATAAAGACAATACCTGTCACGATTGATGATGTTACACTTCCTTCTCTATCGACATCTCTTCCAGAATCTCTAAAAGGAATGCTTTCTCTGAATGCCATTCCTATAAGAAATGGATACGAGTTTAAACAAGATGCTCAGAGACTTATTGATGACATTAAAAAATATTTTTCTGAGCAAAAAACAATGGCTGAGGCGGAACAGCGCCGACGGGAGAAAGAGGATGTAGAACTTGTCATCAAGCTATGCAACGGTAGACTATCTGAAGGATTTTGGATTCTTAAATGTAAGGAAATAAAAGAATTTTCAAAGCACCTATCGTCAGGAGAAAATCGATTGTATTTTATCTCTGATAAACGTTATACCTTCCATATTAGCTATTCATTTGACAAAAATTATGCTGAATACGGTCAAACTTCTATGATTATGGTGTTTGGGCGTTCTCCAAGTTGGAGCGGCTTTTTGCCCCCTGGCATCCACACATTTGAATGTGGTTTGGAAACAGGGCTAACGAAATCAAATACTGGCAATTTTCTGGTGTCTGTACTTAGCCTTGCAAGAATTAATCCAGTAACTCTTTACTTAAATCCGGTAGATTACCAAAAACCGATAGTGGACTAAAGAAATGTGGGCACTTCATAGAAAAGAAAGTGCTCTATTATAATCTAAAACATCTTGATTCATCATGGTTCAGGGCTTTGTTGCACTAATATTCAAGCGTCACTATTATTCTAGGCGACCCGTTAATTAAGGCTAGTTCTTCAACTAACAGGCATAGCTAGTCGTCCCTGAAAAACCTCAGGTCGCAGCGGGCGATCGCTAAATCGTGACGGGCGACTCAAGGATGCCGCGATAGAGCTTTCGCAAGTTAAAGCCGCAGGCCGCCAGCAATGCGTTGATGCA